>NZ_JBQSWX010000009.1:0-122331 GCF_052377615.1 Arthrobacter sp. AOP36-A1-22
GCCAGGCGGGACGCTCGCTTCCCGAGTACCGCAAGCTGCGCGAAGGCGGGAACATGCTCGACTCCTGCCTGGACCCCGCGATGGCTTCGGAAATCACCCTGCAGCCGGTGCGCCGCCACGGGGTGGACGCGGGGATCTTCTTCTCCGATATCGTCATCCCGCTCAAGCTCGCAGGAGTCGGCGTGGACATCGTCCCCGGGGTCGGCCCGGTCCTGGACGAACCGGTGCGCACCGCGGCCGACGTGGCCCGGTTGCCCCAACTGACCGATGCCTCGCTGGATCCCATCCGGGAGGCCGTGGCCCTGACCGTCGCCGAGCTGGGCAGCACCCCGCTGGTCGGCTTCGCCGGGGCCCCGTTCACCGTCGCCGCCTACATGGTCGAAGGCAAGCCCTCCCGCGACCACCTGGGCCCGCGCCGGATGATGCACAACGATCCGCAGACCTGGAACGCCCTGGCCGAATGGGCCGCGGAAGCCTCCGGCGCGTTCCTGCGCGCCCAGCTGGAGGCAGGTGCCAGTGCCGGGCAGCTCTTCGACTCCTGGGCCGGAAGCCTGTCGCTGGCCGACTACGAGAAGTTCGCGGCGCCGTCCTCCACGCTGGCCTTCTCCCGGGTCAAGGACCTGGGCGTGCCGCTGGTGCATTTCGGCACCGGGACCGGTGAACTCCTGACGGCCATGCGTGACTGTGGTGCCGACGTCGTCGGGGTGGATTACCGGCTGAGCCTGGCCGAAGCCAACCGCCGTCTCTCCGGGGGGAACGTGCTGCAGGGCAATATAGACCCGGCCCTGCTGACCGCCCCCTGGGAAGTGCTCGAAGCCCATGTCCGGGACGTCCTGGCCTCCGGCGAGGAGGCTCCCGGGCATGTCGTGAACCTCGGCCACGGGGTGCCCCCGGACACCGAGCCCGAGGTGCTGACCCGGATCGTGGAGCTCATCCACTCCATCCCGCCGACCGCCGGCTGACGCCGTGCACACCTGACGGTCAGGACACGGGGCGATAATGGTGGGGGACCCTGGGCGGGTCCCCACCGCGGAAAGGACGTAGGGATGACGCAGGCCGGGCAGCTAGCCGGTACTCCGGGCCACGCCTCGGCACCCCGCGCGATCGTGGTCGGGGGAGGGATCTCCGGGCTTGTGGCGGCCCGTGAACTGTCCTTGACCGGACACCAGGTCGACGTCTTCGAGGCCTCCCCCCGCTTCGGCGGGGCCGTGGCCAGCCACCAGGTGGCCGGGCTGGACCTGGATGCGGGGGCCGAATCCTTCGCGGTCCGCTCCACCGCGGTGGCCGATCTGGCCACAGAACTCGGACTGGGAGCATCGCTCCAGTCGCCGAACCCCGCGGGGTCCTGGCTCTACCACGCCGTCGACGGCGCCAAACGCGGCGGCCCCCGCGCCATGCCGATGCCGGCCACCGCCCTGCTCGGCATCCCGGCGGATCCCTGGGCCGAGGACGTCAAGACGGTGATCGGTGCCGCGGGGTGTGTCCGGGCCGCCACCGATCTGGCCATGCCGGTGACCCGCCGCCAGGCCAAGGAACCGATCAGCCTGGGCGAGCTCGTGGCGGCCCGGATGGGTCAAGCCGTCCTGGAGTCCCTGGTGACCCCCATCGTCGCGGGGGTGCACTCGGCCGATCCGACGACCCTCGACGTCGATACGGTCGCCCCCGGTCTACGCGCCGCCATGGCCGAGCACCATTCCCTGGCCCGGGGAGTGGCTGCGCTGCGCGCCTCCGCCCCGGCGGGATCCGCCGTCGGCGGCCTGGCCGGGGGCATGCACCGGCTGACGGGGGCCCTGCTGGCCGAACTCGATGCCGCAGGAGCCCGATTGCATCCCGGAACCCCGGTCGTCTCCATCGCCCGGGCCGAACCCTCGCACGATCCCTCCGAGGACGGCTGGGACGTCACCGTCGAAGGGCGCGAGACCCCTGAGTCCGCCGACCGGCTGGTCATCGCCACCCCCGGACCCGCAGCAGTGGACCTGTTGGCCGGGCTGTTGCCCGATGCCGCGGCCCTGCGCCCGAAGACAGGCCATGGCATCGCCCTGGTGACGTTGGTCGTGGACCAGCCCGAGCTCGATGCCGCCCCGCGGGGTACCGGGCTGCTCGTGGCCCCCGGAACCCCCGGGATCCGGGCCAAGGCACTGACCCATGCCACTGCCAAATGGGAGTGGCTCGCCGATGAGGCGGGACCGGGAACGCATGTGCTCCGGCTGTCCTACGGCCGGCTGTCCGATGCCCCCGGCACGATCCCCGCCGACGACGCCGTCCTGCGTGATATCGCCATCGCCGATGCCTCCGCCCTGTTGGGGGTCCCCGTCTCGGCAGCGGACGTGGTGGGGTGGGACGTGGTGCGTCATGACGCGGCCCTGCCGTTCGCCACCACCGGCCACCGGGACCGCGTCGAGGCCTTTCGCACCGCCCTGGCCGGTCATCCCGGCCTCGAGGTCGTCGGCGCCTGGCTGGCCGGCACCGGGCTGGCCTCCGTCGTCGCCGACACCAGGGCCCGGACCTCCATCACCGCCAGTTGACCCCGGCCGAGAGGCCGCCTAGACCCCATCGAAATATCCAGCAGCAGAAAGTTGAGGCCACACCGTGAGCCAAGCACCTTCCACCACCGAAACCGGCACCCCAGACGCCCCGGAGGAAGAGCTCTTCTATACCCTGTGGACCGTGTTCAAGCGCGATTCCGACCTAGACCGCAGTGAAGGCGTCGAGGCCTTCGACGCCCTCGTCGCCGAACTCGCCGCCGCCGGCGTCGTGCTGCGCGGCACCTACGACGTGTCGGGGATGCGCAACGACGCCGACATCATGGTGTGGTTGCACGGGTCCACCCCCGATGACCTGCAGGCGGCCGTGCGCAAGATCCGCCGCACCTACCTCTTCGCCGAAACCACCCTGGTCTTCTCCGCCATGGGCGTGCACCGCGACGCGGAATTCACCAAGAACCACTCCCCGTCCTTCGCCCTGGGCAAGGAGCCGCAGAAGTGGCTCTGCTTCTACCCCTTCGTCCGTTCCTACGAGTGGTACCTGCTCGAGGGCGAGGAACGCGGCAAGATGCTGCGCGACCACGGCATGCTGGGCCGGGACTTCCCGCAGGTCCAGGCCAACACCGTCGCCTCCTTCGCCCTGGGCGACTGGGAGTGGCTGCTGGGTCTGGAAGCCCCCGAACTGATCGACCTGGTCGATTTGATGCGCCACCTGCGCTACACCGAGGCCCGCAACCATGTCCGCGAGGAGATCCCCTTCTACACCGGCAAGCGCATCAGCTCCGCCGAGGTGGCCGAGGTCCTGCGATGAGCCGGCCGAACGAGCAGTCCTTCGACCCGCGTGAAGGCTACGACGCCGCGGGGCGGATGGCCCCCAAACCCTATGACGCCATCCTGCTGGCCTCCTTCGGCGGGCCCGAAGGCCAGGAGGACGTGATTCCGTTCCTGCGCAACGTCACCCGGGGCCGCGGGATCCCCGACGAGCGGCTCGAAGAGGTCGCCACCCACTACCGGGCCAACGGCGGCATCAGCCCGATCAACGCGCAGAACCGGGCGTTGAAGTCGGCGATGGAGGCCGAACTGGCCTCCCGTGGGATCGAGGTCCCCGTCTACTGGGGCAACCGCAACTGGGACCCCTACATCCCCGAAACGCTGAAGCAGCTCCACCAAGACGGACACCGCCGGGTGCTGATGTTCTCCACCAGCGCCTATTCCAGCTACTCCAGCTGCCGCCAATACCGTGAGGACCTGGGCGTGGCCTTACGCGAAACCGGGCTCGAGGGCATCCTCGAGGTCGATAAGGTCCGCCAGTACTTCGACCACCCGGGATTCGTGGACCCCTTCGCCGAGGGGCTCTCCGCCGGACTGGCCGACGTGCGCTCCCAGCTGGCCGAGGCGGGCACCCCCGACGCCCCGGTACGGGTCGTCTTCGTCACCCACTCCATCCCGCTCTCCGACGCCGAAGCGGCCGGCCCCCGCGATCTGGCCCCCACCCTGGACACGGACGTGTATTCGGCCCAGCACCTGGCCGTGGGCCAGGCCATCCTGGCCCAGGTCCCCGAGGCCGCAGGGCTGGAGCATTCACTGGTGTTCCAGTCCCGTTCGGGCTCCCCGGCCACCCCGTGGTTGGAACCGGATATCAACGACGCCCTGGCCGACTACCGCCAGGAAGGCACCGGCGGCGTGGTCGTGGTCCCGATCGGCTTCGTCTCTGACCACATGGAGGTCCTCTGGGACCTGGACACCGAGGCCAAGGACACCTGCGCGGAACTGGGCCTGGCGTTCAACCGGGTGGCCACCCCGGGCACGCACCAGAAGTTCGTGCGCGGCATCGTGGACATGGTCTCCGAACGCCTGGCGGGACCGGACGGCACGGCCTTGCTGCAGGGCCGGGAGAGCGAGGTGGCCCTCGGCCCCTGGTTCGACGTCTGCCGTCCCGACTGCTGCTCCAAGGTCATGCGGGACGGCACGATCAAACCGACCATTGCCGCGGTGGACTCCGAGGTGGGGGTGCCCGCATCGTGAGCGAGGAACTGAACGGACCGGGCCCGGCGTCGGAGCCGGGCTTCCGCGTCGGCACCCGGGGGTCGGCACTGGCGATGACCCAGACGAGGACCGTCGCCGACGCCCTGAGCGCGGCCTCCGGACAGGGCCATGAACTGATCCGGGTCAAAACCGAGGGCGACGTCACCTCCGGCCCCTTGTCCCAGCTGGGAGGCACCGGGGTCTTCGCCGCGGCGCTACGCATGTCCTTGCTCGAGGGCGGCTGCGATGTGGCCATCCATTCGCTCAAGGACCTGCCCACGGCCCAACCCGGGGACCTGGTCATCGCGGCCACCCCGACACGGGTCGACGTCCGGGACGCGTTATGTGCCCGGGACGGACTCCGGCTCGACCAGCTCCCGCACGGAGCCAAGGTCGGTACCGGATCCCCGCGTCGTGGCGCCCAGCTGAAGGTCGCCCGGCCCGACCTGCAGATCGTGGGCATCCGCGGCAACGTCGGCACCCGGCTGGGCCGGGTGGCCGGTTCGGCCACTCCCGAGGACGACGGCGGTGTCGGGCGTGGGGTCCAAGGCGACCTGGACGCCGTGGTCCTGGCTGCCGCGGGACTCGAACGGCTGGGCCTGGGCGAACACATCACCGAGTACCTGGATCCGGGGATCATGCTCCCGGCCCCCGGTCAGGGCTCCTTGGCCGTGGAGGTCCGCGCCGGGGGTACCGGCAACGCCGAGGTCGACGCGGCCCTGAAGGTCCTGGACGATCCCGAAACCCGGATGACCATCACCGCCGAACGGGCGCTGCTGGGTCGGCTCGAGGCCGGTTGCTCGGCCCCGGTCGGCGCCCTGGCCCGCATCGTCGACGGCGAGCTGACACTGGATGGTGTCGCGTGTGCCCCCGATGGCAGTGAATGGATCCGTCGCAGCGCCACCACCGGGCGCCTCGACCTCGAGGGGGCGCGCACCCTGGGGATCCGGCTGGCCGAGGAACTGCTCGACGCCGGAGCCGCCCGGATGGCAGGCCTCTAGGTGCCCGAACTCCAGCGGCTGGCCGGACGGTCCGCGCTGCTGTTGCGCAGCGCGGACCGGGCCGCGGCCACCGTGGCCGAACTGGCCTCCCGCGGCGCGGCCACCGTGCTGTGCCCGCTGATCGACTTCGAACTGCCGCAGGACACCACCGGGGTCGACGACGGGCTCTTACGCCTGGCCGAGGGGGGATTCGACTGGCTCCTGCTCACCTCCCGCACCACGGTGCTGGCCTTGCAGCAACGCTGTGCCGCCCTGGGCCTGGGCGGAACCGGGATCCCCGTACCGGAACGGACCCGGATCGCCGTCGTCGGCGAGGCCACGGCCCGTGCCGCCGGTGCGGCGGGACTGACCGTGGACTTCGCGCCCGCCGGCGACCATTCGGCGCGTGGCATGCTGGCCGAATGGCCGGCGCCCGCCCGCCCGGGGCCCGCAAGCGATGTCTTCATGCCGCAAGCAGATATCGCCTCCACCACCCTGGCCGACGGCATGCGCGAATGGGGTGCCGACGCCCTGGTCGTCACCGCCTACCGCACCGTCGACGCCCCGGCCGAGGCGTCCCGTCGGCTGCACGCCGCAGACGCCGAACCGGTACCCGCCCCGCTGGTGGAACCGGCGGCCTTGACCCGGAGCGGGGGCGCCCCCGCCGCAGTGGACGCCGTCCTGTTCACCTCCCCGAGCATCGTCAGACGCTATCTGGGATTGGTCGGCACCCCACCGGATCGGGTGGTCGCCATCGCGATCGGGGACTCCACCGCCGAGGAGCTGCGTCGCAACGGCTGGGAGCCGGCGGCCATCGCCGCCACCCCCACCCCGGTTGGACTGGCCGACGCCTGGGAATCCGCCGTGCATGACCCGTCGCCCCCGGGGAGCCCCGCCGGCACGCCCGGCTCCGACTGACCCCCCCGAACCCCACCCGCAGACCACGAACGCCCCACACGCCATCCGGGGCAGAAAGCTGAAGGCCACAATGTCTTTCCCCGCCCACCGGCCCCGCCGGCTACGGACCACCCCCGCCATGCGCCGGCTCGTCGCAGAAGTCGACCTGGCCCCCCGCCACCTGATCCTTCCCACGTTCATCCGGGAGGACCTCACCGAACCACAGCCGATCAGCTCCATGCCCGGGGTCGTGCAGCACACCACCGATTCGCTCAAACGCGCCGCCGTCGAAGCCGTCGAACTGGGGCTGGGCGGGTTCATGATGTTCGGGGTCCCCGCCCGACGCGATGCCTCCGGAAGCGCGGGGATCGACCCCGACGGGGTCCTGAACCGCGCCATCGCCGACGTGCGGGCCGAGGTCGGCGACGACATCGTGATCATGTCCGATCTCTGCCTGGACGAATTCACCGACCACGGGCACTGCGGGGTCCTGGACTCCGAGGGTCGCGTGGACAACGACGCCACCCTGGCGATCTACGCGCAGATGGCCGTCGCCCAAGCCGAGGCCGGGGCCCATATGGTCGCCCCCTCGGGAATGATGGACGGCCAGGTCGCCGTCATCCGGCAGGCCCTGGACGGGGCCGGGTTGGCCGACACCTCGGTGCTGGCCTACGCGGCGAAATACGCCTCGGCGTTCTACGGGCCCTTCCGGGAGGCCGTGGATTCGCAGTTGAGCGGGGACCGGCGTACCTACCAGATGGATGCCTCCAACCGTCGGGAAGCCATCCACGAGGTCGAACTGGACCTTCAGGAGGGCGCGGATCTGGTCATGGTCAAACCGGCCATGAGCTACCTCGATGTCCTCGCCGACGTCGCCGCCATGTCGCCGGTCCCGGTCTCGGCCTACCAGATCTCCGGCGAGTACGCGATGATCGAAGCCGCCGCCGCCAACGGCTGGATCGACCGTCGCGCCGCCGTCACCGAATCCGTCCTGTCGATCCGCCGTGCCGGCGCCGACACCGTCTTGACCTATTGGGCCGCCGAACTCGCCGGCTGGCTGAAGGAAGGAAACCACGCATGAGCACCTCACAGGAACTCTTCGACACCGCCCGGGGTCTGATGCCCGGGGGAGTGAACTCCCCGGTCCGGGCCTTCGGCTCGGTCGGCGGCGTGCCCCCGTTCATCGTGGCCGCCGACGGCGCCCACCTCACCGATGCCGACGGGAACGACTACGTGGACCTGGTCTGCTCCTGGGGCCCGGCCCTGCTGGGCCACAGGCATCCCGCCGTCCAGGAAGCCGTGCACGCCGCGGTGGATCGTGGCCTGTCCTTCGGGGCCTCGACCCCCGACGAGGCAGGACTGGCCCGGCTCGTCAGCGATCGGGTTCCCGCCGTCGAACGCCTGCGCATGGTCTCCACCGGCACCGAGGCGACGATGACGGCCGTCCGGCTGGCCCGCGGCTACACCGGCCGCGATCTGATCGTGAAGTTCGCCGGTTGCTACCACGGGCACCTGGATGGACTGCTGGCCGCAGCCGGCTCCGGTCTGGCCACCCTGGCGCTACCCGGTTCCGCCGGGGTCACCGCGGCGACCGCTGCCGAGACCCTGGTGCTGCCCTATAACGACGTCGCCGCCGTCGAGGCGGCCTTCGTCAAGCACGGGGAACGCATCGCCGCCGTGATCACCGAGGCGGCGCCGGCCAACATGGGGGTGGTGACCCCCTCCGAGGGCTTCAACGCCGCCCTGTCGCGGATCACCGCCGCCCACGGATCCCTGCTGATCCTGGACGAGGTCCTCACCGGGTTCCGTACCGGACCCGGCGGCTATTGGGGCCTGACCGGGGCCGGAGAAGGCTGGACCCCGGATCTGTTCACGTTCGGCAAGGTCATCGGCGGTGGACTGCCGACCGCCGCCCTGGGCGGCCGGGCCGAGGTCATGGACCACCTGTCCCCGCTGGGCCCGGTCTACCAGGCGGGAACCCTCTCCGGGAACCCGGTGGCGATGGCCGCCGGCATCGCGACGCTGACCCATGCCACCGCCGAGGTCTACGCCCACGTGGACGCCCGCAGCATCGAACTGCAGGCCGCGGTGCGGCAGGCGTTCGACGGCGCCGGGCTGGACCATTCCATCCAAACCGCCGGGAACCTCTTCTCCGTGGCCTTCGGGACCTCCGAGCACGGGGTGCACGATTACGAGCAGGCGCAGGGCCAGCAGGCCTTCCGCTACGCCCCGTTCTTCCACTCCATGCTGGACTCCGGGGTCTACCTGCCCCCGAGCGTCTTCGAGGCCTGGTTCCTCTCGGCGGCGCATGACGACGCGGCCATGGAACGCATCATCGGTGCCTTGCCGGCCGCCGCCCGGGCCGCCGCGGCAGCGGTGCCGCAGGCATAGAGGCACGCCGGTCCACCCCGGTGGAGACCGCACACACAGGCGGCGTTGGACTCCCCCGAGGAGGGAGTCGAACGCCGCCTGTGTGTGCGCCGGGAGTGCTCAGCGGTGCAGCATGCGCTTGGCCAGGGCATTGCCCAACAGCTGGGCCAGTTGGACGATCACGACGATGACGCCCACGGCCAGCAGGGTGACCGCATAGTTGAACTGCTGGTAGCCGTAGGTGATGGCCAGGTCGCCCAGGCCACCGCCGCCGATGTATCCGGCCACGGCGGACATGTCCACGACCCCGATGAAGATGAACGTATAGCCCAGCACCAGCGGCGCGATCGATTCGCGCAGGACGACGTCGAAGAGCACCCTGCTACGGCTGGAACCCATGGCCCGGGCCGCCTCGACGACTCCGGGATCGACCCCGACGAGGTTCTGTTCCACGATGCGCCCCAGGACCACGGCGGTCATCAGGGTCATGGGGAAGATCGCCGCATTGGTGCCGATGGAGGTGCCGATGACCTGTAGGGTCCACGGACCGACCAGGGAGATGAAGATGGTGAACGGGATCGGCCGGACCAGGTTGATCACGAAGTTCAGCACGTTGAACACCACGGTGTTGGCCAGGATGTTCCCCGGCCGGGTGGCGTAGAGCAGGATGCCGATCAGCAGCCCCAGGATCCCGCCGAGGACCATGGTGATGATGACCATGTAGAGGGTCTGTTCGATGGATGAGACCAATAGCGGTCCGAGGGTGCCCCATTCGATCATTGCTTCGCTCCTTCGGCCTCGGGGCCGGCCGGGGTCGACACGGGCCATTGCTGGACGGTGGTGATCTTCGACAGGCCTTCGACGACGGCATCGACATCGGCCTCGGGTCCTTCCAGGACGTACGTCAGGGACCCGAAGGGGCGTTGGGCGATTTCGGTGACGGAACCGTAGACCACCGAATCATGGACCGCCGGATAGGAGGCCAGGAGCGAGGAGATCTCCCGTTGGTTGGTTCCGGCCCCGGCCCCGGGGGCCTCGGAGATCGTGATGCTGACCAGGCGTCCCGGATGCAGCACCTGCAGGCGGGCCACGGTTTCCGGGCTGGGCCGGTCGGCGATGGTGCTGCTGATGAACTTCTGCGTGGCCGGGTTCTCCGGGAAGGCGAAGACGTCGTAGACGGGGCCGTGTTCGAGCAGGGCGCCTTGTTCCATGACGGCCACGTGGTCGCAGATCGAGCGGACGACGTGCATTTCATGGGTGATGACCACGATGGTGGTGCCGAACTCCTCGTTGACCCGTTTGAGCAGGGCCAACACCTCGGTGGTTGTTTCGGGGTCCAGCGCACTGGTGGCCTCGTCGGCCAGCAGGAGCTCCGGGTTGGTGGCCAGGGCCCGGGCAATGCCCACGCGCTGCTTCTGACCGCCGGAGAGCTGGCTGGGGAACTGCCTGGCCTTCTCGGAGATCCCGACGAATTCCAATAATTCGGCGACCCGGGCCACGCGTTGCTCCTTCGGCCAGCCGGCGACGATGAGCGGGTACTCGACGTTCTTGGCCACCGAGCGCGAGGTGAAGAGGTTGAACTGCTGGAAGATCATGCCGATGCCGCCGCGCAACCCCCGCAGATCCTTCTCGTTCATGCCGGTGAGTTCTCGTCCGTTGACGTCCAGGCTGCCTCCGGTGGGCAGCTCCAGGGCGTTGATCAGACGGACCAGGGTGCTTTTTCCCGCCCCGGAGTAGCCGATGACCCCGGTGATGGAGCCCTGCTGGATATCGAAGGTGATGTCTCGGAGCGCGTGGACGGGGGTACCCTTGGCGGCGCCGCGGCCCGGGTAGGCCTTGGAGACCTGGCGGAAACTGACGATGGATGGCATCGCAGGTCCTTTCTCGCGGAGGATGATGGCGGGGCCCTCGAAGCCATGCCGGCTGCGGCCCCGGGGTGTCCGGTGCCGCAGCCGTGCTGACTCGGTTCGAAGGGGGGCCGGGGGACTACTGGGAATCGGCCTTCATGTTCTCCTCGATGGTCGCCAGGGCGGACTGCAGGTCCTCACCGCTGTTCTCCCTGAATACGCCACCGGTGCCCAGATCCTTCTTGATCGCCTCGACGACCTCGGGGTCGTGGTAGAGCTTGGCGACCTCGAGCAGCGTGGGGTTCGTCTTGTCGGCATCGCGGGCGACGAACGCATTGATGTACGGCTTCGTCGAGTCCGCCTCCGGATCGTCCTGGGCGATGATGTCGTCATCGCTGAGGTCCGCTGCCGCAGCGTAGTTGTTGTTCACGACGGCACCGGCCAACGAGTCCAGGTTCTGTGCGGTCATCTTGGCATCGACGGTGACCACCTTGACCTTGGAGGCTGCCGTGTCCACATCGGTCGGGGTCGACGTGGAATCGGCGCCGCCCTCGACCTCCACGAGTCCCGCGGCCTCCAACACGATCAGCGAACGGGCCAGGTTCACCGGGTCGTTCGGAATGGCGATCTCCGATCCCTTCGGGATCTCCTCGGTGGAGGAGTACTGCGTGGAGTACAACGGCAGCGGGTAGACGGCAGTGCCCCCGATGGGCTGCAGATCCTTGTCGTTCTTCGTGTTGTAGGTGGCCAGGTACTGCAGATGCTGGAACTCGTTGAGATCCAGTTGTTTCTGGTCCAAGGCCGGGTTGGGCTGGTTGTAGTCGGAGAAGTTCTTGAACTCGACGTCCACGCCAGTCTCTTCCTTCACGACCTTCTTGTAGACCTGCCAGTAGGGCTCGGCGCCGTCGGCCACACCGATGGTCACCGTCGTGATGTCATCCGGCAGACTGGACGATGCTTCGGAGGTTCCGCCGCAGGCGCTCAACCCGAGGGCGGTCACCGCCGCGAGGGCTGCAAATTTCGCAAGGGGCAACTGGAATTTAGGCATACAGGGGTTCTTTCCGGCTGGAAGTGAACGGTGTCCCGAAATGGACACCAACAATCGAATGAATCCATTTGATCAACCCCTGCGTGCTTCACGAAATCGAATTCACATATCGAAATATTGGGTCCTGGCGAAGAAACTTCACGAGAATGCGGTTTTGGTCCGAGCCCATGCGATATGAACCCGACGCGCTCTAAGAACGGCCCCATCCGTCCGGCGACGCCCACTTCCGGAAAATTAAGTGATATGTCCCACTATGGGATCGTGCGCCGGCCCCGCTGGTCCGGCCACCGACCCCCTGACTGGGGGTCAGCGGACCGGCCAGGTGCCGTCCACGACCGCCGTCGGATCCTTGCGGCGGAAGAATTCCTGCAGGCTCGCGGCCTGCTCGGCAGCCCATCAGATCTGCAACCGGTGCAGCTCGGCGGGATCCACGGACAGGACCCGTGCGTACTTCGCGACCTGGGCATCGGCCACCCCAACGGTCGCCGCCGCGTCGGCGGCCGAGGAGTGGGCGTTGTTCAACGGGATGCCATAGTGCTCGCACATCGCCGTGAGCGTGCGCTTGCCCCGACGGTACTTATCGACATGCTTGTCGATGATGAACGGATCGATCACCGGGGCCGGCTCCAGGGCGGGAACCCCCTGGCGTTCCGATTCCCGGGCCAGGACGGTGAAGTCATATCCGGCATTGAAGGCCAGCACCGGCATGGTCTGGAACAAGTCGCGCAGATGAGCGGAAATCTCGGCGATGGCAGTGGCGGGATCCTGCCCGGAGGCAACGGCCTGCTCCGTGCTCACCCCGTGCACTGCGGCGGCCTCCTCGGGGATCGGCACTCCGGGGTTCACGAGCCACTCCCGGTGGTTGATGATCTCCTGCCGGCCATTGACGATCACGACGGAGGCGGTCACGATGCGTGCCTCCTGCGGATCCTTGCCGGTGGTCTCGAGGTCGAATGCTGCGCGGGGGAGCTCATGCCAGTTATCCATGTCCCCACGGTATCGTCAGCTGCCGACGATATGGCGCCGGCCCGCCTAAACTGGAACCATGTCAGCCGAATATGCCCGGGCCGTCCATCGGCTGGCCTGTCACATCCCTGCGGGGGCCGTGCTGACCTACGGGGACATTGCCGAGCTGCTCGGCGCCGGTGGCCCCCGTCAGGTCGGCGCCGCGATGGCCCGGTCCGACGGCGCCCTGCCCTGGTGGCGGGTGCTGCGCGCCGACGGAACCCTGCCGGCCGATCTGCAGGCCAGGGCCATCCCGCACTGGATCGACGAATCGATCCCGCTTCGCCACGGACGGGTCCGCGTCCCGGTGGCCCGCTGGCAACCCGACGAGGAGGCCTTCGCGCTCCTCGACGAAGTCGCCGCGGTCCTGGCGTCGGCGACCGTCGTGGAGGAGGCCGCGCCAAAGCGACGGGGGCGCATGCTCTGATGGAGTCCATGGAAACCGTCGAGGACACCGCAGAAAGTTCCCGGCAACGCCTCCGTGAGCTGGTCCCCGGCCACGGCCCGGTGCTTGTCCTGGGAGCACCGGGGACCGGGAAGAGCACGGCGTTGCTCGACGTCGTCGTGCGCAGGCTCGCCGCCGGGCACCGGCCCGAACACCTCCTGGCCATCGCCCCGTCCCGGTCCGCGGCAGCCGATCTGCGCGATCGGCTCTCGGCAGCGACGGATACGACGTTTTCCGAACCTGCGGTACGCACCTGGGCGGCCTACGCCTTCGATCTCATCCGCAGGGCCCGGCTGCTGGGGTACCTGCCCGCCGTCGAGCGCCCCCCACGGCTGCTCTCCGGCCCCGAACAGGACACCCTGATCGCCCAGTTGCTGGCGGGGCATGCCGACGGCATCACCGCGGGCCCCGCCTGGCCGGAGTCGCTGGGCGAAGCCATCGGGACCCGCGGATTCCGCAAGGAGATCCGTGAACTCTTCGACCGGCTGGCCGAATACGGGGTGGAGGCCGGGGACCTGGAGGAACTGGGGGAACGCTGCCTGCGGCCCGAATGGACCGCCTCCGCCGCGCTCTACCAGGAATACCGTGACCTGCTCGACCTCGGCTCCAGCGAGGCCTTCGACCCGGCAGGGCTGATCACCGCCGCCGCCGACCTGCTCGAGGACCATGAGGAACTCCTCGAGGAGGAATGCCAGCGCCTGTCCTTGATCGTGGTGGACGACCTGCAGGAGGCCAACCCCGCCCAGCACCGGCTGCTGCGGTTGCTGGCCGCCGGGCGTGACCTGCTGGCCTTCGCCGCCCCGGATAATGCCGTCCTGGGGTTCCGGGGCGCGCGTCCCGACTTGCTGGGCCGGTTCGAAGGCGATTACGGAACCGATAGGAACCCCGCCGAGCGGATCGAACTGGGGACCTCATGGAGGATGAACCCGGCGATCGCCGAGGCCTGGACGCGGGTGGCCGGACGCATCCCGGTCACCACGGGCCACTCGGGGCGCCGACTCGTGGAGCGCCCGCAGGCGCCGACCGGAGACGACGAGCGGGAAGCGGTGGAAGTCCATCTGGTCGAATCACCCGTCCACGAGCTACGGCTGGTGACCCAGCGGCTCCTGGAAGAACACCTGATGCGCGGCCGGTCCCTGGACTCGATGGCCGTCATCGTCCGCAATGGTGGTCTGGTCGCCGAGGTTTCCCGTCATCTGGCGAGCCAGGGCATTGCCGTGGACGTCCCGCAGGCGGAGGTGCCGTTGCGGGAGGAACCGGCGGTGCGCCCGTTGCTGACCCTCCTGCGCGTGGCCTTGGACACGGCGGGGGGTCCCGACGGGAGCGAAGGAACCGGGGAGCCGGCCCCGGAACCGGCGGCATACCTTCCGGATGCCGGGGTCGTCGAGGCCCTGCTCTCCTCGCGCTACGGGGCCTCCACCGCCTTGGACATCCGTCGGCTCCGACAAGTCCTGCGCCGCCGCGAACGCGTGGCCGGAGGACGACGCTCCAGCACCGAACTACTGCGCGGGATCTTCACCGATCCGCAGGCCCTCGGCGGCCTGGGCCGGGAAGGTCGCGGCGCCGAACGACTGGGACGGATGCTCACCGCGCTGGTCGCCGAACTCGCGGTACCCACCGCCAACGCCGAGACCGCCCTCTGGGCCCTGTGGTCGGCCTCCGGAATGGAAAACACCTGGCGTCAGGCCGCCCTGGATGGCGGGGCCGCGGGGGCCCGGGCCGATCATGATCTCGACGCGTTGATGGCGCTGTTCCAGGCCGCGGAACGTTTCGTGGACCAGCTTCCCGGCTCGACGGTTGGCCAGTTCGCCGATCACGTGCTCAGCCAGGAACTGCCGATGGACACCCTGGCCTCCCGCGGGGGCAACGGCGCCTCCGTCGCGGTGACCACCCCCGCCGGTGCGGTCGGCCACGAATGGGATCTGGTACTGGTGCCCGGACTTCAGGAGGGGATCTGGCCCAATACGCGCCTTCGGGGGGAACTGCTGGGCAGCAGCGCCCTGGCCGATGTCATCGAACACGGACCGGCCATCCTGCGCCAGCGTGACCCTGCCACCCGATTGAAGGCCACCCGGGCCGACGAACTGCGCACCTTCGCCAGTGCGCTATCCCGCGCCCGGGACGGATTGGTGTGCCTCGGGGTCGCTTCCGAGGACCAGCAACCCTCCCAGTTCCTGGATCTGGTCCTGCCCTGGACCTCCCAGGAAACCCCGCGACCGATCACCGCGGTGCCGCGTGAACGCACGTTGGCCTCCCTGGTCGCCTTGTTGCGCCAGCGTCTGGAAGCCGGCAGCACCGCCACGGACCCGGGACCGGCAGCCATCGACGCGGCAGCCGTCCTGGCCCGATTGGCGGATCAGCCCGAACACGTCCGCGGAGCAGCCCCCGCCCAGTGGTGGGGGCTCAAGCCGGCGAGCACCGACGCCCCGGTGAACCCCGAGGGCGAGCCGGTCCGGGTCTCACCCTCGCGGGTCCAGGCTGCCTTGGAATCCCCGCTCGACTGGTTCGTCCAGGCCGCGGGCGGGGAACCGGCGACGGATCTGGCCCGCAGTCTGGGGACCCTGGTGCATGCGATCGCCGAGGACCTGCCGGCCGCCACCGGGAACGAATACCTGGAGGAACTGGATCGCCGCTGGCCGGATCTGGATCTGCCCTCGAACTGGGAAACCGCGAAGGACCACGAGCGGGCCGAAACGATGCTGCGCAAACTCGCCCAATACGCGATCCTCATGCGGAGCCATGACCGCACGCTGCTGGCCAGGGAGCAGTCCTTCGACGTCGAAATCGCCGATGCAGAGATCACCGTCCGGCTGCGCGGGGTCATCGATCGGCTGGAGGTCGACGCGGACGGCCGCGCCTACGTGATCGACCTCAAAACCGGGAAATCCGCGCCGACGAAGGCCGACGTCGAACGCAACCCCCAACTGGGCAGCTACCAGGCCGCCGTGTTGGCCGGGGGGTTGGGCGCGGAGCTGCCCCAGCAGCCCGGCGGCGCCGCCCTGGTCCAGTTGGGTACCACGACCAAGAGCCCGGGGGAGCAAGCCCAGGACCCCGTCGGCGCCGAGGACTGGGCCACCCCACTGGTACTGAGCGCCGCCCGGTTGATGGCCGGCAACGAATTCCACACCCGGCACGACCCCTCCAAGGCGGGGCGCAGCGGCAGCGGCTGCCGGCTGCCGGCCGTGTGTCCCTTATGTGATGAAGGACGGCAGGTCACCGAATGAACCACGAGCACGACCTGGCACTCCCGCAGCAGGAATCCGCTGCCGGCCGCCGCTACACCCCGGAGGAGCTGGCCGAACTGCTGGGCCAGCACCAGCCGACCGCCGAACAGGCGGCCATCATCTCCTCCGAACTGGCTCCGATGCTTGTGATCGCCGGCGCCGGATCCGGAAAAACGGCGACCATGGCCGACCGGGTGGTCTGGCTCGTGGCCAATGGGCTGGTCAGGCCGGATGAGATCCTCGGGGTCACCTTCACCCGCAAGGCCGCAGGGGAACTGGCCCAACGCATCCGGGCGCAGTTGGCCCGTCTGGCCGAGAGCGGGATCGTCCCGCCGGGAGATGACGATGCCCCGCTGGAACCGGAGGTCTCGACCTACCATTCCTACGCCAACGCCCTGGTGCAGGATCATGGCCTGCGCATCGGGGTCGAATCGGACACCGCGCTGCTGGGCAGCGCCCAGGCCTGGCAATTGTCCCTGAAGGTCGTCCAGGAGTACGACGGCGACCACGAACACCTGCGCGTGGCGAAGTCCACCCTGGTCGATGCGGTCGTGCAGTTCGCCGGGGAATGTGCCGAACATCTGGTGGATCCCCTCCAAGCCCGCGACCATGTACTCGCCGAAGTCGACCATCTGTCCGCGCTTCCCTACCGCGTCGGCAAGGAAGCCAAGCCCTCCCAACCCGCCCTCAAGCTCCTGGACAAGCTCAGGACCCGGGCCACGGTGGCGGATCTTGCCGTGCGGTATGCCCGGGCGAAGGCCGAACGCAATGTCCTGGACTATGGGGACCTGGTGGCCCTGGCCGCCCGTATAGCCAGAACCGTACCCACGGCGGGGGAGGTTGAACGAGACCGGTTCAAGGTCGTGCTCCTGGACGAGTTCCAGGACACGTCCCACGCCCAGATGGTGCTGTTCTCACAACTGTTCACCGGAGGCCATGCGGTCACGGCCGTCGGGGACCCCAACCAGTCGATCTATGGTTTCCGGGGGGCCTCGGCCGGCCAACTCTTCCGCTTCCCCCAGGAGTTCCCGGCCACCGGTCCCGACGGCAGGCCCACCCCCTCGGCGGTGGCGTTCCTGACCACCGCCTGGCGCAACTCGGTGAACGTCCTCGAAGCCGCCAACGCCGTATCGGCCCCGCTGAACCGTGAAGACCCGAACCGGGCCTCGGGTTCCATCGCCGTCCCCGCGCTGGTCCACAGCCCCTTCGCCGGAACCGGCCGGGTCGAACTCGCCCGCTTTGCCACGAGTGCCGAGGAGGCAACTGCTCTCGCAGGCCGCCTCCTGAGCGAACGCGGGGCGTTCACCTCGGCGTTCGGGCGCCATCCGACCATGGCCGTCCTGTGCCGGACCCGGGCCGCCCTGGCGGGCATCGCCGAGGCCCTGACCCAGCGCGACATCCCCTACGAGATCGTCGGGTTGGGCGGGCTGCTGGCCATGCCGGAAATCGTCGATCTCGTCTCGACGCTGCGGGTCCTGGTGGACCCGCTGCGCTCCGATGCCCTGTTGCGGTTGCTCGCCGGTGCCCGCTGGAGGCTGGGCCCCGCCGACCTGATGGCCTTTGCCGATTGGTCCCGGTTCCTGGCCCGACGCCGTGAAGCAGCCATCCGCGAGGCCCGCGACATCGATACCACCACCGCGGACAGTGCCGCGGTGGACAGCCAAACCGAAGCCCGCAGCGAGCTGGCCGAGGAAGCCAGTCTCGTCGAAGCGCTCGATCGGCTCCCCCCACCGGAGTGGACGTCCTCGGCCGGACGGAGCCTGACCTCCACCGCCCTGGACCGGCTGCACACACTCCAAGCCGAGATCCGCTATCTGCGCAGCTTCGCCGACGACGATCTGCCGTCCCTGCTGCATGAGGTCGAACGCACCTTGTTGCTCGACATCGAGGTCGCCGCCAAACCCGGCGTCGGTATCCATACGGCACGACGCCACCTCGACGCGTTCGCCGAGGTCGCCGCCGGATATTCCGATACTGACCTGGGAGCCGATCTGAGCGGATTCCTGGTCTGGCTGGATGCTGCCGCAGCCAAGGAAGGCGGTCTGGAGATCGTCCAGCAGGAAGCCAGTAGCGAAGCCGTGCAACTATTGACCATCCACGCTTCCAAGGGATTGGAATGGGATGTCGTGGCGATCCCGGGAATGAACGAGGGCATCTTCCCCTCCTCGACCGACTCCCGATGGACCAAGGAAGACGGCTCCCTGCCCTGGCCGCTGCGCGGTGACCGGCACGACCTGCCCCAATGGGATACCGATCAGCCCAGCCTCTTCGAAGCCGTCGTCGCCGAAGCGATATTCCGTGATGACGTCCTGGCCCACGGGGAAAACGAGGAACGACGGCTGGCCTACGTCGCACTGACCCGGGCCAAGGACCTGCTGCTGTGTTCGAGTACGGTCTGGACCGGATCGCGGTCCAAACCGACCGGGCCCTCCGTGTTCCTGAACGAGCTGCTCCCGTTGGCCCAGGCCCCCACGCCGCGGGCCACCGTCCCCGTCTGGTGCGAGGACGACCAAGCACCCGGGCAGAACCCCTTCCGGGAGGATCCGCTCGAATCCAGCTGGCCCTACGACCCGCTCGAAGGCCCCGTCGTCTTCCGGGCCGGGGTGGCCCAGCCCAAGCCGCGGGGACGGCGCGGCCCACTCGAGGCCGCCGCGGCCCTGGTGCACGAGCAGCTCGAACTACGGGCCGTCCCCGGAGCCGACGACGAGACCCCGGTGACCACCGAAGACGGGGCAGCGTGGAACCACGAGGCCTCGTTGTTGTTGGCGGCCCGCCGGGAACGGGAGGCCTCGCGGGAAACCGCGGCGGTGCCCGAGCATGTGCGCGCCTCGCTTTTCGTCGATCTGGCCACCGATGCCGGACAGGTCCTGGGCCAGATGCGTCGACCGGTCCCGCGACGCCCCGGTGTTGCCGCCCGGAAGGGCACCGCGTTCCACGCCTGGATCGAGGACCACTACGGCTCCACCGGGATGCTTGACCTGGGGGAGTTCCCCGGGGCGGCCGATGCCTATGTGGAGGACATGTACGGGCTGGAGGAGATGAAAACCGAATTCCTGGCCTCGGAATGGGCGACCCGGCAGCCGGCCTACGTCGAGGTCCCGTTGGAGACCCGCGTCGGACCGGTCAGCGTACGCGGTCGGATCGACGCGGTGTTCAAGGAGCTCGACGCCGACGGCAGAACGGTATGGACACTCGTGGATTGGAAGACCGGGCGGGTACCCACCGGGCGGGATCTGGAGATCAAATCCCTGCAGTTGGCGGTCTACCGCCTGGGCTGGTCGCGCCTGCACGACGTCCCGTTGGAGGACGTCGAGGCAGCGTTCTACTACGTCGGCCAGGGGCGGACGATCCGGCCCGCCCGGTTGGCGGATGCGGAGGAGCTCGAAGAACTGATCACGACCTCGATGGCCGACCTCGACCCGAGCTGAGGATTACTTCGAATCCGTGGAAGGGCCGGACTTCTCCGAGGACTCGATGACGATCATCGGCATCGCATCGGTCTCCAGCCCGGAGGCAACGGTGTCGGACGGCGGAGTTTGCTGGGCATCGCTGCCGGCATCCGTTGGTGCGGGGGAGTCCTCGTCGTCGATATCGGCATCGCGCAGGAAGGCCGGCTCCTCCTCATCCTGGACGGGCGCAGCGTCATCCTCTGCGGCGCCGGAGGGATCCGCAACGGGATCACCGGAGTCCGTGTTGGAGACCTCGGCGGGATCGCTGGTGGAGGGGGCGTCGGAGTCTTCGTCCGTGGGCAGGCCCTCGGGGGAGGCGGGGGCGACCCGTGGTTTCGGCGGCACATTCGGAGGCGCAGGGACTCCCGGGGGCCCTTCGTCGGCGGGAGTTGACGGGAGATCGGTGGCCTCCTGGTCCTGAAGGGCAGCGTCGAGGTCCGGGGCATCAGTCCCGTTCGATTCGTCGTCGTCCTCGGGAATCGGCTGCCCGTTGATATCCATGCGGGGCGGGTCCACGATGCTGATCGGCTGGCCGCCGTACTCGGAGATGTCTTCGTCGAGATCGCGCAGCATCTGTTCGCCTTCGGCAATGCGTTCGGCATCGTTGGTCGCCAGTCCGCGGGAAAGCCATTGGGCCAACGCGAATTCGGCCGCCAGAGCGGCACGGCGCATGATGTGCGGGTCGGCCAGTTCGCCGCGTGCGGCGGTGTAGGCCTCGACGACGGTGTCGGTGAAGGACTGTTCGTGGGCGGCTGCGAGCCAGGCGAAGTCATCGGCCGGGTCCCCGATGCGCACATCGGTCCAGCCGATCACGGCGGCCACCTTGCCGTGTTCGATCAGCAGGTTGTCCTCGTGGACATCCCCGTGGACCACGCGCGGGTTGAAGCGCCACAACGCCACATCCTCCAAGGCGTGCTCCCAACGGCGGAGCAGCCGCGGGGGGATTCGCCCCGTCATGGCGGCCTGATCGAGCTCGTTGAGCTTGCGTTGACGGAATTCCTCGGCGGTATAGACCGGTAGGTCGGCCCGATCGACCAGTTCCTCGGGCAACGCGTGGATGGCGGCGATGATGCGGCCGATATCCGCTGCGGTGGAGCCACCGGCGGCCACCAGTTCGTCGAGGTCCATCACTTGGCCGGGCAGGTGGTTGTAGACGAAGGTGCGCAGGCTTCCCTGACGCACGGTCCCGGCCACGGAGGGCAGCCTGAAGGGCAACGAGGCGCGGATGCCGGGGGTGAAGGAACGCAGTGCGGTGAGCTCGGTCTCCAACCGCATGCTGGATTCCTGGTGACGGGGTGAACGCACCCTCCAGCGGTTCTTCTGCGCGTCGATGACCAGCGCCGAATCGAAGTCATCGGGATCATCCGCGATGCCGGCGACGCGGGCAGGAGTCAACCCCGGCACCGCTGCGGTCGCGATGGCGGCCAGTTCCATGGGAGAACGTTTCACGTACACAACCGTATGCCGCGAAGTGCCCCGCGGCCACGCCTCGTCGACGGCGAGTCGCCTGAATGACGGCCACTACACAGTTATTACACAACCAATGGGTGCGCTCGTGATCCAGCACACCCCGTGGTCCGCTTCCGGCAGGGCAGCGGCGTCCACAGCGGTGACCTGCGGATATGCGGGCCGGGGGCCAACCTCAGTACGGTAGGACCATGACTTCTTCCCACGATCCCGTTGCCGAGGCCGCTCCCGATCTCCCGCTCCTGGGGCGACTTCCATTGGCCCGGACCGAAGTGGACCGGGGGTGTGAACGCCGGCAGGAAGAAGGCTGGCTCGATTCCTTGCTGGAGGACGGAGGGACCAAGGCCCTCCTCCTGGTCAACGGCCGGACCCCGGTCCGCGACGGTGAATTGGCCCTCGTGGGAACCGAGGGCCTGCCGGAGGACTGCCGTTGGGTGTACCTGGGGCGTTCGGACGGGCGGGAGATCGTGCTGGCCGACCTCGACAAGGCCCCAGCGCAGGCTCCCGTCGATGCCGACTGGTTGGGGCTGCGCGATGTCGCCGCCGGACTGGGTGCCCGCGATGCCGGGCTGTTCGTCGAGGCGGTGGCCATCGCCAACTGGCATGCCAGCCACACCCATTGCCCGCGCTGCGGAACACCGACCGACGTCGTGCACAGCGGCTGGGTCAGGATCTGCCCGCAGGATGGTTCACAACATTTTCCCCGGACCGATCCGGCGGTCATCGTCGCCATCACCGACGCCGAGGACCGGCTCCTGCTGGGGGCGAACGCCCAATGGGGCGGCCGGCGGTATTCGACCCTGGCTGGATTCGTGGAACCGGGGGAGTCCCTGGAGGAAGCCGTGGAACGCGAGATCGGGGAGGAGGCCGACGTCCGGGTCCACTCGATCCGGTACGCCGGTTCACAACCCTGGCCGTTCCCGTGCTCACTCATGCTCGGATTCACGGCGAGGGCCGAGACCGCGACGGTCGCCCCCGACGGCGAAGAGATCATCGACCTGCGCTGGTTCACCCGGGAGGAACTGGCCAGGGAGGTCACCGACGGCACCATCGGCGTCCCTTCGGGCGTCTCGATCTCCAGTGCCCTCATCGAACATTGGTACGGTGGGCCGCTGCCCGAACCGCGCCGGATGGAGAACTAAACGCATGACCACATTGGAAGAGCGCATCCTTGGCGGCCTTGACGAGGAGCAGCGCAGCGTGGCGACCACGCTCAACGGGCCGCTCTGCGTCCTGGCCGGGGCCGGAACCGGCAAGACCCGTGCCATCACCCACCGCATCGCCTACGGCGTGCACACCTCGGTGTACAAGCCCAACCAGGTCCTGGCCGTGACCTTCACCTCCAGGGCCGCCAGCGAGATGCGCACCCGGCTGCGTGACCTCGAAGCCGGCGGCGTCCAGGCCCGGACCTTCCACGCCGCGGCCTTGCGCCAACTGCAATACTTCTGGCCGCAGGCCATCGGCGGGCAGCTGCCGTCGATCGTGGGGCATAAGGCCCAGCTCGTGGCTGAAGCAGCCCGCCGGCTACGCATCTCCACCGACCGGGCCTCCATCCGCGACATGGCCGCCGAAATCGAATGGGCCAAGGTCTCGATGCACACCCCCGAGGGGTACGTCGCGGCGGCCTCGGGACGGGCCGAGGCCGCCGGCTTGGACCCGCGTACCGTGGCCCGGCTCTTCCAGTCCTATGAGGACGTGAAATCCGATCGCCATGTGATCGACTTCGAGGACGTGCTGCTGTTGACCGTGGGGATCCTGGACGAGGACCCCCGGGTGGCTGCCTCGGTGCGGGAGCAGTACCGGCATTTCGTCGTCGACGAGTACCAGGACGTCTCACCGCTGCAACAGCGGTTGCTCAAGCTCTGGCTCGGTGGGCGGGACGAACTGTGCGTGGTCGGCGATGCCAGCCAGACCATCTACTCCTTCACCGGGGCCACCCCCTCCCATCTGCTCGACTTCACCCTCGAGTATCCGCAGGCCCCGGTGGTCCGCCTGGTCCGCGACTACCGCTCCACCCCCCAGGTCGTGAACCTGGCCAACAGTCTGCTGGCCTCCCGCCGCCTCGAACATGGGGTCGCCGGCCGCGACGTGCAGTGGGCGACGCCGCTGGAACTGCTCGCCCAACGAGAGCCGGGCCCCGAACCGGCGTTCACCGAATGCAGCGACGACGAGGCGGAGGCCGCCCATGTGGCCCGCACCATCGGCACATTGATCCAGGACGGCGTGGAACCGGCGCAGATCGCCGTGCTGTTCCGGACGAATGGACAGTCCGAGGCCTACGAACAAGCCCTCTCGGGGGCGGGGATCGGCTACCAGCTGCGGGGCGGGGAGCGTTTCTTCCAACGTAGGGAGGTCCGTGACGCGGTACTGGCCCTGCGTGCCGCCTCGCGTCAGCCGGCGGACGACGCCGTACCCCAGCTCTGCCGTGATGTGCTGGCTTCGCTGGGTTATTCCCCGCAGGCTCCCACCAGTGGCGGGGCAGTGCGTGAACGCTGGGAATCGCTCTCCGCGCTGGTCGCGCTCGCCGACGAGCTCTCCGCAGCCCGGGCCGACCGCGAAACACCATTCACCTTGTTGGAGTTCGTGGCCGAACTTGATGAACGGGCGACCACCCAACACGCGCCGACTGTCCAGGGGGTCACCCTGGCGTCGTTGCACTCGGCCAAGGGGCTGGAGTGGGATGCCGTGTTCCTGGTCGGGCTCAGCGAGGGGCTGATGCCGATCTCCTTCGCCGAGGACCAGGGCGACTATGACGAGGAGCGCCGGTTGCTCTATGTGGGCATCACCCGGGCCAGGAAGCAGTTGTCGCTGACCTGGTCCACGGCGCGGACCCCGGGAGGGCGGGCCAGTCGACGGCCCTCGCGTTTTTTGGACGGGCTGCGTCCGGCCTCCTCCTCCCGGGCCGCGGCCCGGCCCGCGGGCGGCGGTTCTAAACGACGCAAGGCGGCCACCCCGCCGACCTGCCGGGTCTGTGGAACCTTGTTGGGCAGCCCTGCCGAGCGCAAACTCGGTCGGTGCCTCGACTGCCCCTCGAGCTACGACGAGGCGGTGTACGAGGCCCTGCGCGAATGGAGGTTGAAGACCTCCAAGGAGGCCGAGGTGCCCGCCTTCGTCGTGTTCACCGACGCAACGCTGATGGCCATTGCCGAAGCCATGCCCTCCGATCCCTCGGCACTGTCCAAGGTATCCGGGGTCGGGTCGGCCAAGCTGGAACGCTACGGCCAGGACGTCCTGGACATCCTGGGCACGGGGTCCGCCCCGGCCTGAGACCACCGGTCAGGCGGCGGGAACCATGCAGGTGCAGTCGGAACGCGGCTGGACCGGGACCCGCTGCACGCCACCGGTCGCCAGATCGATGGTCAGCATGGCGTCGGCGGTGGAGGGGACATTGACCCCGTCCAGCAACATCAGGATCTGTACGGCAGCCAGCCCGGCGGCGGTGCAGGAGAGCGCCAACTCGGCGGTCGAACTCCCCGGTCGGGGCGTCCCTGCGGCCCGGGGGCCCGCCATCGGGGCCCCGACAGGTGGTTGGGCGCAATCCAGACAGGTCGTCAGCCCGGGGATGACCAGCGGTCCGACGCGTGCCCAGGCCGGACCGAACACCACCGGCAGGTGGGGCATGCGGGTCCCCGCCAGATGGGCGGCCCATGATTCGGGCAGGGCGTCGCAAGCGGTCACCACCGTGATCCGGGCTCCCACCCCGGAGGAATCGGGGCCCGGAGCCCATCCGGAGAGCCGGGTACGGGGCCATTGCTGGCCCAGCCGGTGGGCCAGGGCGACGGTGCGCGATTTACCCAGATCGGCCATCCGCAACGGACCGATGCCGATGTCACCGGCGAGGACCGGATGCTCGTCGTTCAGGTAGAGCCCACCGATCCCGCTGGCTGCCAGCAACGAGGCGATGGTCTGACCGCAGCGGCCCAGGCCGTGGATCCGGGCGGCGGAGCGGGACCGTTGCCGGACCAGTTCCCCGGCCGGTGCCGTATAGGCCACCGAATATGCATTGACGTCAGGGACCAGACTGGCCCCCAGGGCGCCGGGCAGCCGGTAGGAATCCTCCAGGACCGGAGCCAGCAAGTCGAGGAGTTCGCGGCGCCGGCGCGGGCCCGGATCGGGGCTGAGCGAGCCGTGCGGCGGTGGCTCGACGGTACTTCCGTCCTCGGTGGCCAGCCAGTGGATGTACTGCTGGTCGACGGGGGTCAGCCCGGTCATCCACAGTCCGTCGCCTGGGGCTCCAATCCGAAGTGAGGTCTCGGTTACGCTGACGATCTGAAGTCCGGGGATGATGCGCATGTTCGCCTCCAGCGATTCTGCCGGAAGGGTTCCGGTGGGGATATCCTGACAGGTCCGGTGCGCTGGAATCCGGGTTTCCACAGCTTCTGGTGGGCGAGTGGCCACCGCGGCATACGACGACGAGAAACGAGGAACCACCATGGTCCAGCGACCGACCGAACGCGAACTGGTCACCGCCGACGGGGTGAATGTGCGCGTGCTGCGTTCGGCCCGGCGGCGCCGCACGGTCTCCGGTGTCTGGAAGGACGGGGCCGCGGTGATTTCCATCCCGGCCACCCTGAGCCTGCGGCAGGAAAACGACTGGGTCGACCGGATGGTCCCTGACATCCTGGCCCGGCGGGCGAAGGCCCTGGGGAAGTTCGGCGAAAACGCGGATACGGAACTGATGCAGCGGGCCCAGCGCCTGAACCGGAAGTACCTGCAGTCACGGGCCGAACCGTTGTCGGTGAAATGGGTGACCAACCAGAACACCAGATGGGGGTCGACCTCCACCGGCTCGGGGGCGATACGGCTGAACCATCGGTTGCAGCAGATGCCGTCCTGGGTGCAGGACTACATCCTCGTCCATGAACTCGCCCATCTCATCGCCGAGGACGGTCACGGCCCCCAGTTCAAGGCCCTCGAAGCCCGCTTCGAACGGCTTGACGAGGCCAAGGCCTACCTCTGGGGCGTCAGTTTCGGCATGGCGCAGGAGCAGGAAACGGAGGGGACCCATCGGGGGCCTCCCCGGGCCGGTAGCGGCCCCGGAGATCGTGAAGGAGCCGACGGGGCCGGAGGGTGGGATGAGGAGCCGTCCGATGATTGGACCGACTGAAACGGCCGGTGGCGTCCGCAGGGACGACACCGGCCGTTTCAGTCCTCACACCCGGCTGGGTGTGAGGCGGGGGGATAGCACGGGCTGAAGGTCAGCGGGGCGTCTCGGGGCCCTGCCCGGGGTCCGACCCATCCTCGGGGGAGTCGGGGTCCCCGTCGTCGGAGGAATGATCTTCATCGGAGGCCCCGGGCGTCTGCTCGGGTTCGTCGTAGCCGCCGTCGAGCAACCGGTTCAGGGCCTCATCCATCTCGCCAGCCGAGGCTTCAGCCAGGGCCCGCCGCGAGGAGAATCCCTCGGGATCGTCGAGATCCTCGGCGGCCGGCATCAGATCCGGATGCTGCCAGACGGCGTCCCGACCTTCCATTCCACGCTCATCCTTGAGGATCGACCACAGCGTGGCGGCATCGCGCAGCCGACGTGGACGCAATTCGAGGCCAACCAGGGAGGCGAAGGCCTGCTCGGCGGGCCCGCCGGTGGCCCGGCGCCGCCGGACCGTCTCACGCAGGGCGGGTGCGGAGGGCAGATTGGCTGCCGCCTCGGCCACGACCTCATCGACCCAGCCTTCGATCAAGGCCAATGCCGTTTCGAGCTTGGCCAGTGCCGCCTCCTGGGCCCCGGTGCGCTGGGGCATGAAGAGCCCCTCCGTCACGGCCCCTTGGATGGATTCGGGATTGGACGGGTCGATGTCGCGGATGGCTTCCTCGACCCTGGACATGTCGATGTGGATTCCGCGGGCGTAATCCTCGATGGCTCCTAGCACATGGGCCTGCAACCAGGGGACCCGCTGGAAGAGTCGGGCGTGGGCTGATTCGCGCAACGCGGCAAAGAGCATGACCTCTTGTTCGGGGATGTCCAGACCCTCGCCGAAGGCCGCCACGTTGGTGGGCACCAGGGCCGGCGCATCCGTGGTGAGCGGAATCCCGATATCAGTGGATCCGAGCACGTCCTTGGCCAGGCCGCCGACGGCCGTACCCAGCTGCATGCCGAACATGGCGCCGCCGAGGTTCTGGAACATGCCCTGGGCGGAGCCGAGCATGGACTTCATTTCCTCGGGGACCTGATCGCGCATGGCGGTACTGATCGCCTGCGAAACGCTGATCGCCACGGGTTCGGTGAGTTTCTTCCACCGTGGCAGGGTCTTCTCGACCCACTGGGCCCGCGAATAGGAGGAGAAACCCGAGGCCGAGGCCTCGAAGGTGGTGGCCTGATCGAGCCACAGATCGGCCAGTCGACCCGCTTCGGTGATGGCTGCGGCCCGCGCCGTGGTCACGCTGGGGTCGTCCCCGGAGGCTGCCTGGCGGGCGGTGTCCTGGGCCAGCTTCCAATTCACGGGGCTTCCGTCGCCGGAGGACATGGCACCCATCATGGCCTGCATCTGGGCCATCATCGCCTGCATGGCGGCCGGATCCGAGGGCATGCCCATGGCACCGAACTGCTTCTGCAGATCGGCGGGGTCCATGCCCGGAGGAAGCTGGCCACCGAAAAGGTTGGAGAGCATCTCCGAAAAGGGGTCGTTGCTGCCGGAATCATCCGGGTCGTCAGAGCCGTCTGGGCGGTTGTTCGGGGGGTTCTCAGCCATGCACCCACGGTACCCCCGGACCGTGGACGGCCACGAGGGATGAAACGGCAGGTTCGCTGTCGGCACAGCGAAAACAAGGACTTACCTTGTAGCCTTGGGGGGATCTAATGCGCACCGGCCTGCGGGTCGGCGAAAAGCCGGAAGGAAAGACAACCACGGTGACCCAGCCGCAGGACCCCCAGGAGCGCGCCACCCACGAGCCGGCGCCGGAAAACGAACCGCCCCCCGTCCGCCCGCGCCGGAGCCAGCGGCGGCTGATCACGGCGACCTGCCTGGCCGTCGTGCTCGCGTTCGTGGCGCTGGCCCTGCCCACTCCCTATGTCGTGGAGGCCCCGGGTCCGGCCGTCAACACGTTGGGCAAGGAACACGGCAAACAACTCATCGAGGTCTCCGGACACAAGACCTACCCCACTAGTGGTTCCCTGGACCTGACGACCGTCTACGTCCTGGGCGGGGCGCAGGGGAAGACCTCCTTCTTCAGGGTGCTCCAGGCCTGGGCGGATCCGAGCGAGGACGTCTATCCGGAGGAAGCGCTGTACCCGCGCACCGCCACCAGCGAGCAGATCAGTGACAACAACGCCGCCGAGATGGACGATTCCCAGCAGAGCTCGGTAGCCGCGGCCCTGGGGGACCTGGGGATCGACTACGAACAGGAACTCACGGTGGCCGGGCTGGCCAACACCACGAATAAGGGCCTGCTGCAGACCGACGACGTCCTGCGGCGGATCGACGGCCGCCCCATCACCGATCTGGACATGCTCCGGTCCGCGCTGCAGGATTCCTCCGAGGGGAAACCCCGGTTGGAGATCGAACGGGCCGGCCAGGAAAAAAAGCTCACCGCGAAGACCACGGTCTCCGACGACGGGAAACACCAACTCGGCGTCTACCTGGGCACCCGGTACACCTTCCCCTTTGATGTGAAGTTCACCCTGTCCGATATCGGCGGGCCCAGCGCCGGGATGATGTTCGCCCTGGGAATCATCGATACGCTCACCCCCGAGGATCTCACCGGAGGCAACAACATCGCCGGAACGGGGACCATCGACGCAGACGGGAAGGTGGGCCGCATCGGAGGCATCGCCCAGAAGCTGGTAGGTGCCAGGGGCGGAGGCGCGGATTACTTCCTGGCCCCCGCCGGCAACTGTGGCGATATCGACGGACGCGTGCCGGACGGGCTGACCGTCGTCAAGGTCTCCACCCTCGAACAGGCGCGCCAGTCGGTGGAATCCATCGCCTCTGGAGCCGACCCGGAGACCCTGTCGACCTGTGGTTCGTGAATGTTTCTGCTGTGAAACCCACGCAACACCCCCCGGGGGGTTAGCGAGTTGACCTGACTCAAGGCAGAATGGGCGAGTGTGCTCCTGCCTACTGTGGGTGCGCGGTAGCTCGTACCAACGATGAGGTTCAATAAGTGAGTTTTGGTCCTGACAACCCGTTCGGCCGACGACCCCAGGGTTCCGGCGATGACGAAGGCGGCGGCCAGCAACGCCCCGCGCCCACCAATAAGAAGCCATCGCCGCTGGTGCCCACCATCGTGGCCATCGGCATCCTGGTGGCCGCGTTCATCTTCTTCGCGAATATCTACGCCGACGTCCTCTGGTACAACCAGGTCGGCTACGGGCAGGTGTTCTGGACCGAACTGCTCACCAAGGTGGCCATTTTCGTGGTGGCCTTCCTGATCATGGCCGCAGCCATCCGGGCCAGTCTGCAGATCGCTTTCAAAACCCGTCCGGTGTACGCCCCTGACATGCAGATGCAGGACAACATCTCCCGCTACCAGGCCCAGCTGGAGCCGATCCGCCGCCTGCTGATGTGGGGGATCCCGCTGGTGATCGGCGCCTTCGCCGCCACCGCCCTGGCCTCCCAGTGGCAGACCGTGTTGTTGTACATCAACCGGGTTCCCTACGGGGAAGTGGACCCCCAGTTCAACCTGGACCTCTCCTTCTACATGAACTCGCTGCCCTTCTACGGGCTGCTCGTCGGCTTCCTGATCAGCGTCGTGTTGATCGCCGGCATTGCCGGGCTGCTGACCCACTACCTCTATGGGGGCATCCGCATCCAGGAACGCGGTGGAGTCACCATCTCCCGCTCGGCCCGGCTGCATGTCTCCATCGCCGCCGCCTTGTTCCTGCTGCTCCAGGGCGCCAACTTCTGGCTTGACCGCTACTCCACGCTGGAGGACCAGGGCGGACGCGTCGCCGGCGCGCTGTACACCGATGTGCATGCCGTCATCCCCACCAAGACGATCCTGGTCGTCGCCGCGGTCCTGGTGGCCGTGTTGTTCGTGGTCGGCGCCATCATGGGCCGGTGGAAGCTGCCGCTGATCGGCACGGCCATGCTCGTGGTGACCGCCCTGGTCGCCGGCGGGGTCTACCCGATGCTGGTGCAGCAATTCCAGGTCGTCCCCTCCGAGAAGACGCTCGAACAGCCCTACATCAAGAAGAACATCGAGATGACCCGTCAGGCCTACGGCCTCTCCGACGTGGAGTCGAGCAACTACGATGCCACCATCGACACGGCCAAGAACGCCCTGTCCAAGGACAAGGCCACCACGACGAACATCCGCCTGCTGGACCCCGATCTGGTCTCCGATGCCTTTGCCCAGCTCCAGCAGTTCCGTACGTACTACAAATTCGCCCCGACCCTGAACGTCGACCGCTATGAGGTGGACGGCAAGACGGAGGATACGGTCATCGCCGTCCGCGAGGTCAACGTCGATCCGACCGACAGCTGGGTCAACCAGCACGTGACCTACACCCACGGCTACGGTGCCGTGGCCGCCTACGGCGCCAAGGTCGCGGCCGGTGGGCGCCCCGACTTCATGCTCTCCGGGATCCCGACCACCGGCGTGCTGGCCGACGATTCCACCTACGAGCCCCGGATCTACTTCGGTGAATTCTCTCCGGAATACTCGGTGGTCGGTGGCCCCGACGACTGGACCGCCCGCGAACTGGACCACCCCTCGGACCAGTCCGGAGAGGGCGACGCCAAGACCACGTTCGAAGGAGACGGCGGGCCCATCGTGGGCAATTTGTTCAACCGACTGGTCTACTCGCTGAAGTTCAGCTCCACGGACCTGCTGCTTTCGGACGCCATCAACAACGAATCGCAGATCCTCTACGACCGGTCCCCGAAGGACCGGGTGCAGAAGGTCGCCCCGTATCTGACGACCGACTCGAATACCTACCCGGCCATCGTCGACGGCCGCGTGAAGTGGATCGTGGACGCCTATACGACCAACAGTTCCTTCCCGTACTCCACCGAGCAGCAGCTCGACACCGCCGTGCGCGATTCGCTGACCGGTGAGAACCGGACCGCGACGCTCTCGGGCAAGGTGAACTACATCCGCAACTCCGTCAAGGCCACCGTCGATGCCTATGACGGTTCGGTCGACCTGTATGCCTGGGAGCCCGACGAGCCGCTGCTGAAGGCCTGGCAGAAGGTCTTCCCCACCACGGTGAAGCCGATTTCGGAGATCTCCGGGGACCTGATGAGCCACGTGAGGTACCCGGAGGACCTGTTCAAGGTCCAGCGGACCCTGCTCGGCGACTACCACGTGACCGATCCCGACGACTTCTACGAGTCCAACGACGCCTGGTCGGTCCCCAACGACCCGACCACACCGGACAACCCGGTACCGCAGCCGCCGTACTACCTCTCGCTGCGCATGCCGGACCAGAAGAAGGAGACGTTCTCCCTCACCAGCACGTTCATCCCCAAGACCAGCGCCGGAAGCCAGCAGCGCAACGTGCTCTATGGCTTCCTCTCGGCCGAGGCCGACGCCGGGGACAAGAAGGGGAAGAAGTCCGATGGCTACGGCACGCTGCGGTTGCTCGAACTGCCGCGTTCCACCGTGGTCCCCGGGCCGGGCCAGGCACAGCAGAACTTCGACTCCAACACCACGGTGTCGACCCAGTTGAACCTGCTGCGTTCCGGTGCCTCGAAGGTCATCAACGGCAACCTGCTCTCGCTGCCGGTCGGCGGTGGCGTGCTGTACGTGCAGCCGGTATACGTCCAGTCCACCGGCGAGACGTCCTACCCGACGTTGCGCAAGGTGCTGACCTCCTTCGGCGACAAGGTCGGCTTCGCCGATACCTTGTCCGAATCCCTGGACCAGCTTTTCGAAGGTTCCTCGGGTGCCGAGACGAGTGAGGGCGACGGGAGCAAGAAGCACGACGACGACGAGGGCGGAGCAGGTGCTGAAGAGGCTCCGGCGAACGAGCAGCAGCAGCTCAAGGAAGCGCTGGCGGACGCCAACTCGGCCATCAAGGCTGGCCAGAAGGCCCTGTCCGATGGTGACTTCGCCACGTACGGCAACGAGCAGAAGAAGCTCGGCGACGCACTGGACAAGGCACTGGAGCTCGAAGGGAAGATCTCCGGTGAGCCGGTCGAAACCGATAAGGAGAAGTCCTCGGACAACCCGATCCCGGGTCAGGACGGGTCGGCTCCGGCCAAGGATTCGAAGGGCTAGCCGCACAGGGCGGGCCTCGGTGGGCCGGTAGTCCGGCCATCGATGACCCGTCCCCGTCGAAGGCGGTGGTGCCACGTAGTGATCTGCGTGACACCACCGCCTTTCGATTTGAGGTTGGGGCCCGAAGATGGGATGCTTTAAGCACGCCGCGGGGTGGAGCAGTTCGGTAGCTCGCCGGGCTCATAACCCGGAGGTCGCAAGTTCAAATCTTGCCCCCGCAACGGAGAAAAGGTCCCGGTCGATGGAAACATCGGCCGGGACCTTTTGTGTGCCCGGAAACTCGAAAAAAGCTTTGACCTCCTACTAAATGGTTGCAAGACCTAGTATCATCGAGTCCAGCAAACCGCGCCGAGAGGAACAATTGGTGAATCAGCAAACCCGCACACCATCTGCTGTGACCGGAAGCCGTTGGGGACGCTTCGGCATCTATGCAGGAGGTGCCGTCGTCATCCTGGCGCTGGTCGTCCTGGGTGCCAGGTGGTTGACCGGCACCGCACCGGTCTCGGAATTCATGACCACCTACCCCGGGCAGGTTCCGCTGCCCGCCGTGGCCCCGGTAGGGCTGCCGGCATGGTTGGGGTGGCAGCACTTCCTCAACGCCTTCTTCATCGTCCTGCTGGTGCTCACCGGGTGGAGGGTGCGGACCACGCAACGGCCCGCAGCCCACTGGGTGCGCAACAACAAGGGGCTGATCAAGACCAAGAAGGCGCCCAAGCGCATCAGCCTTGACCTCTGGATGCACCTGAGCCTCGACGTGTTGTGGGTCCTGAACGGGACCATCTTCATCGTCCTGCTCTTCTCCACCGGCCAATGGCGGCGCATCGTCCCGACCAGTTGGGACATCATCCCCAATGCCGTTTCGGCCGGCCTGCAATACGTGTCGCTGAACTGGCCGCTGGATGACGGCTGGGTGAACTACAACAGCCTGCAACTGCTGACCTACTTCCTGACCGTCTTCGTGGCGGCCCCGTTGGCCATCATCACCGGTCTGCGGATGTCCTCGATATGGCCGACGAAGGCGAAGAGGCTCAACCGCCTCTACCCGATCGAAGCGGCCCGCGCGTTGCACTTCCCAGTCATGCTCTACTTCGTGCTCTTCGTGGTCGTGCACGTGACCCTGGTGCTCAGCACCGGGGCCTTGCGCAACCTGAACCACATGTTCGCCGCGCGGGACGACGGAGGCTGGCTCGGATTCATCTTCTTCGCCATCTCATTGGTCGTCATCGTCGGTGCGGCATTGCTGGCACGACCCATCTTCGTCGGCCCGATTGCCTCACTGATGGGCAAAGTGAGCCGCTGACCACCCGTCCGGTCGAAAGTGCCGGACGTCCCCATCTGGCCCCCGGGCCGAAAGGACACACATGTTCGAGCTCAACGACGAGCAACAGGCCATGGTCGACATGGTGCGCGATTTCGCGACGGAGCAGATCGCCCCGTTCGCCGACACCTGGGACCAGGAACACCATTTCCCGGTCGACGTGCTGCGTCAGGCCGGAGACCTGGGCATGGGGGCCATCTATGCCGACGAAGAGTACGGCGGCTCGGGACTGACCCGCAGTGATGCGGTGCTGATCTTCGAGGAACTGGCCCGGGCCTGCCCGACGATCTCCGCCTACATCTCCATCCACAACATGGTGGCGTGGATGATCGACCGGTTCGGCACCGCCGAGCAGCGGGCCGCGTGGATCCCCGGGATGGCGACCATGGAGGAGCTGGGCAGCTACTGCCTCACCGAGCCCGGAGCGGGCTCCGACGCCGCGGCCCTGACCACCCGGGCCGTGCGTGAGGGGGACGAGTACGTCCTGAACGGAGTCAAGCAGTTCATTTCCGGTGCCGGGGCCTCGACCTACTACCTGGTGATGGCCCGCACTGCGGATACCGGTAGCCGGGGGATCTCGGCGATCGTGGTCCCCGCAGGGACCGAAGGGCTGGGGTTCGGCGGCCTGGAGAAGAAGATGGGCTGGAATGCCCAACCCACCCGCCAGGTCATCTTCAACAACGTCCGGGTCCCGGTGGCCAATCGCCTCGGCGAGGAGGGCGACGGATTCGGCATTGCGATGAAGGGCCTGAACGGGGGCCGGCTGAACATCGGCGCCTGCTCCTTGGGCGGGGGACAGGCCGCGTTGGAGAAGTCCGTCGCCTACCTCAAGGAACGGCAGGCCTTCGGCGGACCGCTGATCAAACAGCAGGCGCTGCTATTCGAACTGGCCGACATGGAAACGAAGATCTTCACGGCCAGGACCCTGTTGTGGCGGGCCGCGGCGGCCCTGGATGAAGGTGCCGACGACGCGCTGAAACTCTGTGCCATGGCCAAGCGCGTGGCCACCGATGCCGGTTTCGAAACCGCTAACGCCGCCATCCAGCTCCATGGCGGATACGGATACCTGAGTGAATATGGTTTGGAGAAAATCGCCCGTGACTTGCGGGTTCACCAGATCCTCGAGGGGAGTAACGAGATCATGCGCCTGATCATCGGCCGGATGATCGCCCAGGAATAGGGGATCGGACACCTCGATTTTGGGCGGTATCCACTTTCGTGTAGAGTCATATCTCGCAGCGCGGGGTGGAGCAGTTCGGTAGCTCGCCGGGCTCATAACCCGGAGGTCGCAAGTTCAAATCTTGCCCCCGCAACGAGATGAAGAACCCCGATTCGGCATGACGCCGGATCGGGGTTCTTTTCGTGTCCCCGGTCGTCCGTGACCGACCGGTCACGGACCACCGGGTGGAGCGGGAGGTGCCGGGCTTCGTGGTCCCTAGCCCAGCTCGGGCGTCGGGCTGCCTCCGGCCTTCAGGGCCGCCAGGCGGGCCTCCACCTCGGTCTGCTCGCCGAGGTCCTCGAGGGACTCGAACTGGGCGTCGAGGCTGGAGGCCGAAAGCTCTGCGGCGCCCTGGACGCGGGCTTCCTCGCGCCTGACCTTCTCCTCGAAACGCGAGACCTCGCTGTTGGGGTCCATGATGTCGATGCTCTTCAGGGCATCCTGGACCTGGGACTGCGCCTGCGTGGACTTGGCCCGTGCGACGAGCGAATCCCGTTTGGCCACCAATTCCTGACGTTTGGTGTTCATGGCGTTCAAGCCGCTTTTGAGCTTCTCGACGATCTCCTCCTGCGAGGCGATAGTCGGCTCGACGGATTTGGCTTCGTCCTCGGACTGCATCTGACGCTGGATGGCGACCTTGGCCAGATTGTCGAACTTCTTGGCGTTCTCGTCCTTGCCGGCGGCCCGGAACTCATCGGCCTTCCGCGATGCGGCGAGGGCCTTGTTGCCCCAGTCGCGGGCATTCTCCTGGTCTTCCTGATGGTCCTGTTGGAGCATGCGCAGGTTGCCGATGGTCTGCGCGACCGCCGTTTCCGCCTCGGCGATGTTGTTGGTGTAGTCGCGCACCATCTGGTCCAACATCTTCTGCGGGTCCTCGGCCGAATCGATCATGGAGTTGATGTTGGCCTTGGCCAGTTGGGCGATGCGCCCAAAGATTGACTGCTTGATCACGATGTCACCTTCCACTGGGGTTTAACTGGTCTGGTCCTGCAACCGGCGGCCGAACCGCCGGAATCCTCTGGGAGCCCGGGCGGCGGCTCAGAAATTGCCGCCCCCGCCTCCACCGCCGAAGCCGCCTCCGCCGAAGCCGCCTCCACCTCCGCCGCCGCCGAAGCCACCGAATCCGCCGCCTCCGAACATGCCGTCGCCGCCTCTGCCGCGCCCGCCGCCCCCGCGGAGGATCGAATCGATGAGGATGCCGCCGAGGATGGCTCCGCCCATGCCGTTCCCGCGGCCGTAGCCGCCCCGGCCGCCGCCGAAACCGCCGCCGAAGCCATCGACGTCGGACTCGGCCTGCCGAGCCGCCTGATCCGCGAGCGAGGCGGCCTGCTGGGCGCTTTGCAGCGCCTTGACGGGGTCTTGTTCGGTGAGTTGGAGTGCTTCGTTGAAATACCGTTGGGCTTCGGCCAGCCGGGTCCTGGCCGTGGCGCCGACGCCACCGCGACGGGCCCGGATGAAGTCGTCGGTGCCGTCGATCTTTCCCCGGGCGGTCTGCAGGGCGGACTGCAATGAAGCCGCAGCCCGTCGGGTTTGTTCCCGGCGGTCCCGGATCGCACCCAGCGGGCCGTCGAGGCCTTCCCGGGCGCGGGCCAGTCGGGACAGCAGGTCGCCGGGATCCACGCGTCCCTGGTGACGGGCTTCCTCGATCCGGCCGATGGTTTCCTTCAGGACGGCAGCAGGCGCCGCCAGCTCCTGGTGCTGGCCCGCATCGACCAGCGATTGGGCCTGCGTGAGGTCCTGGTGCGCCTCGGCCAGTTGGGATTCCACGTCCTCGCTCGCCTGGCCCAGGCTGGTCCCGGTCTTGCCGATGGCTGCGATGAGCACCCGGGTCTGGTCCACGGCTTCCTCCCCGGCGCGGATCGCGACGGCTGCCTCGGCCTCGGAGGAGTCTGAGGAGGACTCGGCAGCGGTCTTCAGGGAGTCCTCGATGAAATCAATGAGTTCGTCGGCCTGTTCGACGTTGTCCCTGACCTGGAGCAGCGCCGAATCCGCATACCGCTGGGCCAACCCCGTCAACGAGGACTTCGCCGTCTGCAGATCCGTGCGCAGCACCTCCAGGTGGCTCCTCAGGGACGCGGTGGCCTGGGGTAGCTTGCGTTCGAGCTCACGCAGGGAGGCAAAGTCCTCACGGTGCTCCTCGAGCGAGTCGTTGACCGCTTCGCACCGGTGGATGATGGTGCCCAGCCACTGACGCTGATCGGCTTCGGAATCGGGGATGGAATCGTCGAGCTGCTGCTGGAGTTTGAAGGATTCGCCCAGATGTTCCTTGGCTTTGGCCAGATCCGCCGCGAATGGCTTGATGGCTTCCTCGCCGAACTCGGCCAGGGCGAAATTCAATTCCTGCTCGCTGGAACGGATGGCGTCGTCCGCGGCGATCAGGAGTGGGCCGGCCTGGTGCCGGAGCTCCTCGATGCTCAACGACGCCAGCGGGTCCTGTGGTGCCGTGTCTGCCGAGCGGGGGCGACGGGATTCCCGGAGGGATTTCTTCCGGCGTCCCAGGACCCAGAGGGTTCCGCCGCCGACCACGATGACCCCGCCGATGATCCACGGCGCGGCCGAGCCGCCGGAGGACGCGGAGGCGCCGTTCCCGGACGCACCCTGGAGTTCGCCGGAGGCGGCGGCTTCGATGCCGGTGACGGCATTCTCGGCCGCGGAGGCCCAGTCGTCGGCCGTGAGCGTGTTCGAGCGCAGGTCCGGGGTGATGTACTCGGTCACGATGTCCGCATCATGGGCGGCGATTTCTCCGTTGTCGCTGGACTTCAAGCGAAGCTGCCGCGCGTCGGTGGCAATGGCCAGCACGCTGTCCGTGGTGCCCAGGCCCTTCTTCCGGGCCACGTCCTGGACCCAGGCATCCATGTCCGAAGGGTCGGAGAACTCGTCGACGTAGATGACGTAGAGGTTCAGCCCCTCGCTGTCCTGCAACTGGGTGACCGCCTGGTCGACCCGGGATGCTTCCGAACCCAGGACCCCGGCGTCGTCCACCACGTATTGGCCCGGGGGGATCGTCACCGGCGGTTCGGCGGACGCTGGTCCCGCCAAGAGCAGCATGGACAGCAACGCGAATCCGGCGGCCGCCGGAACGCGTCTGGAAATGGATCGCATGGATCACCCTTCGACGTCGGTGACGGCTGGCCAGCACCGCTGGGGGCACACGCCGGAAGGCTGCTCCCGGCGCACGATGGCCTTCGACCGTCGTCTTTGAGTCTATTGGTATGATTTGGGGCCGTCCACAGCGACGCGGCGGCGATGGCCGGCTCACGGGAACCCGTCCGTGTTCTCACAGGTTTCGCTCAGGTAAAGCTTCTCCAGGACACAGCGCACGTTGTCATAGTTGGAGTCAAGGAACTCCCAGAAAGGACACCACGTCATGAGCGAGGAACGGAACACCTTCTCCCAAGGATCGACAGGCGAACCGGAGGATGGATCCGGGACGTCCACTGGCGGCCCCGTGGTCCCGCCTCGCCCGCAGACCCCGCCCCAGGCCCCGGCGGAACCGACCACGGAACAGTACCGCTCCGTCACCGGTGAACCCCGGACCGGGACCTTCCCGGCCGGCGGCAGCCCCGGGGCGACGCCCCCTCCGACCGGTGGCGGCCACTTCCCTCCGGGAGCGGCCTTCTCCCCGGCCCCGCGCCGCCAACCCAAGCGTTTCGGGACCGCCACGCTGATTTCCGGCATGGTCATCGCCGCCCTCATCGGCGGGGGCAGTGCGGTGGGCGCCAACTATCTGATGGACGGCTCCGAGCAGCCCACGGCCAGTTCCTCGCAGAAGAGCGATGCCGTGGTCATCAACAACCCGGAGAACGTCACGGCAGTCAGCGCCGCGGCCGCCAAGGCCTCGCCCAGCGTCGTGACCATCGAAGTCGATGGTCAGAAGCAGGGAGGCTCCGGTTCGGGCATCATCCTCGATACCGACGGCCACATCCTGACCAATACGCATGTGGTCACCCTCGGGGGGACCGTCTCGGATCCGAAGATCACCGTGCGCACCAGTGACGGACAGGTCCACCAGGCCACCGTCGTCGGTACCGATCCCATGTCGGATCTCGCGGTGATCAAGATCGAGGCCGATGGCCTGCAGCCGGCCAAGCTCGGGGACTCCTCGAAGCTGAACGTCGGTGATTCGGCGATCGCCATCGGTGCCCCTCTGGGCTTGAGCGGTACCGTCACCGACGGGATCATCTCCACACTGAACCGCACGATCAGCGTCGCCTCCTCGGCGGTGCCCGATAGTTCGGCACAGAAGGACTCCTCCGATGAAGGCAACCAGTTCAACTTTGAATTCCCCGGGGAGAAGCAACAGCAGCAAAGCGCGGGCAGCGGGTCGATCTACGTCAATGTCATCCAGACCGATGCCGCCATCAACCACGGCAATTCAGGCGGGGCCCTGGTGAACACCAAAGGTGAAATCGTCGGCGTGAACGTCGCGATCGCCTCAGCCGGCGGTTCCGGGAGCACCGGGGGCGATGACAGCGGTTCGATCGGTGTCGGATTCGCCATCCCGATGGACTACGCCCACCGGATCGCCAACGACATCATCGAGGACGGCAGCGCCACCCATGGTCTGCTCGGGGTCACGGTCAAGGCCAAGCAGGCCGACTCGGGAACCCAGTTCAGTGTCGGGGCCGAAGTCCAGGAGGTCACCTCGGGCTCGCCCGCCGACAAGGCAGGGATGAAATCCGGGGACGTCATCACCAAGGTCGGAGAACGCCAGATTTCCGATAGCCAGTCGTTGACGGCAGCCATCCGTGAATACGCCAAGGGCAGCGAGGCGAAGATCACCTTCGCCCGTGGCGACGGCGAGAAGACGGTCGAGGCCACCGTGGGCGCCCTGCCCGCCGACTAGCCGGAAACCACGCCGAACCAACTGCCGCTTGGGGCCCCGACAAGGGCCGCAGGCGGCAGTTGTCGATGGGGGCCGGTTACGCTGGTCTCCGGACCGCGGTGTCACCTGCTGGCGGCACGGTCCCTGTGACGTTAGTCTTTGTTAATACCCATTAACTGGAATTCGCGGGTTGTTCCCGTGAAATCGACGGTACCGGTCGCCTACGGCCGGACGAGTCAAGTGAAAGGCAATCATGAGCGTGACAAGCGGGGCACCCCTGAAGGTGCTCGTCCTGGTCAAGCACGTCCCGGACGCGCAGTTCGACCGCCACCTGACCGGTTCCGACCATGTCATCGACCGGTCCGAGAGCATCCTGTCCGAATTGGATGAATATGCGGTCGAAGCGGCATTGCAGTTGGTGGAGGCGCGCGGAGGAGCCAAGGCCGGCCATACCGTCACCGCGCTGACGATGGGGCCGGAGCGTGCCTCGGCCGCGGTGAAGAAGTCCCTGCAGATGGGTGCCACGGACGGGGTGCACATCAACGATCCGGCCCTGGCCGGCTCTGATGCCGCAGCCACCTCGCTGGTCCTGGCCTCGGCCGTGAACCATCTGGGCGGATTCGATGTCATCATCACCGGCATGGCCTCCACCGACGGCGAGACCTCCCTGGTCCCGGCGCAGCTGGCCGAACGCCTTTCGCTGCCGCAGCTGACGATGGTCTCCTCGCTGGAACTGGGGGAGGACGGCGTGCTCACGGCCCGGCGCGATTCGGACACGACCTCCAAGACCCTGCAGGCCGCGACCCCGGCCCTGGTGTCGGTCACCGACCAGGGGGAGGAAGCGCGCTACCCGAACTTCAAGGGCATCATGGGCGCCAAGAAGAAGAAGACCGTCGCACTGTCCCTGTCGGATCTCGGGCTGGAGGCCTCGCAGGTCGGCGCCGCCGGATCGTGGACCAGGATCGAGGACGCGAGCCCGCGTCCGCCGCGGGAAGCCGGAACGGTTGTCACCGACTCCGGCAACGCCGGTGTGGAACTGGTCGACTTCCTGGCAGACAAGAAACTTCTTTAGGAGCTGAGGCGAACAGATGGCTAATATTCTGGTTTTCATCGACACCCCCACGGCACAGCCGGGCAAGGCCCAGCGCGAACTGCTCACCCTGGGCCACCGGCTCGGCGAGCCCGTGGTCGCCCTCGGCTCACCGGCTGCAGACGAAACCGTCGCCGCCTACGCAAACCTGGGGGCCACGGCCCTCTACGCCCCGGCGGGGGCGCTGGCCGGCACCCTGATCGCCGGGGAAGCAGCTTTCGTGGCCGAGGCGGCCCGCGCCTGCTCGGCCGGAGCCGTGCTCCTGCCCAACTCGGCGGATGGCAAGGAAATCGCCGCCCGGGTGGGCATCAAGCTCTCCGCCGGTGTCATCACCGATGCGGTGGATGTCACCGCCGACCTGACGGTGACCAAATCGGTGCTGGCCGGCGGGTACACCGTCAACGCCCGGGCCGTCCAGGGCACCCCGGTCATCACGGTCAAACCCAATAGCGTCGAGCCGACCGACGCAGCAGCGACGAGCCCGGAGGTCACGACCCTGGAGGTCGCCGATGCCGGCCCCGCCGCACGGGTCACCGAAACCGTCGAGAAGGCGGTCTCGGCCCGGCCGGAACTCCAGGATGCCCGCATCGTGGTTTCCGGTGGACGAGGCCTGGACGGGGACTTCACCCCGGTCGAACAGTTGGCCGATGCCCTCGGCGCCGCAGTCGGTGCCTCCCGCGCGGCCACGGATGCCGGATGGATCGAGCACTCCTACCAGGTCGGTCAGACCGGTAAGACGATCTCCCCGCAGCTCTACATCTGTGCCGGGATCTCCGGTGCCATCCAGCACAAGGCAGGGATGCAGACCTCGCAGGTCATCGTGGCGATCAACAGCGACGAGGACGCCCCGATCTTCGAGATCGCGGACTTCGGCATCGTGGGCGATGCCCGTAGCGTCCTGCCGCAGGCCGCCGCCGAGATCCAGCGTCGGAAGGGCTGAAGGAACCGTGTTCGACCCGCGACGTGAGACCGTCCGCCGGGTCTTATGCTTCGGCGCGCATCCGGATGACCTCGATTTCGGGGCGTCCGGATCCGTCGCGGCCTGGACCACCTCCGGCGTCGAGGTCCACTATTGCATCATGACCGACGGCGACGCCGGAGGCTTCGATCCTGCCCACCGCGCGGAAATCGTCTCCATGCGCCATGCCGAGCAACGCGCAGCGGCGCGCAGCGTCGGCGTCTATGACGTGCACTTTCTGGGCGAATCCGATGGGTTCCTCGAACCCTCGTTCGCAGTACAGCGCAAGATCGTGGAGATCACGCGGAAGGTACGCCCCGATATCGTGCTGGCCCAACATCCCGAACGGGATTTCACGCGCCTGCAGCGTTCCCACCCCGACCACCTGGCCTGCGGGGAAGCGGTGACCCGTGCCGTGTACCCGGCGGTGGAGAACCCCTATGCCTTCCCGGAACTGCAGGACGCCGGGCTTCAGGCTTTCAAACTGCGATGGCTGTGGCTCTACGGGGGACCCGAAGCCCGGGAAAACCATGTAGTGGACATCACCGACACCTTCGAAACGAAGCTCCAGGCCTTGCGGGCCCATTTGAGCCAGCATCCCGACGTGTCGAAGATGGAGCGGTTCGTACGGGCCAACGGGGAGTCGTTGGCCGAACGCCACGGGCTCGAGCAAGGACGGATCGCCGAGGGGTTCCACGTCGTGGAGGTCAACGCGGCCGATACCATCGCCGGATTCTGAGCCCCGCGGCCTCCTGAAGAGGCCGCGGGCCCGCCGGATCAGTGCGGCAGGTCGATCTCGAGGACCTTGGTATCGCTGGGCTCGTTGGAACCATCGACCGGTTCCGTGGTGACCAGGACGGATTCGATGTCATCGAGGGATTTGAAACCCACCGTGTCCTTGGTGTCCTTGGGGTCCAGGACCTCCACGGAACTGACCGTTCCGCCGCCGACGGACTCGACCCACACCTGGTAGGTCTGCTGGTCGGGGGCTCCGGGCAGGTCGCTCAGTTCCAACGAACCGGCATCAAGGGACTCCGAAAGGCGCAGCACGGCCTGACCTCCACCGGTGACCCCGGCCGACGTCTCGGTGACATCCGGGGCATCGGCGACCTCGCCGGCGACGTTGCGTGGCATCAGGGCAAGCACCAGGGCGGTGATGCCGATGACGACCACCAGCGCGGCGCCGACCACGAGCATCCATTTCTTCACCGGGGCCGACCGGCGTCGTACCGTTTCCTGCGAGGCATCGTCGACCAGGCCCAGACCCAGATCATCCGTGGCGTCTTCGGGCGTCCCGTAACGGAAATCCTCGGGCTCTTCGTGGTGCATGATCCTCATCCCTGGATGGTCTGGCGTTTTCTCCCCTCCCAGCTTAGGGCAGGTGGGGTCGGGGACCGATAGGGCGAGGCCGGCAGGGCGCGTCAGGCCCCGGCGAAGCCTTGTTGGCGCCACGCCTCGTAGACGACGATCGATGCCGAGTTGGCCAGGTTCAGCGAACGCCTCGAAGCCAGCATGGGCAGGCGGACCCGGGCCTCGAGGCGGGGATCGGTCTTGATCTCCGGGGAGAGCCCCACCGATTCGCGGCCGAACATCAACACGTCGGAGGGCCGGTACCCGATATCGGTGTACGTCGTTTCCCCTTCGGCCGTGAAGGCGAAGATCCGGCCGGGAGCCAACGCCTGCCAGGCGGAGTCGAGATCGGGGTGGATATGGACGTCGGCGAGATCGTGGTAGTCCAGGCCCGCCCGACGGAGCTTGGCATCGGAGAGATCGAAGCCCAAGGGCTCGACCAGATGCAGTTCGGCGCCGGTGACGGCGGCCAATCGGATGGCATTGCCGGTATTGCCGGGGATCTCGGGGGTCACGAAGAGTATGCGGAACACCGTTAGATCCTATGCCTGGTCGGGGGTCCCTGCGTGCAGGTCAGTACATTCCGCCGATCAACCGGGACAGGAGCGGGACATCGACGACATTCGGGCTGGGGCCGGTGCCCAGGAACATCTTCAATTCACGCACCAGGTTCGCGGCGTTGACCACATGGGTCAGCGAGGCGGAGGCCGGGTCGGCGCCGCGGGCATAGTCGATGACCGGTTCGTGGAGGTTGTCATCGGGGGAATGGACCACCGTCCAGCCGGTGACGTTCAACTCCGGGAAGGCCTCCTGCATCCCGCGGACCAGGGAGGCCATCCGCGGGGGATCGATGGCCTTGCCCCCCTGGTGCAACGTCGTTCCGTCCCAGCGGTAGACCCCGCGGGGCAACACCATGGAATTGACCAGCGCCAACCGGTATCCGCACAGCACGACATGGTCGATGAATCCACGGCCCGCCGGTGAATGCAGGCCGTTGACCAGCCGGGCCGCAGGAACGTGGGGCAGGATCCGGCCCGAGAGCAACCTGACGGTCCCGGCCTCGCGGGCCAACCGTGATTGCGGGGTGAACAGACCGCGCTTCCGGGGAGCCCCATGGATCTGCCGGGAGGCGACGGTCTCGGTGAGCACCGGGGTCGGGGTGCTGGAGAACGCCGGGACATAGCGCACGGAGTCGGTGGCGGTCGGTCGACGCCCACCGGCCGGCTCGGTCCTGGGGGTGCTCCGTGCGGCCGCCCGGGCGTCGGAGGCCGGGGCCTGGTAGGCGGAGGAGGTGCCGTAGCTGCGGTCATAGGCGGCCCGCGAGACCGGGTCCCGCAAGGTCTGGTAGGCCAGCGAGACGACCCGGAACGCCGCCGCGTCTCCGCCCTGGTCGGGGTGGGTGGTGCGGGCCGCCCGACGGTAGGCGGTCTTCACTTCGGCCAATGAGGCATCACGGGTGATGCCCAGGACCTCGTAATGGGTTCTTGCCGGGGACACGCCTGACCTTTCCGTGGGCGCCGAAGGGCTGCCTGATGGGTGTATCTGTTGTGCCGAACGAACGGCACCGGGAGCTGGTTCCGGATGAACCAGCGTGTTACTCGGAGTCGTGGGCCGGGGCCCTGCGGTATTCGGTGAACAACGCGCCGGCTTCCTCGAGCAGCAGGGCCAGCCTGACCGGCTGGTTCCCGGAGGTGGGCCCGGTGGCGATGCGCTGGCCTTCCCCGCCGGCCAGCACCGGGGAGACGGTCAGGCAGAGGCTATCCACCGCGTCGGCCCGCTGGAACGAGGCGAACAGGGTCGGCCCGCCCTCGGCATGGACCATCCGGTGCCCGCGCCCGCCCAACCCGGCCAGGACCTGCCGCGGGTCGACGTCGTCCGCTCCTGCGGTGATGACCTCCGCCACCCGGGAGATCGCCTCCCGGCGGGCCGGATCCGCGGGACCGGTCGTGAAGACGAGCACGGGGACCGGGGCGGAGGTGAAGAAATCGGATTCCGGATCCAGGGCCAGGGATCCGGAGACGACGGCGATGGCCGGATGGGAGGGCAGGCCGCGGTCGCGACGCCAGGCCTGGGCCTCGGCGTCGAGGAGCTTACCGGCGTAGCCCTCGGCACGAATCGTTCCGGCACCGACCAGGATCACGTCGGCATGGCGGCGCTGCAGGGCGAAGAGGCGCTGGTCGGCGTCGGTTCCCAGCCCGCCGGAGGTGCCGCCGGTGGTGGCCGCCCCGTCGGCGGAAGCCACGAAGTTGAAGCGCACCAGGGCGCGGTCCTGCGGAGCATAGAGCTCCAGGAGCTGCTCATCGGTCAGATCGGGGGATCCGTCATCGCGGCGCGGTGGAATCAGTTGCTGGACCATGGGACCAATCTATCGTCCCGGCAGCCGGGCCGGCTCGTTGACGTCGGACATGTTGTGCCGCAAATAGGCGGGTTCACGCCATCCGGCCGTGGACTCGAAGAGCCGTGCGGCCGAGACGGCTTCGGGGATGTTGTGCATGCGCAGGATCCGGGCCCCGTTCATCAGGCAGATCACCGCGGCGGACAACGACCCGCTGAGCCGTTCGGATTTGGGTTGGTCCAACGTCTCGCCGATGAAGTCCTTATTGGACACCGCGGCCAGCACCGGAAGACCCAGTGCGGCGATCTCATCCAGCCTCCGGGTCACCTCCAGGGTGTGCCGGGTGTTCTTATTCAGGTCGTGTCCGGGATCGATGATGAGCTTGCCCTCGTCGATCCCCAGGCTCCGGGCCAGTTCGACCTTGCGTTGCAGGAAGCCGGCGACGTCCTGGACCACATCCGCATAATCGGGGCGCGGGTAGACGGTGCGGGGTTTGGCCAGCGAATGCGTGATCACCAGATGCACCCCGGCATCGGCCACCACCCGGGCCAGATCCGGGTTGGAGATCCCGGTGGTGTCGTTGATGACGTCGGCGCCGGCGGCAATGGCCGCCTCGGCGACCTGCGGCTGGAAGGTGTCGGCGGAGATGATGGCATCGGTCTGCTCGCGGATGGAGCGGATCACCGGGACCACCCGGTCGGCTTCCTCCTGCCACCGGAGTTCAGGACCCGGTGCGAACGGCACCCCGCCGATGTCCAGCCACGCGGCGCCGGCCTGGACGGCAGCCAGCGAGGCATCGAGCGCGGCGTCCAGGGCAAAGGTCGCCCCGCCGTCGTAGAAGCTGTCGGGGGTGCGGTTGATGATCGCCATCACCGCGACCTGCTGCGAAAAATCGATGCGGCGATGCGCGAAGTCGTGGATCGGATGAACGAGTGGGGGGAGATACATGCTCACGGGGGGTCTGGCTCCTCGGGACGGGTCCCTTCAGTTCTACCAGCCCGGCGGCTTGTAGGGTGGAGGCATGGCCATGACGTTCGCCGGGGCAGGGCCCGGACAGTGGATCGCCCAAACACTCGAAAGGGTCCTGGCGACCCGACCGCCGGCCACCACGGCGGCCGCGCAGATCCCCGCGGGGTTCGACGCCTATGCCCGCATCTTCCATCCGGCCTCCGACGAGGACGGAAACCCCGTGCGCTGGGCGGATATCGCCCTCGAACGCGGGACCGTGCTGCATGCCGGGGCCCAGTTCTCCGCCGTCTCGGGCATCGACGACACCGGGATGGCATGGACCGAGGACGCCTGGGATGGTGAAGCGCCCGCCGGTGACGGCCTGCCGGCCACCGATCTGGCCGCCGTGGCGGAGATCATCTCCCGGCATGCGGGGCCCGAGGTGTATCTGGGGTTGTGGGACGGGTATGCCTTCATCCGGGGAGGCGACGCCGTCGAGGTCCTGGCAGCCGACGAAGCAGCCGCCGACCCCGCCACGGCCCAACGCGAGGCCCTGCTGCGGGAAGAACTCAAACGACCCGCCTTCTCCGCCCGGGTACTCGAGGGCCCGAAGCTCGAGATCGGCCCCGAAGGCTACCGTTCCTACTACCTCTTCTCCGGCAGCCTGGAGGATCTGGCCTCGCCGCTCTGGAAGGCGGGGACCGGTTTTTCCGAACGCCAAGCACCGGACCTGGCCTGGGGCGCCGACCGTTCCTGGATGTTCTCCACCGAACTGTTCGAGGACTCGACCATCATCGGGGGAGGGGCCGAGCTGATCGATGAGCTCTGCCGGGACCGGCGTCTCGAAGCCCGCGCCATCACCCTGGACACCGATCTGGGGGCCGATGGTGACCGGATCAACCCCGTTCCGGAGCTCGACGGGTACTGACATCGGCGGCTCCGGCGGTAGAATCGTGACGTGTCCGCCACCCAGCCCGTGTATTTCGATCACGCGGCGACCACGCCCATGTCGGCGTCCGCGCTCGCCGTGCTGACCCAGGAATTGAGCCGTACAGGGAACCCGTCGTCCCTGCACGGTGCAGGTCGTCGTGCCCATACCGTCGTGGAGGAAGCCCGCGAGAAGTTGGCCGCGGCCGCCGGGGCGCACTCCTCCGAGGTCATCTTCACCTCCGGCGGGACCGAATCGGACAACCTGGCGATCAAGGGCCTCTACTGGGCGCGCAATGGCGCCGACCCGGCCCGCCGCCGGATCCTGTGCAGCACCGTGGAACACCATGCCGTGCTGGATGCCGTCGAATGGCTGGCCGCCCATGAAGGGGCCGAAATCAGCTGGATCGACGTGGACTCCACCGGACGCATCCTCCTGGACCAGCTCGCCGCCGAAATCGCCAGGGATCCCGTATCGATCGCGTTGGTGACCCTGATGTGGGCCAATAACGAGGTCGGTACCGTCCAACCGGTCGCCGAGGCGGCCACGCTGGCGGCGGCCCACTCCATCCCCCTGCATTCCGACGCGGTCCAGGCGTTCACCGCCCTCGAGGTCGACTTCCGTGCGTCGGGCCTGGCCACGATGGCCATCAGCGCCCATAAGATCGGCGGGCCCGTCGGCATCGGGGCCCTGCTGGTGCGCCGGGACATCGTCCTGACCGCCGTCCAGCACGGTGGTGGCCACGAACGGGCCCTCCGCTCGGGAACCCTGAACACCGCAGCCGCTGCCTCCTTCGCCGCGGCCGCCGGTGAGGCAGTGGCCGGCCTGGCCGCCGAATCCGAGCGTCTGGCCGGGCTGCGCGATCGGCTGATCGCCGGCGTCCGCCATGCGGTTCCCGATGCCGAACTCTGCGGGCCGGCCGCCGATGGAGCCTCGGGGGAACGGCTGCCGGGCAACGCCCACTTCACCTTTCCAGGCTGCGAGGGGGACTCCTTGCTCTTCGTGCTGGACATGCTCGGGGTGCAATCCTCCACCGGGTCCGCCTGCACGGCAGGGGTGCCACGACCCAGCCACGTGTTGTTGGCCATGGGACGCACCGAGGAGGCGGCCCGCGGGGCCCAGCGGTTCACGATCGGGCACACCACCACCGAAGCCGACGTCCAGGCCCTGGTGGAGGCCTTGCCCGAAGCCCACCAACGGGCGAAACAGGCAGGTATGGCCGCCAGGAAAAGCAGCATCCAAACAGCAGGAACAGGATTAAGAGTATGAAGGTATTGGCAGCAATGAGCGGCGGGGTCGACTCCGCGGTGGCGGCAGCGCGCGCCGTGGATGCCGGGCACGACGTCGTCGGGGTGCATTTGGCGCTTTCGCGGATGCCGGGGACCCTGCGCACCGGGAGCCGGGGCTGCTGCACGGTGGAGGATTCCAACGACGCCTGGCGGGCCTGCGACAAACTGGGCATCCCGTACTACGTCTGGGACTTTTCCGAGCGTTTCAAGGAAGACGTCGTCGATGACTTCATCGCCGAATACGCCGCAGGACGCACCCCGAACCCCTGCATGCGCTGCAATGAGCGCATCAAGTTCGCGGCCCTGCTTGAAAAGGCGCTCGCCCTCGGCTTCGACGCCGTATGCACCGGCCACTACGCCAAGGTCATCACCGATGCCGAGGGGAACCCGGAACTGCACCGTGCCGCCGATTGGGCGAAGGACCAGTCCTATGTGCTCGGGGTGCTGACCCACGAGCAGCTGGGCCATTCGCTGTTCCCCTTGGCCGAAACCCCGTCCAAGGCCGAGGTGCGGGCCGAAGCCGAAAGCCGTGGTTTGTCGGTCGCGAAGAAGCCGGACAGCCACGACATCTGCTTCATTCCCGATGGGGACACCCGAGGCTGGCTCGAGGAGCGCATCGAACTGAGCGAAGGGGAGATCCTGGACCACGAAGGCAACTCCGTGGGTAGCCACCCCGGCGCCAACGCCTTCACCGTCGGGCAGCGCAAGGGGCTGAAGATCGGCCGTCCCGCCTCCGACGGCAAACCACGCTTCGTGTTGGAGATCCGGCCCAAGGACAACCAGGTCGTGGTCGGACCCAAGGAACTGCTCTCGGTCGATCGGTTGCGGGGCATCAAGGTCAGCTGGGCCGGCTTGCCGCTGAAGGAAGCGATGGCCGGCGAACGGTTCGACTGCATGGTCCAGGTCCGCGCCCACGCCGATCCGGTGGAGGCGGTGGGCTGGCTGGAAGAGGTCGCCGCGGAAGACGGTGGGACCAACCGCGAACTCGTGGTCGACGTCGACGATCCGCTCCAGGGGGTCTCCCCGGGACAGACGATGGTGATCTACCAGGGCACCCGGGTGCTGGGGCAGGCCACCATCGACACCGCCCGGAGCCTGTCCTGGGATCCGGCCAGCGTTTCCTCCTAGGAGACCGGCAGGTGGAGGCCGGATCCTAGTGGGCGGCCTCGTCGACGACACCGGTCAGCGGTCCGGCGACCTGCTCGTACTCACAGCGCACCCGTCCGGCCGGAACCGCCGGTAGCTCGCGGGGGGAATGGGTATCGCAGAAGACGAAATCGAAGTCCGGCCACCACTTCTTCGGCCGGGCGGCCTCGGAGCGGCCGCAGACCGTGCAGGTCAGATGGACCCAGACCGGTCGTTTGCCCTGCCGGTTCTGCATCGACTGGACCAGCCATGGTGGGGGATCGGCCTGCAGCTCGGCGAGTTCGGATTCCTCCAGCCGGCTGGGGATCCCGTGTCGGGTGGCCATCTCGAGGGGGATGTCCAGGGCAATCGCGGCGTCTCGTCTACTCATCATGGCCCCTCCACTGTAGGCCATCCGCCCCGGCCGTCCCGTCGCGGGACTACGCTGGAATGGACCTTTCCTCCCCGACCCCCGAGGTGCTCGCGCATGCGATCCGTCCGCCTGAAACCGATCGTCCTCTATATCGTGATCGCCTACGTGCTGGCCTGGCTGGTGGCACTGCCGCTGTGGCTCGGCGGCCAGGGCCTGGGCGATCCGTTGTTCACGGTCTATGCGCTGGTCATGATGCTCACCCCGACGGCGGCGGCCCTGCTGGTCACCCGCTTCGCCGAACCGAAGGCGCAGCGTCCCGGAGGGCCGGGGATCGCCCGCAGCCTGGGCCTCTGGCCGCTGAAGCCCGTGGGCCCCTTCCTCGCCTTCCTGGCCGCCGGCTGGCTGCTACCGATGCTCCTGGTGGTCGGTGGGCTGCTCCTGGGAGCCCTCCTGGGACTCTATCCGGCCGATGTCACCCACCTGCCGGTACTCCGTGGCCTCATGGCCCAGCAGGCCCCTCAGGCCGCCCGGGAGATCATGTCCATGCCCACCGCAGTACTGCTGGGCACGCAACTAGTGAGCATCCTGGTCGGGTCGATCATCAACATGGTTCCGGCGCTGGCCGAGGAGATCGGCTGGCGGGGGTGGCTGGTGCCCCGGCTGGAACCCTGGGGAAAAACTGCCACCGTCCTCATCTCGGGGATCATCTGGGGACTATGGCACGCCCCGCTGATCCTGTTGGGGTACAACTACCCGGGGGTCCCCGGAGGATTGAGCCTGCTGGCGATGACCGGGATGACGATCAGCTTCGGCGCCGTATTCGCCTGGTTGCGGATGGCCTCCGGGAGCGTCTGGCCGGCCGCCCTGGCCCACGGGTCCTTCAACGCCGCGGCGGGGTTGTATGTGGTGTTCGCGGCCACCTCGGATCTGGACCTGCTCGTCGTGGCGCCGCTGGGTTGGACCGGGTGGATCCTTCCACTGGTCCTGGCGGTCCTGCTGCTGTGGAAACTGCCGGTCAAGCGGGCACGCACCACGTAACACCGTCGGGCCCCGGGCCACTCCCAACTAGGATGGGACCCATGAGCAACGAGCCGCACGCCCAGCCCGCCCCGGGCGAGGACTACGACCCCACCGCCTCCTCCCTGTCCGGGAGCGTGGACCCCGAAATCATGCAGGAACTGTTGTCGGTGCGCGGCAGCATCGACAATATCGACGCCACCCTGATCTATCTGCTGGCCGAGCGGTTCAAGGCCACGCAGAAGGTCGGCCATCTCAAGGCCGAACACCAGCTGCCCCCGGCGGATCCGAACCGCGAAGTCGCCCAGATCGCCCGACTGCGCCGGCTGGCCGGCGAGGCACATCTGGACCCGGCCTTCGCCGAGAAGTTCCTGAACTTCGTGATCGACGAGGTCATCCGCCATCATCAGGCCATTTCGGCCTCCCGCGCCCCCGAGGGAGGCGAGGACCGCTGAGCAGCGTCCGCGTCACCGGTCAGGGGCCGTTGCCCGGCACCGACCCGCTCGAATCGACCCGCATCATCCGCGGTGAGCTGGGCGAGCCCCATCTGCCGCATCTGGTCCAGCTGCCCGATCGGGGCGTCGGCTCCGATGCCGTGGGCCGTACGGCCGCCCTGCTCACCGAACTCTATGTCGAGGTCCGACCCCACGGTTGGCGTCTGACCGACCGCCCCGGGCTGGATCACCGCCGCGCCGTTTCCGCCTTGGGCACCGACCTGGGGGTGATGGCCGACGTCGTCGGGGCCGCCGGAACCGACCCCGGGGCCCTGAAGCTCCAGCTGAGGGGGCCGCTGTCCCTGGCGGCAGGGATCTCGTTGCACCAGGGGGAGAAGATCCTCTCCGATGCCGGGGCCCGCCGGGATCTGGCCGATTCCCTGGCCGAGGGGGCCGCGAGGCATCTGCAGGACGTCCGTCGGGTCACCGGGGCGTCCGCGCTGACCGTGGTCGTGGAGGAACCCGGCGCCGCCGCGGTCCTGGGCGGTGCGGTCCCCACCGCCAGCGGATACCGCAGCCTGCGGGCCGTGGACCGGCAGGAAGCAGGCAGGCACTGGAAGGTCCTGGTCGAGGCACTCCACCAGGCCGGGGCGGAAACCGTGATCCTGGCCCCGGGGACCGGATTCCCCGGGGGAGGCCCCTCCTGGCCCGAACTGATCACCGAGGCCCTGGCCGTGGGGTTCGACACCATCTGCCTTCACGGGCGGGCCGATATCGCCGCCTGGGAACGCTGCGCCGAACTCCTGGACCAGGGCGGACGGCTCTGGCTCGAAACCCTGGACCCGGGTCAGGAACTCCCCGGTGTCTCCGCCGCCGTGGAGACGGTCCACCGGCACTTCCGCAGGATGGGACTACCCGATGCCCTGCTCGGGGCCCTGACCCTCATGCCGGCCCCCGGACTGGAAGCAACGACCCCAGAGACCACCCGCCGCGTGCTGCGCCGGCTCACCCGGACGGCGGACGCCCTGGACCAGGTCCGGCTGGGCGGCTGAGACACCCCCCGTGGAGGAAGGCCTGGAGACCCGATGCTGAAGGACCTGCCCCTGCCCGCCACACTCACGGTGCGCGGCGGCCCGTTGACCCTGCGCCGGGCGCAGGAGGGGGATCTGCCGGGGCTGATGCGGTTGCTGGCCGATGATTCGATCAGCGCCTCCCGCGGTGATGGCCCCGGAAGCGATCCGGAACCCTATCGGCTCGCGCTGCAGGACCTGGTGGACGATCAGGGGAACGACCTGCTGCTCGTCGAGGACCCCGACGGCACCGCCATCGCGATGCTGCAGCTGACCCGGACCCCGGGGTTGAGCCGCCGGGGCAGCACCCGGCTGCTCGTGGAAGCGGTGCGCGTCGGAACCGGGCACCGGTCCGCCGGTCTCGGATCTGCGATGCTGCGCTGGGTCACCGGGATCGCCGCCCCGGCCCTGGGAGCCTCCCTGGTCCAGTTGACCTCGGATGCCTCCCGGGTCGAGGCCCACCGGTTCTACACGCGGCTGGGGTTCGTGGGCTCGCATATCGGGTTCAAGTACCAGTTGCCCTAGACCGCCCGGCGGGCTCCGAAGCGCAGGGCCAGCAGATCCAGCAGTTGGAGGGCACAGAGCTGCTGGTGGCTGCGCAGGGCGGGGCTGGTGGACAGTGGTTCCCGGCTGCCGGCTTCCGCATAGTAGATGAACAGGGCGGAGAACCAGGTGTCCAGATCCGCGTCAGCGGCCCCGGCCGTCAATTCCCAGGAGGAGACCTCCTCGAGGGAGAGGCCGCCGTCGAGCAGGGAAGGCCAGAGCACCGCCCAATCGGCCCAGCCGGGACCGGTGGCCAGGTAGTTCCAATCGCAGATCCAGGCGGTACCGGCCGGGAATCCACCGGACGCGGCCCGGGAGATGACCACGTTGTCGGCCCGCAAGTCGTTGTTCAGCGGCACGGGCCCGGACAGGGCGGTGTCGATGCGGGAGGCCGCCCGCAGGATGTCCCCGGCCAATTCGTCCCCCGCCGAACCGATGAACCACGGGGGCAGATGGTCGGGGCGCCGGCCGGACTCCAGGACCATCCGTCCGCCGTCGAGGTCCGCGAGGTGGGTGTCCCATTGGAGTTCGAGGCGTCCGGTGGCGGGCAGGCTTGCGGAGGCGTCGCCCAGGACCTGGTTGGTGAGCAGGCAACTGTTGTGGATGGCCCGGGCATCGGCCAGGGTCCATGGGGTGCCGGGCATCCACCCGTCCAGTGCCGTGGTGGCGAAGACCAGCCACCCGGCGAGGATGTCGTGCTCCAGCAGTGACGGGACCGGGGCGCCGGAGGGCAGGACCCCCAGCACTTCGACCTCCCGGGCATACGCGGGGGCGATGTGTGGATCATCCGCCGGGATGGCCTTGACGAAGAGCGGACGGGGCCCGCGAAGGACAGCGGCGAACCCGTGGGTGAAGCCACCCCCGGCGGGGTCCACGGCGTCGAGGCGTCCGCCGACCCAACGCGTCAACAGCTCCCTGACCTCCTCGGGGAGGTCCTGCCACCGGGCGCGCCGGGCCGTGGAAGTGTAGTCAAGGTCCGGGCGCCGGTCCGCCAGGGGGCCGGAGGCCTTGTCATTGGTCATCCAGTCCACCATTCTGGGATCGGGTCCACGGGCCCGCCGACAGAGCACGCACCACTGGAGAGGCACCACCATGGCCGACGTCGTCCTATTCCACCACGCACTGGGCCTGACCCCCGGGATCGAGGGGTTCGCCGAGCTCCTGAGGGCCGGAGGACATACGGTGCACACTCCCGACCTGTTCGATGCGCACTGCTTCGAGACCCTGGACGAGGGGGTGGCCCACGCCTCGAAGATCGGTTTCGGGGAGCTGGTGGGCCGCGGCACCCGGGCCGTGGAGGATCTGGGCCCGGAACTGGTCTACGCAGGATTCTCCCTGGGCGTGATGCCGGCCCAGAAGCTGGCGCAGACCCGTCCCGGGGCCGCCGGCGCCCTGTTCTTCTCCTCCTGCGTCCCGGTCACCGAATTCTCGCCCTCCTGGCCGGCCGGGGTCCCCGTGCAGATCCACGCCGCGGAAGAGGATCCCTATTTCATGGACGAAGGAGATGCCGACGCCGCCCGCGCCCTGGTCGCCGAGGCGCCGGCCGCCGAGTTGTTCCTCTACCCGGGGTCGGGCCACCTGTTCGCGGACTCCTCCACCGCCGAATACGACGCCGGGGCGACGGACACGATGCTGGCCAGGGTCCTGGCCTTCCTCGGCTCCCACTGACCCGGGGGACGGGGACGGGGACTCCAGGGTGTCCTAGAGCCGCCCGGTGGCCTTCAACCGGATGTAGGTGTCGGCCAGTAGCGGAGGCAGCTCCAACGGGGCGGCGTCGACGATCTCGGCGCCGACGGCCCGCAGTTGGGTCTTCAACGCCTCCCGCTGCTGCAACGTCCTGGCCGCGGCAGCCGCCCGGTACACGGCCGCGGCATCGGAGACATCGGCGGCCCGTTCGTCCAGCTCCGGGTCCCGCACCGCGGCGATGACCACCACATGCTGGGAGGTGAGCGCCGGCAGGATGGGCAGCAGCCCCTCTTCCACGGCGCCGGAGTCCAGGGCGGTGAGCAGCACCAGCAGGGAACGGTGCGTGGAGATGGCCCGCACCTGTGCCGGGAGGCCGGAGAAGTCCGCCTCGATGAGTTCGGGCTCCAACGGGGCCATCGCTTCGACCAGCTGGGTGAGCATGACGGCCTTGGACGCCGATTCGACCCGGGCCCGTGGCCTGCGGTCGTAGGCCAGGAAATCGACCCGGTCCCCGCCGCGTTCGGCCAGCACCGCCAACAGCAGGGAGGCTTCGATCCCGGTATCGAGCCGGGGTTCGTCGGCCACCCGGGCCGCCGAGGTGCGGGAGGTATCCAGGACGATGACCACCCGACGGTCGCGTTCGGGCCGCCAGGTCCGCACGACGACGTTCTGTCGGCGGGCGGTGGCCCGCCAGTCGATGGAGCGCACGTCGTCACCGCGGACGTAGTCTCGAAGTGAATCGAATTCGGTGCCCGCGCCCCTGACCTGGATCGCGGCCCGGCCGTCCAATTCGCGCAGACGCTGGAGCTTGGAGGGCAGATGGCGTTTGGCGTGGAAGGGGGGAAGCACCCGCAGGGTGCCTGCGCTGGCATGGGTGAGTTGACGGGCCGCCAGACCCATTGGACCCGAGGACCTCACGGTGGTGTGGTGCACCGATAGGTCCCCGCGCCGGACCGGTTGCAGGTTGATCGCGAAGACCCGGCGCTCGCCGGCGGGCAGGTCAATGGGAAAACGGGTGTTCCGGGCTCCCGTCGAGGGCTGCCAGCCGTCCCGGACGGAACCCCGCAACCTGCGGGTTCCTGGATTATGCAGATACAGCTGGGCCGTGGCCGGTTCCCCCAGGCGCACACTGCGCGGGATGGCCCGTTCGATGACCACCACCCGGGGGGAGGCGGCCAGGGCGACATCGAGTCCCGCCAGGGCGGACAGCACGCCCAGGGCGATGAGGATCGTGGGCACGCCGGGCCAGAGGACGACCGGCACGAGCCCGAGCAGGGCCAGCCAGACGAAACGGCGGTACAGGGCCATGCCGGGCCCTAGCGGGGGACCGGCACGGTGGCCAGGATGGACTGCAGGACGTCGTCGGCCCCGACCCCATCCATCTGTGCCTCGGGCCGCAGGGATACCCGGTGGCGCAGGCACGGCAGGGTGAGGACCTTGACGTCGTCGGGGGCCACGAAGTCGCGGCCGGAGAGCCACGCCCAGGCCCGGGAGGTGTTCAGCAAGGCGGTCGCCCCGCGGGGGGAGACGCCCAGCTGGAAGCTGGGGGCATTGCGGGTCGCCCGCGCGATGTCGACGATGTAGCCGATGACCTCCGGTGACACCGTCACCGCGGCCACCGCCCGGCGGGCTGCCGCCAGGTCATCGGCGCTGGCCACCGCCCGGACCCCCGCCGCTGCCAGGTCGCGGGGATCGAACCCTGCGCCGTGGCGGCGGATGATCTCGATCTCGTCCTCGCGTTCGGGAAGCTCCATGGTCAGTTTGAGCAGGAACCGGTCCAGCTGGGCTTCGGGCAGCGGGTAGGTGCCTTCGTATTCCACGGGGTTCTGCGTCGCGGCCACGATGAAGGGTTCGGGCAGCAGCCGGCTGATCCCGTCCACGCTGACCTGACGTTCCTCCATGGCCTCCAGGAGCGAGGCCTGCGTCTTGGGCGGGGTCCGGTTGATTTCGTCCGCCAGCATGATGTTGGTGAACACCGGGCCCTCACGGAAACTGAAATCGGCGGTGTTCGCGTCGTAGACCAACGAACCGGTCACGTCGCCGGGCATCAGGTCGGGGGTGAACTGGACCCGCTTGGTATCCAGGTCCAACGCCGCCGACAGGGTGCGCACCATCAGCGTCTTCGCGACCCCGGGCACGCCCTCGAGCAGCACGTGTCCCTGGGCCAGCAGGGCGATGAGGAGCCCGGTGACCGTGGCATCCTGCCCGACGACGGCCTTGGACACCTCATGGCGCACGTCCAATAGCGCCTGGCGGACCGTATCGGCCTCTTTGACTTGTTCGCTCACGGGATCCCGATCTCCTTTTCGACGGTATGCAATTCCTGGGCCCATTCGACCAGTCCGGCCTCGCCGGTGATCTTTTCGGGGAAATAGAGGCGGCGCAGGCGGGAACCGGGCAGGCCCGACTCCTTGGCCGCAGTGGCTACGATGTCATCGGCCCGGCTGCCGTGCCCGAGCCGGAGGCGGACGGCGAGGCGGTCCAATGACGCCGACCGCAGGGCGGCGACGGCCGCGTCGATGGCCTGGGCGTCCCGGTACAGGCGGGCCCGGCCCTCGGCGGTCTCCGAGGCGGGGACGACGACGGGAAGCGGTTCGCTCACCAACGGGCCGTCCCGGCGGGCCCGCCAGAGGATCGCGATGACCCCCAGGAGCAGCAGCCAGCCGGAGGCCGGGGAAACCCAATCCGGGAGCAGTTCGAAGGGGTTCGCCGCGGGGCCGGTGAACTCGTGGTCCGCCACGGTGGGCTGGTACCAGACGAGCGTTGGTTCGGCCCCCAGGGTGCGCAAGGCCAACGGGGCATGGTCGAAGTCCAGGACATGGCCGTTGTCGAGGTAGGCCGGGTTGCCCAGCACCGTCGTCGTCCCCTCCACGACGTAGCCGTAGGCCTCGTGGTCCCGGGCCCCGTAGTTGAAGCATCCCCTCGCGGCGCGGTACTTCTTCCCGCCGGCGGCGGCCTCACGCGTTTCGGCGACGGCGGGAACCGGGCAGTCGGCAGCCACCGGGGAGTCGGCCTCCTCGGGGACGACGCCGGCCGGGCGGGTGGAGGGGGCGAAGACCCGGAGCTCATCGAAGCCCGGCTCCACCAGTACGGTCCGGCCGGCGGCCTCGTCCAGTTCGGTGAGTTGGTCCTGGTTCAGGTAGCCGCCCTGGTCGTGGAGCAGCAGCGTGGTCCCGCCGTCGGCCCGCAGGGCAGCCAGGGCGGCGTCGAGTCCGTCGGGTTGTTCCACGGAGATGTCGTGGTCCGCCAGGACCCGTGCCACCGCCTTCCCGCCCTCGGGGCCGGGGTTCTGCGGGCTCAGGACCCGGGTGTCGTGGGGGCCGTTGGCCAGGGCGTAGTAGACGGCGGCGAGCACGGCCACCACGGCGATGATGATCCACAACCGCCAGGCCCGCCAGCGGCCGGCCCAGACCGAACGGGCCGAGGCCGGACGCGGGGCCGCCAGCAGGCGATCGCCATCCTTGATCCGACTCATCTGGGCACCACCACTGCCGGGTCCGCCCGGGCGGCTGAGGGGGTGGCCGTGGAGAGGCGGTCCTCCAGCGTGGTCAGGTTGCGGGCGTCCTCGGCGCTGGGCTCGTGATGACCGTAATGCACCGCGTTGAAGAGCCTGGCCGCCTCCCGCAGTGCCGGGGATTCGCCGGCGAAGGCCTGCCCGAGCGCGGTGGAGACTTCGGTGGCGGTCCGTCCGGGCCGGGGCTCCAGCAGGGTGCGTTCCTCGGCCCGGGCCAGCAAGGCCCTGAACCGCTCCAGGACGGCGGTGGCATAGTCGGCCGCCAGGAAGGCGCGGTCGGCCCGTCGACGGTAGTCCTCGGCGCCGAGGGTGGCATCCAGGTCCACCTCGGCCCCGGCCTCCTGCGCCGTGCGGGCCCGGCGCTGCAACCGGGGGCGCGCGAAGAGGACGACCAGGGTGATGAGGATGGCCAGGGCCAGCAGGACCACGAGCCAGCCCAGGTTCGGGGCCAGCGCATTCAAGGAATCCACCCACTGGACGAAATCGGCCCAGACCTGTTTCAGGAAGACCACGATGGGGTTGGGCATCGCCTGGGCATACTCCTGCCGGGCCAGTTCCCGCGTCAGCTCACCGGTGGCTTCGTCCCGGTCGGGAAGATAGTGCGGGGCCTGCAGGAGGAGGGGCAGCGCGGAGGGCATCGGGTCAGCGGCCCGCCGGGTAGCCGGGGGAGTTGCCCGCCGGGGGGACGGTCGGCAGGCCCGGGATCGGGGCATCGATGCCGCTGTCGAATTCACGCAGCAGGGTCATGTCGAAACCGTCGCGACGGAACCGCAGATCGGTGTAGAGCAGCGTGGTGACCGAGCATTCGTAGGCGAAGCCCAGTCCCGCGGCGATACCGCCGAGGATCGTGCTGACGAAGCCGATCTTGACCAGGAGGCCGGCCAGGGCCGCCGGATCCTCGGGGGCCAGCATCCCGCCCAGCAACCCGGAGATCATGCTCAGCGGGGAAGTGATCAGGCTGGTGATGATCGCGACGATGATGCCGGTCAGCAGCAGGATCCCGAAGCACCGCCACCAGGAGGACTTCACCAGGGCGAAGGATCGGGCCATGGCCGCCAGCGGTGGCAGGTTCTCCGCCACGACGGCGTGGACGGTGAACGTCAGTTTGATCGAGATCCAGAGCGTGGTGGGGATGGCCAGCACCACGACGATGGCCGCCGTGGTGAAGGTGGCGGCCGTATCGGCGTTGAAGGCCACGAGGGTCACGATGCCTGCGCAGATGGCCAGCGCCGCGATCCCGGCGATCAGGTACAGCAACGCGACCAGCAGGAGCCTGCCGATCGAGGGGCGCAGGATCCGCAGGGCCTGCCCGAAGCGGGTCTTGCGGTTCAGCGTCGCCCGCAGCACGGGGATGGTGATGGCCCCCTGGACGATGATCATCAGGAACACCGAGGCCAGCCCGGCCGCCAGGCTGCCCGCGACCATGGTGATCAAGGATCCGGCCAGGGCGCTGAAATCCGGTTCGGCACCGTCGGCGAAGCCGGGGTCGGCGATGACGGTGAGCAACGGGATGGCCAGCAGGGCGCTGATGGTTCCGATGAAGAGCTGGACGATCACCGACAGGCCCAGCGTGGAACCGGCATTGCGGCGGACCGCCTGGAAGGCGCCGTCGAGCATGTCCCCGAGACCGAGTGGACGCAACGGGACGACCCCGGGCTTCGGCGGCGGGGCATATCCGTAGGGGCCCGCCGGGGGGAAGCCCTGGCCGGGAGGCGGCATCCCTCCGCCGGGGCCCGGTGGTCCTCCCCAGGAGCCGGGGGCCGGGTGGCCCCAGCCCTGGCCCGGTGCGGCCCCCCACCCCTGCTGCGGTGGGTTCTGCCAGCCGGGCGCCGCCGGTGGTTCGAAGCCCCCGGGAGCCGGCGGGATTCCGACGCCCTCCGGCACTCCGGCATCCTGACCGGGCTCGGAACCGGGCAGGTCGTCGGGGTTGGGTGGGTATTCAGTCATGCCGTTGGTGCCCCTCGCATCGCGTCAGTGTCCGAACCAGCCTAACGGGGCTCGGTGCGCCGCTGCAGGGGGCGCACCGCTGACCCCTATAGTGGAGGGCAGGTTCAAAGAGACACCAGTGAGACGTTCAGACGGAAGAGGGGTGCCATGAAGGCCCGAGTTTTGGTGGTCGACGATGACGAGGCGCTGGCCGAGATGATCGGCATCGTGCTGCGTAACGACGACTTCGACCCGGTCTTCTGCTACGACGGGGCCCAGGCCCTGGACACCTTCCGCGAGGTCAAACCGGATCTGGTCCTGCTGGATCTGATGCTGCCGGGCATGGACGGCATCGAGGTCTGCCGGCTGATCCGGGCCGAAGCGGATGTCCCGATCGTCATGCTCACGGCCAAATCCGATACCGCAGATGTGGTCCGTGGACTGGAGTCGGGGGCCGACGACTACGTCCCGAAGCCGTTCAAGCCGGCCGAACTCATCGCCCGGGTCAGGGCCCGGATGCGTCCGGGGGAGAAGCATGCCCCGGAGACGCTGAAGATCGCGGACCTGGTGATCGACGTGGCCGGGCACTCGGTGACCCGGGGTGGGGAACCGATCTCGTTGACCCCGCTGGAATTCGATCTGCTGGTGGCATTGGCCAGGAAACCGTGGCAGGTCTTCACCCGTGAACTGCTGCTCGAACAGGTTTGGGGCTACCGGCATGCCGCCGATACCCGGTTGGTGAACGTCCATGTGCAGCGGCTGCGGTCCAAGGTCGAAACCGACCCGGAGAACCCCGAAGTCGTCCTGACCGTGCGCGGAGTCGGATACAAGGCCGGACAGGGCTGAGCATGGAGACCTCCGCCGCGGACCACCCGGCGGCGGAACCCGACGACGGGGAGCCGCCGGTCTCCCGGGCCTTCCTGCTGCGCCCGCAGGCGGACCGGGAGGGCTCCCGGTGGAAACGCATGGTCACCGCGTGGCGGCGCTCGCTGCAATTGCGGGCCGTGGCCACCACCGTGCTGCTCTCCGCGTTGGCGATGCTCGGGGCCGGGATCTTCCTGTCGAACCAGATCGCCGACGGCCTGTTCCAGGAACGCTTCAACCAGGTCCAGGAGGAATCGGTCCGTGGCCTGAACCAGGTCAAATCCAACTTCGAGTCCGCGGCCACCACCGACCGCTCCAGCACCGTGGCCTTCGTCAATGACACGTTGAAGCTGGTCGAGGGTGATGGTGCCAGCGTCCAACGCGACTTCATCCTGACCCCGCTGCCCAGCTCCGAGAACATCTATGTCCCCAACACCGCCAGTGGCGGACTGACCAATGCCGTCATCCCCGACACCCTGTCCACCACCGTGAAGGACAGCCCCGGGGTCTATTGGGAATCGATCAGCTTCCCGCATGCCAGCTACGACACCCCTGGTCTGGCCTTCGGCACCACGGTCCAGTTGCCGCCCGGGCGCGACTATGCCCTGTATCTGGTCTACGACCTGGATTCGGTACAGCAGACCCTGGACTTCATCCACCGGGTGCTGGCCATCGGTGGGGTGCTGTTGCTCCTGGTCACCGGCGGCATCGCCTGGTACACCACGCGTCTGGTGGTCCGCCCGGTCTCCACCGCCGCCTCGGCCTCGGAGAAGTTGGCCGCCGGACAGTTGCAGGAACGCCTGGAGGTCCACGGCGAGGACGAGATCGCCCGGCTGGGGATCTCGTTCAACCGGATGGCCACCAACCTCCAGGACCAGATCACCCAGCTGGCCACCCTGTCGCAGATGCAGCAGCGCTTCGTCTCGGACGTCTCTCACGAACTGCGCACCCCGCTCACGACGGTCCGCATGGCCGCCGAGGTCCTCCACGACGCCCGCGAGGACTTCGACCCGATCAACCGGCGCTCCGCCGAACTGCTCTACAACCAGGTCGAACGCTTCCAGACCCTGCTCAACGACCTGTTGGAGATCTCCCGTTTCGACGCAGGGGCCGCGCTGCTGGATGCCGAGGTCCTCGATCTGGTTCCGGTGGTTCGGCGGGTCGTGGAGACCGCGAGCCTGCATGCGGAGAACCTCGGATCCGAATTGCGCGTCCACCTCCCCGAGGAGGGGTGCGCCGTGGAGATGGACCCGCGCCGCATCGAACGGATCATCCGCAACCTGGTGATGAACGCCGTCGAACACGGGGACGGGAATCCGATCGACATCACCGTCGGCCAGGATGAATACGCGGTCGCGGTCAGCGTGCGCGACCATGGGATCGGAATGGACCCCGAAGAGGCCTCGCGCGTCTTCGACAGGTTCTGGCGCGGGGATCCCGCCCGGGCCCGGACCACCGGAGGCAGTGGGTTGGGACTATCCATCGCCACCGAAGACACCCGCCTGCATGGTGGGTGGCTGCAGGCCTGGGGTGAGAAGGGCGAAGGAGCCTGCTTCCGGCTGACGTTGCCACGGCATCTGGGCGAATTGCTCGGTTCCTCGCCGTTGCCCCTGATGCCGCATACCCAGCTGGCGCTGGGCCAGTCGCTGGGCATGGGGGAGCCCGCCCCGTACACGGCCTCGCTGCCCACCCTGCCCACCCTGCCCACCGGGAACCTCGCCTTGCCCGGCTCGATCCTGCGGGCGGTTCCACCGGCCGAGCGGGCCACCGCGGTGTCCCCCTCCCCGGACCCCGACGACCAGCAGCCCGCCGCCCCGGACCGGATGGACCCCCACGGTGATGACCGGGCTGCCGCGGGAGGGCCGGAGGAACAGGACCCGGGAAGCATTGCCGACGACGAGCCCGGCACCGGGAAACAGGGAGGACAGGATGCTTAAGCACAGGGCATGGCACGGCGGCGGGGCCCGGGTCACCAGGGTACTCGGGGCCCTCGTCGCGGTCCTGTTGGTCATCACCGGTTGTGCCTCGATCCCGACGTCGGGGCCCGTGGGCACCAGTGCCCCCGAAGCCGCCGGCCAATCCGATTTCTCCTATGCCTTCGATCCTCCCGGGCCCACCAAGGATGCTTCCCCGCAGCAGATCATCGAGGGGTTCCTGCGCGCGGGCATCGACCCGCAGGACGATTACAGCGTGGCCCGCGAATACCTGGCCCGGGATGTCTCCCGGGAATGGCGGGCCGCGGACCGGACCACCGTCTATACCTCCGAACCCAACATCGTGGAGAATGTCGAAAAAGGCAGCTACACGGTGGAGGTCTCGGAGACCTCCAGCATCGACGAATACGGGCTCCTGACACGCAAGAAGGAACGGACCACGAAGTCGGTGGACTTCGAACTGGTCCAGGTCGACGGCCAATGGCGGCTCTCGAAGGTCCCGGATGGCACGATGATGGACGAGGGAAGCTTCGCGATCGTGTTCAAGTCCTACCCGTTGTACTTCTACGATTCCACCGACACCTACGCCGTGGCCGACTACCGGTGGTTCGCCACGCGGCAGGGCCTGTCCGCGACCGTCACGGCCGCACTGTTGGCCGGCCCCGCCCCTTATCTGCGCAATGCCGTCAGCAGTGCCTTCCCCGAAGGCAGCGAACTGGCGCGGGCCTCCGTGCCGGTGGAGTCCAAGCGGGCCACGGTGGACCTGAACGAGGCGACGTTCACCGATGCCAACGAGCTGCAACGACAACTGATGCAACAGCAGCTCGAATTGACGCTGAGCCAGATCCAGAACGTCAGCACGGTCACGATGACGGTCGCCCAACGGGCCGTGAGCCTGGGCAGCGTGGCCGAGGGGTTCACCGATGCCATCGTCGAGGCCTCGGTGCCGAACACCCAGATCGCGATCGCCAACAATTCCCTGGTGTTCTACCAGGGCAACGGCGTCGTCCCCGTGGGAGGGGTCCAGGACATCTCCTCGCATAAGCCCCGCGACCCGGCCATGTCTCCCGCGGACAATCGTTTTGCCTTCCTGAACGGCAAGCGCACCCAACTGTTCACCGTGGACGAATCCGGGGTGGTCCATGAGGCGACCACCGGGCAGAAGTTGTTGCGTCCGAGCATCGACGTCCACGGCTGGACGTGGACGGTCGGCAACGACGGACGCACCCGGGTCAGGGCGACCCCCTCGGACACGAAGAAGGACGGCCCCTCACGCCAGGTCAATGCCGGATGGATGTCCAAGGCGGATGTCACCTCCCTGCGGGTTTCCCCCGATGGGGCCCGGGCCCTGGTGATCGCCAAGGTCAAGGGCACGACCGGAGTCTACATCACCGGCATCATCCGTGACAGCGAAGGCGTCCCGCGCGGGTTCACCGATCCGTTGAAGCTGGACTCCTCGGTTCCGGTGGAGCGGGGGGTGTGGAACTCCTCGGATTCCGTGGTGGTGATGAAACCCAGCGACACCAAGGCCGTCCAGGCCGAAGAACTCTCCCTGGATGGAAGCACCAAGGAACTGGAACCGTTGTTGGGGATGACCAATATCTCCGCCGGCCCGGGAGACCAGCGTACGGTCTACGCCGAAACCCCCGACGGGGTCTACTCGCAGGTCTTCTCCACCTGGAAGAAGCGTGAGGGCAAGGCCACCCAGCTCGCCTACCCGGGGTAGCGGCCCGCTGTCCACAGCCGCTGGTCCGGACCTTCCAGACATGGCCCGCCCCGGGGACCATGAAGGCATGGAGTACCCGGCATTACCCGATCGGTGGGGTCGTCGCCTGGACTCGGTGGCCTTCTCCTCCTCGGTCCGGGGGCCGCTGTCGGCCCTGGCCGAACTCGGTTCGGTGGCGGCGCCCAGCGACTGTGTGTTCTGCCGCCGGCCCGATGTGGTGATGTGCCGGTCCTGCCGGGGCTCCTTCCGGGCCGCGACCGTCCGTCCCTTCCAGGCCCAGGACGGGGCCGAGTCCCTCCCGTTGGATCCGAAGGGGGAACCGTTGGCCGTGGTGGCCGGGGGAGTCTATGCCCGGGAGGTCTCGGCCGCCGTCCTGGCGTTCAAGAACCGCCAACGGGTCTCCTTGGCCGGGGTGTTGGGCCCGGCCCTGGCAGGGGCCCTGCGGGTCGCCGGGGAGGGCTTTGACGACGGGGTGGTGCTGGTGCCGATCCCCTCGACCCGCATCGCCCGGGCCCGCCGCGGCTATGCCCCGGTGGACGTGCTGTTGACCTGGATCCAGCGCCGGGCCCTGTTGCCGCCGTCGACCAGCCTCGCCCGCATGCTGCGGGTCCGCCCCGGACCGCCATGGGCGGGGGCCGCGCAGAAGACCAAGGGCCGGCGTGCCCGCTCGGGTAGTGCCGCACAACTGGTCCTGCGTCGCACGCGGGGGATCCCCGACCGTCCGGTGCTGCTGGTGGATGATGTGCTGACCACCGGGGCCACCCTGGCCCGGGCGCATCACCAACTCCAGGCCGCCGGGGTCCGGGTCGAGGGTGCCGTGGTGCTGGCCGCGACCGCTGCACCGCGGCACGGGGACGGGTCAGCGGTGGGCGCCCCGGATCCCGACGGGAGCGACACGCCCACCGGATCCCGGCCGGGACGCTGAGGAATTCGATGCCAGACCACATGTCGAGTGACGTGGATCACGAAATGAACGGTGGGAAGGCTTGATTAACCTGCGCGCTGGATTACGGTTGAGTATGGGCACCTCACCAAGAGGAGAAGAACCCATCTTCAGCGGTTGAAAGGAGAGACTTTCAGCCGCTGTCGTGTCACCCGAGGTCAGTAGGAGGACACCATGGAGATGCACATCACCGGGCGCAATGTGACGGTATCCGATCGATTCCGCGAATACGCGGATGAGAAGACGGGCAAGATCGAGCAGTTGGCCAGCAAGGTCCAGCGCCTCGACGTGAAGGTCACCAAGGAACCCAACGCCCGGCAGGCCGAAGCCCAGCTGACAGTGGAGATCAGCGTGGTGGGCAGCGGCCCGGCCATCCGTGCCGAGGCCAAGGCGGCCGATAAGTTCGCGGCCTTCGATACGGCCTTCGCCAAATTGCTCGAGCGGCTGCGGCGGGCCCGCGATCGGCGAAAGGTCCACCACGGCCGGCAGACACCCAAGGCGGTGTTCCAGGCGACGTCGACCCTAGAACCGGTCAGCAGTACCATGCCCCTGCATGAACAAACCCGTCAGGAACAGGACCAGGAACGCGAAGCAGCCGAAGCCGCCGAGGAAAGCCCGGTCGAGATCCGCCGTAAGGTCTTCCCCTCCGAGACCATGAGCGTGGACGATGCGGTGGACCGCATGGAACTGGTCGGGCACCCGTTCTACCTGTTCGTCGATGCCGACACCGGGGCCAGCTCGGTGGTGTACCGCCGGCGGCAATGGAACTACGGGGTGATCACCCTCGACGACAACCACTCCGACGAGGAGACGGTGGAGACCCGGAAGTACCGTGGCTCGCAGGGCGCCGCCGTGTGATGACGGCTCCGGGGCCCGAAAGGGCTCCATGACCCGATCGATGACCTTGGCCCAGGCCCGGCGCATTGCGCTGGCGGCCCAGGGACTTCATCAGGAACGGCCCACCCGCCGGGCGACCGCCCGGCAGGTGGGCCGGACCTTTGAGCGCCTGCAATTGTTGCAAATTGATTCGGTCAACGTCCTGACCCGGGCCCACTATCTGCCGCTCTTCGCCCGGTTGGGGCCCTACGATCGGGCGGCATTGGACCGGTTGTCCTCCCGGTCGCCACGGCGGATGGTGGAGTACTGGGCCCACGAAGCAAGCTTCATCCGGCCCGAACACCACGCCGACCTGTTGCTGTGGCAACGACGGACCTGGATGGGCAGCTTCACCCCCGATCGTCCCGAACTCGGTGAACTGGCCGACCGGATCCTTGACCTGCTGGGCTCCTCACGGCCGCTGACGGCCCGTGAGGTGGCGACTCGTTTGGGACACCATGAAGTGATCGACCGTTCCGGCTGGGGATGGAACCGCTCCTCGGTGAAGGAGGCGTTGGAAGCCATGTTCGCCCTCGGGCAGGTCGGCTCCGTGAACCGCAGCACCCAGTTCGAACGGCGTTATGCCCCCATCTCCACGGTCCTTCCCCCACAGGCCCGCAGTGCGGGGCCGCCGCGGGCGATCGAGGGGGTCGGAGGTGGCATGGTCGTCGCGGCCACCGACGCCGAGCGCTCCACCTCCGCCCGCAGGCTGATCGAGGCCGCGGCCAGGGCTCACGGCATCGGCACCGTGCGTTGCCTGGCCGATTACTTCAGGCTCCCGGTCCGCGCCGCGGCCGAAGCCGTGGAACGACTCGTCGAGGACGGGGTGCTCGAACTGGTCGATGTCCAGGGGTGGCCCGGCCGCCAATACCTCCACCACCAGGCTCTCAAACCGCGCCGGGCACGGGCCCGGGCGCTGCTCAGCCCCTTTGACTCGCTGGTCTTCGAACGACGGCGCCTGGAGGAGCTCTTCGGTTTCCACTACCGGCTCGAGATCTACACCCCGGCCGCCCGACGACGCTACGGCTACTACGTCCTGCCCTTCCTGTTGGGCCAGGACCTCGTGGCCCGGGTGGATCTCAAGGCCGATCGGGCGCGGGGAGTGCTCCTGGTCAGATCCAGCCACGCCGAACCGGAGGCACCCGCTGAAACCGCCCGGGAACTGGCGTCCGAGCTTTCCCTGATGGCTGAATGGCTCGGTCTGGAATCGGTGCAGGTCGAACTGGAGGGTAACCTTTCCCTAGAACTGGCCAATACGGTGGGGACACGAAGCGCGGGAACCTGAAAGGGCCGCCGATCGTGTCTCCCGTAGACTGGTCAAGCCAGAATTCCTGTGCCTGAGATTTGGAGCTACCACGTGGCATCACTGCTAGAACGCGTCCTGCGGACCGGCGACAAGAAGACCCTGAAGCAACTGCGCGGATACGCGCAGGCCATCAACCTGCTTGAGGACGAATTCCGGGCCATGTCGGATGCGGATCTGCGGGCCGAAACCGAGGACTTCAAGAAGCGCTTCCAAGAGGGCGCTTCGCTGGACTCCTTGCTGCCCGAGGCCTTTGCCGCGGTCCGCGAGGCATCCGACCGCACGTTGGGCATGCGTCACTTCGACGTCCAGCTCATGGGCGGGGCGGCCCTGCATCTGGGTGACATCGCCGAAATGAAGACCGGTGAAGGCAAGACGCTGGTGGCGACCGGGCCTGCCTATCTCAACGCCATCTCCGGCAAGGGCGTGCACATCATCACGACCAACGACTACCTCGCCGAGTACCAGTCGGACCTGATGGGGCGCGTCTTCCGCTTCCTGGGCCTGACCACCGGCTGCATCCTGGCCAACCAGGATCCTTCGGTGCGCCGTCAGCAGTATGAAGCGGACGTCACCTACGGGACGAACAACGAATTCGGCTTCGACTACCTGCGCGACAACATGGCTTGGAGCAAGGATGAACTCGTCCAGCGCGGCCACAACTTCGCCATCGTTGACGAGGTCGACTCCATCCTCATCGACGAGGCCAGGACCCCGTTGATCATCTCGGGCCAGGCCCAGGGGGATGTGAACCGCTGGTTCAGCGAGTTCGCCCGGCTGGTGACCCGCCTGGACGTCGACACCGACTACGAGGTCGACGAGAAGAAGCGCACCGTGGGCGTGCTGGAGGCGGGGATCGAAAAGGTAGAGGACCACCTGGGCATCCACAACCTCTACGAAGAGGCCAACACCCCGCTGATCGGCTTCCTGAACAACGCCATCAAGGCCAAGGAATTGTTCAAGAAGGACAAGGACTACGTCGTGATCAAGGGCGAAGTCATGATCGTCGACGAACATACCGGCCGTACGCTGGCGGGACGCCGCTACAACGAAGGCATGCACCAGGCGATCGAGGCGAAGGAAAACGTCGAGATCAAGGCGGAGAACCAGACGATGGCCACGGTCACATTGCAGAACTACTTCCGTCTGTACGCCAAGCTTTCCGGCATGACCGGTACCGCACAGACCGAGGCGGCCGAGTTCATGGGGACCTACAGCATCGGTGTCGTGGAGATCCCCACGAATAAACCGATGGTGCGCAAGGACCAGTCGGATCTGATCTACAAGAACGAAATCGCCAAATTCGATGCCGTCGCCCAGGACATCGTGGAACGCCACGCCGCCGGACAGCCGGTGCTGATCGGTACCACCAGCGTCGAAAAGAGCGAATACCTCTCCCGCAAACTCGCCCAGGAGGGCGTGCGCCATGAGGTGCTCAATGCCAAGCAACACGCCCGTGAGGCCGCCGTCATCGCCCAGGCCGGCAAGAAGGGTGCGGTCACCGTGGCCACCAACATGGCCGGCCGCGGTACCGACATCATGCTCGGCGGCAACGCCGAGTTCCTCGCCGTCGCCGACATGGAGCGCCGTGGCCTCGACCCCGAGCGCGACTCGGAGGAATACGAGCGGATCTGGGACGACGTGTTCGCCGCCGCCCGCGAAAGCGTGAAGGCCGAGGCCGAGGAGGTCCGCGGGTTGGGCGGTCTCTACGTCCTGGGCACCGAACGCCACGAATCCCGCCGTATCGACAACCAGTTGCGCGGCCGTTCCGGACGTCAGGGCGATCCGGGGGAGTCCCGTTTCTACCTGTCCATGACCGACGAACTGATGCGGCGCTTCAACGCCAACGCTGCCCAGCGGATCATGAACAACCCCTCGATGCCCGAGGACATGGCCCTGGAGTCCAAGATCGTGTCGCGGGCCATCGAAACCGCCCAGGGCCAGGTCGAGTCGACCAACGCCGAACAGCGCAAGAACGTCCTGAAGTACGACGACGTCATGAACCGCCAACGCGAAGCCATCTACGGCGACCGCCGGCGCATCCTTGAAGGTGGCGACCTGCAGGAGCAGGTCCAGCACTTCCTGGAGGACGCCATCAAGGCCATGGTGTCCGAGGCGACGAGCTCGGGGCACGGCGACGACTGGGACTTCAAGCAGTTGTGGACGAACCTGGGGCAGTTGTACCCGATCGCCTTGACCATCGAGGAGGTCCTGGAAGAAGGTGGCGGCCCCGGCCGCATCACCCCGGAGTTCCTGTACGAGGAAATCCTTTCCGACGCCCGCGTCCAGTACGAGGAACGCGAACGGGCCATCGGTGCCGAGAACCTGCGTGAACTCGAACGCCGGGTGGTCCTGAGCGTGATCGGACGCAAATGGCAGGAACATCTCTACGAGATGGACTACCTCAAGGAGGGCATCGGCTTGCGGGCCATGGCCCAGCGCGACCCGCTGGTCGAATACCAGCGCGAGGGCTACGTGATGTTCCAGACCATGATGGAGGCCATCCGCGAGGAAAGCGTCGGCTTCTTGTTCAACCTCGAGGTCGAGGTCGCCGCACCGACCCCGGTGTCCTTGCCCGGGGTCACCGACGGACGCTCCAACACCACGACGCCGGTGCTCAACACCCCCGGCCTGGATGCGCCGGCCCCTCCCTCGACCTTGCAGTACACCTCACCCAGTGAGGACGGGGAAGCGGAATCCCGGGTCGAGCGGTCGGCCTCGGCGGCGGCCAAGACCAAGGGCAAGGCCAACCGGGCCGAGCGGCGCTCGAAGAAGGCCAAGCGCAGCTAACCCAACTGCAGATCGACTACGGTCCAGTGTCCGTGTCGCCGCTCCACCCGGAGAGCGGCGGCACGGACACGGTCGTTTTCGGCCACCACCAGACTCGCCTCGTAGGCGCCGGTGGCCACCGGGCAGAGCCGGGTCCGTCTGATCGAGGTGTTGCGCCGGGAGCGGGTTCCGTCATCGGGTCGGGTCGCGTTGATCAGGGCGACCCGGCAACGGAGCTTCTCGTACTGGCCGGCCTCGAGCCAGCGGGCCAGCTGGTGGACCGGTCTGACCCCCGTCATCGATTCGAAGGCCGCCAGGGCAACCATGCGCACGATCGTCTGCACATGGGCGACTTCCTCCCGCCGGGACGCCTCCGCGGCGTCGTGCCGTGCCGGTGGAACCCTGGGGTCCGCAGCGGACCCGTTCGAAGTGCTGGCGGGGTAGCGGGGTGTGGTTGCCGGGAGCAGATCGGCGAATTTGCGCACCGGCAGGGGGCGGATCATTGCCTCCGGTGTTCCGGCGGAAAACCCCGGTCCGATCCCGGGGCCGTTCACGGGGCCCGGCGGCGGGGGTTCCGGTTGTGCTGACTGGCTCATGGCTCCTACTTTCCGTTGTGGTCCAACTCGGCCGGAGGCCGGGTCAAGACGGTTCCGATGGACAACAGGTTGGGGTCCGGGCCGATGGCATCCCGGTTGGCGTGGTACCAGCGGGGCCAGGCATGGGCGATTTGTGCGTCACTGGCTCCGGGCCCGGCCATCCGTGCGGCGATCCGCCAGAGGGAATCCCCGGCGCCGACCACCACGGTCCTTCCCGGTGCGGGGGCATCGGCCGGACTGCCCATCAGCCGCTCCATCGGTGCTGCCGGCCGTTCGGCATTCCACCGGGGGGTGGGTAGCTGCCGTTCGGTCCAGGACGCCGTGGGCACCGTGGACCGTGGGTCCTGGAGTGCCAGCTCCGGTACCGCGATGCGGAAGGTGGCAGACGAGGCAGCGACGGGGGGAACCGGTGCGAGGGCGTGGGCGGCCGGGACGATCAGGAGTTGGGTGCCGAGCAGGGCTGCCGCCGCCCGGCGCATGAAGACCGGCGAAAGCCGTGCGGTGCGATCGGCGCCCGCCGTCCGTCCTCTCCGGCGTAGGAATTCACTGAGGCAGGCGGCAAGGAAGCTGAAAATCCACCACCCGATGACCGCCAGCCCCAGCACGACGCAGCAGAGGGCGGCGCTGCGGTCCCAGCTGGCGGGGGAGCGCGTCGCCGCATCGCCCCACTCGGGTCCGCCGGACAGTCGGATCACCGCACAGAGCGACAGCAGGATCGTGCAGAGTCCGATCAGGACCCCGCTCACCCCCGAGGCTGTCTGCCGGGGGTCACCGGTCGGTCCTGGAACCATTTCCATCACTCTTTTCATTTGATGCAGTTTGATGTTATTTGGTGTTGATTGAGATCGAGCATGGCACTCGGGATCCCCGCTGTCCAGAGCCGAATGGAAATCGGTGGGAATAGGGTGGGCCCATGCGCTGGGAATCACTATTCGCCGATCTGGAGTCCCAGCTCAATGCCGTCCGGGCGCGGGAGCGCACCGTGGAGATCCAGGAGATGGTCCGGATCGAGCGGTCCCAGCTGCGCCTCTGGGACTATCTCGCCGGCCAGACGGGCGCGGAGATCACGCTGGACCTGCTCTCCGGTCAGCGGCTGCGCGGGGTGCTGGTGCATGTGGGGGCGAATTGGTTGTCGCTGCTCGAGGGCCATGCCGAATACCTGGTGTTGGCTCCCGGCATCAGGTCGATCGAAGTGGCCGGAGAGCGTGCCGCGGTCGTGGACCAGACCGCGGTACGACGCCGGCTCAGCCAGGGTGCTGCCCTGCGTTCACTGGTGCGCAACCGGGCGCGGGTCACGGTGTGGGCCGTGGACGGGGCCGCCTTGGGGACCGGGACCCTGGATCATGCCGGTGCCGACCATTTGCGCCTGGCCCGGCATCCGGCCGACGGGTACCGTCGCAGCGCCGAGGTCAGATCGGTTGCCCTGCTGCCATTCGCCTCGATCTCCGTCCTGCGTCATGAGGGCTGATGGCCGCCGACGATCCACAGATCGGGCCCACCCCTTGGGTAGTGGGGGTTTAGTCATTAGTGTTGACGCGTAGGGAGGAATCATTCACCGTAACTTCTCCCACCAACGCGGTCTGTGTCATCACAGTCGGCGGGAAGCAGAGGCAGCGTGGCAACCGATGTACAGCACAGCCAACCGGCGCGCAGACTGCGCAAACCCGGGTGGAGGGATCCCCGGCTGATCGTTGGCATCCTGTTGGTTATCGGCGCCGTGGCCGGAGTCCTCACCCTGCTGTCCTGGCAGAACAAGACGGTGCCGGTATACGTGGCCAGCCAGGACATCAGCATGGGGGAGAAGATCGAAGCCTCCGGATTGGACGTTGTCGATGTGCGGCTGGATTCCGTCCAGGACCAATACCTCACCGCCCGGCAGGCCCCGTCCGAGGATCTTCGGGCCAATACGCTGATCCGCAGCGGTGAACTGGTCCCCCTTGCCTCGCTGGGCGGCCGCGACCCGCAGAACCGCAAACCCCTCTCCGTCGAGTTGTCCCGGGACCTGCCGGTGGCGGTGGCGGTGGGCACCCGTGTTGATGTGTGGGCCGCCGAACGGGCCAAGGACTCCACGACCTATCAGGAACCGAAGAAACTGTTGGAAACCGTGGAGGTCAGTGCCATCCGCGAACTCGATTCCGGTTTCGGCGGGGTCTCGGGGCAGGTGGTTGAGCTCCTCGTGACCGATGAGGACCTGCCCGGGATGATTTCCGCCTTGGCCAATGAAGCGCAACTGACCGTGGTGTTCGCCGGCGGAGGGTCTGCCGGATGAGTATCGCCGTCGTGGTCTGGGGCCGGGCCGGGGACCTGGCGGACCGTCTTGAACGATTGCGCGGCATGGTCACCATCGTGAGGCACTGCGAGGAACTGGGCGAGGTCGTGGCCTTGGCCGAATCCGGCTTGGCCGATGCCGCGTTGTTGCTGGGACCGCCCATGGACATCGATGCGGAATTCGCCGACGAGCTGTCCTTCCACGGCGTCCCGGCGGTGGCCATCACGGATGAACCCTCCCAGGCCGGGCGGCTCGCCGGGCTCGGTCTGGGCGTGGAACCGGAAACCGCGCAGGAGCAGTCGGTCTCGGATCTGCTCGAACTCCTGGTTTCCGGCGCCCACCGTCCAGCGCCACGCGGTGCACGCCGGGCGCAGTCCCCCGCAAGGACGGAGCACATCCCGGAGCCGGCCCCGGGACGGATCCTGGCGGTCTGGGGCCCGGCGGGATCGACTGGGAAGACCCTGGTTGCGGTGAACCTGGCTGCCGAAGCGGCCATGGACGGCCAACGGGTCGTGCTGCTCGACGCCGATACCTACGGCGCCAGCGTCGCCGTCCATCTGGGGCTGCTCGACGAGGCTGCGGGGCTGGCACAACTATGCCGGCTCTCGGACCAGGGCATGCTCGACGAGGCGGGGTTCGAACGCTCCTGTGCCGTGGTCGCGGTCGGAGGGACAACGCTCCGGGTGGCCACGGGCTTGTCCCGGCCCCAACGATGGCCCGAACTGCGGGCCGGGGCCTTGGCCCGGGTGCTGGACTTCGTGCGTCGTCGGGCCGACCTGGTGGTCGTCGATGTCGCCTCCTTCCTCGAACGCGACGAGGACCTGACGTATGACACGTCCGCCCCGCAACGCAATGGTGCGGCCCTGGCCGTGTTGGAGTCGGCGGCCGAGGTCATCGCCGTCGGCTCGGCCGACAGCGTCGGGGTTCCCCGGATGATCAAGGGCCTCGAGGATCTGCGCGAGATCCTGCCCGGAACGACTCCCCGGGTGGTCTTCAACCGGGTGCGTCGTTCGGCGGTCGGACCCGCCCCGGAACGGGCCCTGGTGGAAAGCTGGGAGCGCTTTGGTCCCGGTGGCGGGATCGACGGGCTGCTGCCCTGGGAACCGGACACCGCGGACCGGGCCTTGCTGCAGGGCAGCGTGCTGGCAGAGCTGGCTCCCGAGAGTGTTCTGCGGGCCGGGATCGCGGCCCTGGTTTCGGTGGAAGTCAGGCGTCGTGCAGGGTTCTTCAATCGCTGATACAGCCCATTGGGAGCTAACCGGTCCGCGGGTTAGTCTTGAGGTGTTCGAGACCGCAAAGGCGCGGTCCTCATCCTTTTACGGAGGCGTTAATTGATGTCGTCGGAGTCGGGCAGTCCTACAGGATTCATTGCCGAGACCAACACCCCCCAGTTCGCCGAGGCCTATTACGGGCACCTTTCACCGGAGGATGCGGCAACGTATCCACCGGAGGAGCTGCGGAACCGCGTCGGGGTGCATCTGGGCCTCGGGCACCAGCGGGACCGGGGACGGGCGAAGGTCGCGGTGGATCTGGAGGAGGACCGTGCGGTCGTCTATGCGGTCACCGACGACATGCCCTTCCTGGTCGACTCTGTCACCGCGGAGATCGTCCAGCAGGAACAAGGCATCACCTTGGTCGTCCACCCGACGTTCCTGGTCCATCGGGACGAGGAGGGAATTGCGACCACGATCGAACCGGTCAACACCGCCGAGGCCACATCATCGGGCGATACTGCTGCCTTGCCGGACCTTTCCGCCTTCATGGACCAGACCGGTAAATCGACCGTCGAATCATGGATCGCCATCGAAATCGCCGGGACGCCGGAACCGGAGCGGGTCACCGCATTGGTCGAGGGCCTGGAACAAGTCCTGTCCGATGTCCGCGACGCCGTGGAGGACTGGGCGCCGATGCGTGCCAAGGCCCACGAAATCGCTGATTCGCTGGCAGATGTCAACGACGAGATCCCCGATCTGGATAGCGCTGCCGAGCTGTTGCGTTGGTTGGACGAAGGCAACTTCACCTTCCTGGGATACCGCGAATACGATCTGGCCGTGGAGGACGGAAAGGATGTCCTGCACGTGCGTTCCGAGAGCGGATTGGGCCTGATGCGCCGGTCGGGCACCACCATGCTCCGTCAGGAACTGACGAAACTGGGGAGGGACAAGGCCCGGGAAAAGCGTCCACTGGTCATCACCAAGGCCAATTCACGCTCCACGGTCCACCGCGCGGTCTACCTGGACTACATCGGGGTCAAGAGCTTCGACGCCCAGGGCAACGTCACCGGCGAACGACGCTTCATCGGCCTCTTTGCCACCAGTGCCTATACCCGCCCGGTCCGGACCGTCCCGGTGGCCCGCGATAACGTCGAGCGCGTGCTCAAGGCCTCGGGATTCGCCCCTGATTCCCATTCGGGCAAGGACTTGTTGACGATCCTGGAGAGCTACCCCCGGGACGAACTCTTCCAGATCCAAACGGAGGACCTGCTGCGTATCGTCACCGGGATCCTCAGGCTGCAGGAACGTCGTCGCACCAGTTTGTTCCTCAGGCCCGACATCTACGGACGGTTCATGTCCGCCTTGGTCTTCCTGCCCCGCGATCGGTACACCACGGCGGTCCGGTTGCGCATCGAGGAGGAACTGAAGAAGGCCTACGCCTCGGATTCCACCGAGTACGAAGTACAGATGAACGAATCCGCCCTGGTGCGGCTGTTCTATCGGGTCCGACTGCCCCTGGGTGAGCAGACGCCTGAGGTTTCCCGCGAGGAGCTGGAACAGCGGCTCGTCCGGGCCGTCAGGTCCTGGGGCGAGGGAGTGGACGAGGAGGTGCGCAGTCGCTTCGAGCGAGGCGAAGCCGCCGAGATGTCCCGGCTTTGGGCCGATGCCTTCCCGCAGGCCTACCGCGTGGACTTCGAAGTGGAGGACGCACTCGATGACATCGAACGCTTCTCCACCTATGACGAGCCCGGGCACGAAGGCCCCGTGCTCCACGTCTACGTCCCCTCCAACGTGGCCGACCAGCATGGCGTGGATGCCCGGTTGAACCTGTACCTGACCGAACCGCTGTCCTTGAGCCGGATCCTTCCGGTGCTGTCCCACCAGGGATTGGAAGTCGTCGACGAGAAGCCGTTCGCCATCGAACGACGCGACGGCAAGAAGTTCTACCTCTACGACCTGGGACTGAAGTATCCGGAGGGCATCGACCCGCTCGAAACCAGTGACCTGCTCACCGAGGCCTACGGTGCGGTCTTCGTGGGACGGGCCGAATCCGACGCCTTCGACCGGCTCATCCTCGCTCAGGGCCTGTCTTGGCGGGAGACGGCGGTCCTGCGGGCGTACGCCAAGTACCTGGGCCAACTCGGTGCCTCGAACTCCTATGGGTTCATTGCCGATACCATGCTGGCCAACCCGGAGGTGACCGAGGCCCTCGTGGACCTGTTCGAGGGCACCTTCGACCCGGATCTCGATGACGCCGAACGCACGCGTCGCACCGCAGCGGCACGGGCCGCGCTGGAGACCGGGCTGGAACACGTGGCGACCCTTGACGCCGACAGGCTGCTGCGCCGCTTCGTCAACGTCATCGACGCCACCACGCGGACCAACTACTACCAGGACACCATCCACCTGTCCTTCAAGCTCGAACCAGGGCGGATCGACGGGGCCCCGTTCCCGCGGCCGCAATACGAAATCTGGGTCTATTCGCCCCGCGTCGAAGGCGTGCACCTGCGCTACGGCAAGGTTTCCCGCGGTGGCCTGCGCTGGTCGGATCGCCGGGAGGACTTCCGGACGGAGGTCCTGGGGCTGGTCAAGGCACAAATGGTCAAGAACGCCGTGATCGTCCCGACCGGCGCCAAGGGCGGTTTCTTCGCGAAGAACCTGCCTGACCCTTCGGTGGATCGCAATGCCTGGATCGAGGAAGGCAAGGCCGCCTATCGGATCTTCATCTCGGCCCTGCTCGATATCACCGACAACCTGGTCAGGGACGGTGACACCGAGAGGGTGGTCGTCCCGGACCGCGTGGTGCGCCTGGATGACGACGACACCTACCTGGTCGTCGCCGCCGACAAGGGCACGGCCAGCTTCTCCGATACCGCCAACGAGATCTCACTGGCCCGGGGCCACTGGCTCGGCGACGCCTTCGCCTCGGGCGGATCGGTGGGCTACGACCACAAGGCCATGGGCATCACGGCCCGTGGCGCCTGGGAGTCGGTCAAACGGCACTTCTTCGAACTGGGAATCGACACCCAGACGGAGGAATTCACCGTGGCCGGCATCGGCGACATGAGCGGGGACGTCTTCGGCAACGGGCTGCAGCGTTCCGAGCACGCCAAACTGGTTGCCGCCTTCGACCACCGGCACATCTTCCTGGATCCGAATCCGGATCCGAAGCCGTCCTTCGCCGAGCGCCAGCGGCTATACGAGCTACCGCGTTCGAGCTGGGGCGACTACGACACCTCGCTGATCAGCGAAGGCGGGGGTGTTTATCCACGCCAGTCCAAGTCCATCCCGATCTCCGACCAGGTCAGGGACGTGTTGGGGCTGCCGGAAGGGACGACGTCGATGTCGCCCCCGGACCTGCTGCGCGCCATCCTGTCGGCGCCAGTGGATCTGGTCTACAACGGTGGCATCGGCACGTATGTGAAGGCTTCCACGGAATCCCACACCGATGTCGGGGATCGTGCCAACGACGCGATCCGGGTCGACGGCAAGGATCTGCGGGCCCGGGTGGTCGGCGAAGGCGGAAACCTGGGCATGACCCAGCGCGGACGCATTGAAGCAGCGCTGAAGGGGGTCATCCTCAACACCGACGCGATCGACAACTCCGCCGGGGTGGACTGCTCCGACCACGAGGTCAACATCAAGATCCTGATCGATCGGATGGTCACTGCCGGAAAGCTGCCCGAGGACGAGCGGGCGGACTTCCTGCATTCGATGACCGACGAGGTCGCGCGGCTGGTGCTGCGGACCAACGTCGACCAGAACATCCTGCTGGTCAACGACAAGCAGCATCTCTCCGAATGGAGCCCGAGCTTCGAACGGCTCATGGACTGGTTGGAGGAGCATGCCGATCTGGACCGCGAGCTCGAGTTCCTGCCCAGTACGGAGGAACTGGAGGAACGCCTGGCCGGGGGCAAGTCACTGACCGCTCCCGAGCTGGCCGTGTTGGTGGCCTATTCGAAGATCCAGCTGGCCACGGCGTTGGCGCAGACCACGCTGGCGGATGATCCGTACTTCGACCGGACGATGCGCGAGTACTTCCCGGTGCAGCTTTCGGAGAAGTTTCCCGAGGATGTCCTGGCCCACCCGCTGCGCCGGGAGATCGTCAGCACCGTGGTGGCCAACGACATGGTCAACATGGGTGGCATCACCTATGCGTTCCGGGTGCTGGAGGAGACCAGCGCTTCCGAGGAAGCCGTGGCCCGTTCATTCGTGGCCCTGCGGGAGATCTACGCCCTGGATGACTTCGTGGACGCCGTGACCGGTTTGCCGGCCAGCGTCCCCGTCGAGCACTGGTGCCGCATCCAACTGGATATGCGCCGGCTGCTGGACCGGGCCACGCGTTGGTTCATCTCCCATGTCGGTTCCGGGACGAGCATCCAGCAGGACATCGAGGCCTTCGAGCCGACGGTCACCGCCCTGCAGGCCGAACTGGGGGACCTGCTGCGCGGCGTTGACGCCGAGCGGGTGGCCCGGTGGAAGGACAACGGGATCCAGTGGGGCCTGCCCGAGGATCTTGCCTCGCGCTGGGCCTTGCAGTTCGAGGGCTTTGCCTTGCTGGATATAGCCCAGGCCGCCCATGACCGGGGACTGCCGGCCCGCGAGGTCGCAGCCGTCTACTACGTGGTCTTCGCGCGTTTCGGCATCGACAATTTGCTCGAACGCATCACCCGGCTCCCGCGGGGGGACCGGTGGCAGGCGCTGGCCCGTGCCGCCCTGCGGGACGATCTGTATTCCACGGCGGTGGACATCACCGGAGCGGCGTTGCAGGCCGCACCGGAGGTGGTCGATCCCGAGGGACGGGTCGTGGAGTGGGAAGAACAGAACGCCGACAACCTGGCCCGGGCGAAGAACATGTTCGATGAGGTCAACAGCCTCGAACGCGATGACATGGCTTCACTATCGGTGGCACTGCGCCTGCTGCGTTCGATCGTGCGGCGGTAGCTCTTGGCGACCTTCACCGATCCGGTCCGGGACGACGCCGATTTCAGGCCCGGGGACGAGGAATGGCTCCACCTGCTGGTGGGGGATTGGCAGATGGTCGCGGACCTGGCGTTTGCCGATCTGGTCCTCTGGCATCCCTCGGCCGGAGGGACGTATGTGGCTCTGGCCCATGTACGTCCCTCCACCAGCCATACCGTCTTCCATAGCGACTTCGTGGGGGAGCGGATCCGCAAGGACCTGCGCCCCCTGGTCGAGCAGGCCTGGACCAGCGGGGAATCCCAACGCGCAGGGGAGGAGCATTGGACGCAGGAGTCGGCGATGCGCATCGAGGCGTTCCCGATGGTGCGCAACGGCAGGACGCTGGCGATCGTCACCAGCCACCAGGATCTGTCCAACTCCCGGGTGGCCTCGCGGCTGGAACAGACCTATAAGCAATGCGCCACCGATCTGCTACGCATGGGCATGCAGGGCCTGTGGCCGGACTTCGCGACACCCACCGGCTCCCGACGCGGGGCTCCCCGCGTCGGTGACGGGCTGATCCGGTTGGACGCCGAGGGAATCGTGCAATATGCCAGCCCCAACGGGGTCTCGGCCTATCGCCGTCTCGGGGGGGTCGACTCCCTGGAGAGCCGCTCACTGGCGGAGGTCACCACCGGTCTCCTGAGGGACCGCCGCCTCGTGGACGAGGCCCTCGCATTGGTCGTCACCGGCAAGATGCCCTGGCGCACCGAGGTCGAGTCCAACGGGGTCAGCTTGTCCCTGCGGGCCATCCCGCTACGTGATGGCAAGAAGCGATACGGGGCCCTGGTGCTCTGTCGCGATGTGACGGAGTTGCGCCGCCGCGAGATGGAGCTGGTCTCCAAGGATGCCACCATCCGGGAGATCCACCACCGGGTGAAGAACAACCTGCAGACCGTCGCCGCGCTGTTGCGCATGCAGTCCCGCCGCATGGTCAGCGAAGACGGAAAGCAGGGTCTGGAGCAGGCCATGCGCCGGGTGGCCACGATTGCCCTGGTGCACGAGACGCTGTCCCAGGGCCTGAGCCAGAGTGTCGACTTCGACGAATTGATCGACCGCCAGTTCAGGTTGGCCGCCGAAGTGGCCTCACCTGGTCAAGTGGTTCACACCGAACGGTCGGGATCCTTCGGCGGGCTGCCCAGCGAACTGGCGACCCCGCTGTCGCTGGTCATCAACGAGTTGGTTTCCAACGCCGTCGAACACGGCCTGGGCGAGCAGGACGGAACGGTCAGCCTCCACGCGGTGCGACGCACCATCGCCGATGGCACCGAACGGCTGCGCGTGGTCGTCTCCGACGACGGTCGTGGTCTGGGCTCGGAGCCCCGCAAGGACGGACTCGGACTGCAGATCGTTCGCACCCTGGTGACCAGCGAACTGGCGGGGACCATCGAATGGGAGCCGGGAACCCATAGCGGCACGGATGTCATCCTGGACCTGCCGCTGCGCAGCTGAGGGGCGCACCCGTGAACAGGAAAAACGCCGGCCGGTCCCCGAAGGGACCGGCCGGCGTCATGGGGACCCGGGATTGATCAGTTGAACTTCTTCTGGTGGGCCTTGACCGACTTCACGTAGGTCTTGGTATCGCTGTACATGCCATTGCGCTTCACCGAGCCCTGCCCCTGGTAGTAGGAGGCGATGCCGTCTTCGACGTTGCTGCTGGTGCGCTGCAATGAACGGATGATGGCAACCCCCGCCGTGGCGTTGTCGTAGGGGTTCAGCAAGTCCAGCTTCCGGCCGACCAGCTGTGACGCCCAGTCACCCGAGGTCGGGATGACCTGCATGGCACCGATGGCGTTGGCGGGGGAGACCGCTGCCATGTTGAAGCCTGACTCCTGGTACGCGTGGGCCAGGGCCAGGGACGGGTCGACGCCCATCTTGCGTGCCGTGCTGCTGATGATCGACTGCATTTCCGACCGTGAGGGGAGGTTGCGCGAGAGCAGCGTGTACTTATTGTCGTTCGCGGACTTCACCGTGCCGGCCGGGTACTTATAGTGCAGGAAGGTATCCGGCACCAGCTGCTTACGGGTCGACGAGGTCGAGGAGGTCGAGGAGGCCGGGGACCCGCCGGAGAGCTTGAGCTTCTGTCCGGGGTAGATGACCGAGGAGTTGTTCAGGTTGTTGGCCGACAGGAGCTTGGACAAGCCCATCCCCGCCTGGCCGGCGATACCGGAAAGGGTGTCCCCGGACTTGACCGTGTAGGTGCTGCTGGTCTTCTTCTTCGTCGAGCTCGACGAGCTGGAGGAACCCGAGCTGGATTTCGAGGAGGAAGAGGCGGAGCCGGAGAGCTTGAGCTTCTTGCCCGGGTAGATGACCGTGGACATGCTCATGTTGTTGGCCGCCAACAGCTTGGACAGACCCATGCCCGCCTTCTCGGCGATCGCCGAGAGGGTGTCCCCGGATTTGACCGTGTAGGTCGACGCCGATCCGCTGGAGCTCTTCTTGGAGGAGCTCGAGCTGGACTTGGACGAGTTCGAGGAGCCCCCCGAGAGCTTGATCTTCTGGCCCGGGTAGATCATGGAGCTGGACTTCAGTCCGCTGGTCTTCAGCAGGGCCGAAAGGGAGAGGCCCTTGCTGTGGGCGATGCCCGAGAGGGTGTCTCCGGATTTGATCGTGTAGGTCGATGCCGATCCGCTGTAGCTCTTCTTGGAGGAGCTCGAGCTGGACTTGGAGGAGGACCCACCGGAGAGCTTGAGCTTCTTGCCCGGGTAGATGATCGTGGACATGCTCATGTTGTTGGCCGCCAACAGCTTGGACAGGCCCATGTCCGCCTTTTCGGCGATCGCCGAGAGGGTGTCCCCGGATTTGATCGTGTAGGTCGACGCCGATCCGCTGGAGCTCTTCTTGGAGGAGCTCGAGCTGGACTTGGAGGAGGACGATCCACCGGAGAGCTTGAGCTTCTGGCCGGGGAAGATCAGATCGCTGGCCTTGAGCTTATTGGCCTTGAGGAGTTTCGACAGCGGCATATCGTGTCGATGGGCGATGCCCGAGAGGGTATCGCCTGACTTGACGGTCACCTTCTTGGCGGGCGCTGCGGCCACGGTGAGGCGGGTCGGCAGCTGTGAAGCCACCAGATGGGCGGCGATGCGCTGCTGGGCGGCCGCGATGTTCGCGGGAGTCGCGGTCTTCGGGGTGAGAAGTGCTGTGGACGTGGGAGCCTCGACGGCGGCTGCGGGGGCGGCTGCTGCCACACCTGACAGGACGACGGCGGGAATCGTCGCGGCTGCGACGGCTCCGGAAATGGAACGGTTGCGGGCTCCCTGAACGAAGACGTTCGAGGAACGCGCGCCGCTGGTGCGGTGCTCGGGCATGTAGACATCCTCTGATCGCGACGGCCTTGGCCGAAGAGATCACCATCGAGTTGAAGCCAGGCAGGGCTTCGCGATACTCGTGTGACCTATGTTGCAACTGTGACTCATGTGAATTTACACCATGTGATGCGTTCCTAAAAGTCTTAAGTGGCTCGTCACCTGAGCATTGCGACGGGGAGAGCACGGATTGTGGCATTCTTGTGTGGTGAGTTCTCTTAATAATCTCGTGACCGAATGGTTGTCTTTGCCTGACCTAGCCGAGGCGTTGGACGTCTCGATCAAGGACGTGCACCGTCTGTTGGACGAACGCTCGATCGTTGAATTGCGGGTGGGCGCACGCAAGGTGCGCTCCGTTCCGGCGGAATTCGTTCTGGAGGGGCGGATCATCGATAGCCTCAAGGGCACCATCACGGTGCTGGGCGACGCCGGATTCACGGACGAGGAGCTGATCAGCTGGCTCTTCACCCCCGATGAATCGCTGCCCGGTACGCCGATCCAGGCCCTGCGTGAGGGGCGGAAGACGGAGATCAGGCGCCGGGCCCAGGCCCTCGGCTGGTAGCAGCGGCGCCCGGGCGGGCGGCGGTGGTGCTCAGGCCGTGCGCTCGGTGACGGCCTTTCCCAGCGCGCGCAACTGTTCGCGGATCTGATCGGTGACGGATAAGACGTCGAGCGCATCGAAGGCCTGCGCCGAGAGTGCGGCGATGCTCCCCTCGGTCGCTGCCAGCGCCCCGCAATCGGTGAGGACCGTCATCATGCGATTGATTTCCGCCGCTGTGAGGTCATCGGCCCCCAGACGGTTCTGGATGAAGTCGCGGTCTTCCTCAGAGGCCAGCAGCAGCCCGTGGGCGATCATTTCGGTGCGTTTGCCCTCGCGGAGATCATCGCCGGCAGGTTTCCCGGTGATCTCGGCGTTTCCGAACACGCCCAACACGTCGTCGCGGAGTTGGAAGGCCTCGCCGATCGGCAAGGCGAAGGCGGAGTAGCCGGCCAGCAGGTGGTCGTCGGCCCCGGCCAGGGCGCCCCCGAGGAGCAGGGGGTTCTCGGTGGAGTACTTGGCTGATTTATATCTCAGGATCGTCCGGGCCCGTTCAAGGACGTCGCTATCGGATGACGAAGGCCCCGCCGACTCCTCCAGGACGTCGAGATACTGCCCGGCCATGACCTGGGTGCGCATGCCGTCAAAAATCCTCCGCGCCGGCGAACCGGCGTCCGTGGCGGTCGCGAAGAGCTGTTCACTGAACGACAGGCAGAGATCGCCGGCCAGGAGGGCTGCTGCTTCCCCGAAACGTGCTCCGTCCCGGGCCCAGCCGAGCCGGGAATGGGTGGATTCAAAGGATTTGTGCACGCTGGGTCGGCCGCGTCGGGTCGCGGACCGGTCGATGACATCATCGTGGATCAAGGCCGCCGCCTGGAACAGTTCCAGGGCCGCGGCCGCCCTGATGATCGCCTCGTCGGCGGGATCCCCACCGGCCCCGGCATAACCCCACCAGGCGAATCGCGGCCGAAGCCTCTTGCCGCCCTGGATGAGGGTTTCGACCGAATCGACGAGATCGACGGCGGTGGGCGAGATTCCGGTCACGATATCCCGCTGTTCCGACAGGAACGTCGCCAGCATGGAGTCGAGGCGCTTGATGAATTCGGTGTCCTCGGCGCGGGGGGGCCGGGGGAAGGGCCCGGGGGCTTCAGTGGGATTCATGACGTCCGTTGTGTGGGGTGGGCTGGGAACGGTCCCATTCTATCTGTCGGAGCAGTTACGTAGAATTGGTGACATGGTCGAAGCCCCCACGCCGCGCACGGTCTTCCATGTGGACATGGATGCCTTCTATGTCTCCGTCGAGCTCCTGACGCGGCCGGAATTGAAGGGGCGCCAGGTCATCGTGGGAAACCCCGGGGGGCGTTCGGTGGTGCTTTCCGCATCCTATGAGTGCCGTCGCCTGGGCGTCCGGTCCGCGATGCCGATGGGCACGGCGATGCGGATGGCACCGAAGGCCACGGTCATCGAGCCGAACATGGCTTCCTATCGCCTCATTTCTGAACGCATCATGTCGGTCTTCGCCGAGATCACCCCCCTGGTGGAACAAGTGAGCGTGGACGAGGCCTTCCTCGACGTCACGGGCAGCTTGCGTCGACTGGGTGAACCACTGGAGATCGGGCGCATGATCCGGGCCAGGTTCCGCGCTGAACTGGGCCTTCCGGCCAGCGTGGGGATCGCCAGGAACAAATACGTGGCGAAGGTGGCCTCGACCCGTTCCAAGCCCGACGGATTGCTCCGCATCGCTCCCGAGGACACGGTCGCCTACCTGCACACCCTTCCCGTCGAAGCCCTGTGGGGCGTGGGGGCCAAGACAAAGGAGGTGTTGGCCCGGGCCGGGATCTCGATGGTGAGCGAACTGGCCCAGACCCCGCTGGCCACGCTGGAACGGCTGCTTGGTTCCAATGGCCTCCACCTCCATGCCCTCGCCTGGGGCAGGGACGACCGTGCGGTGGAACCGGTCAGGGTGGAGAAGAGCATCGGTGCCGAGGAAACCTTCGCCGTCGACGTCCATGAAGAGGCGCCGCTGAAGCGGGAACTGCTGCGCCTGGCGTACCGCGTGGCCCAAAGACTCCGCGAGGCGGAGCGCCAGGGCCAGACAGTGGCCCTGAAACTCAGGTACTCGGACTTCACCACCATGTCTCGGAGCCGTCGACTGGTGCAGCCCACGAATTCCGCGCAGGTACTGCTGGCGGCTGCGGAAGGACTGCTGGCCGGGATCGGAGAACGACCGCAAGGGGTTCGTCTCATCGGCATCCGGGTGGAACAACTTTCCGATGCCGACGGCGGCATCCAATTGAGCTTCGAACGGAGCGACGGAAACTGGCGTCAGGCCGAGGAAACCATGGATCGCATCCGGCAGAGGTTCCCCGCCGGATCGCTGCAGCCGGCGACCCTGATGCGCCCACCGGAGAACCCACCCGAGGAGGAAACATAACTCGACTTCCCGGTGGTGGAAATGCAGACTATCCTTGACGGACCACAGGTAGCGAAAAAGTAATTGGACGTACTTGCGGCAGCGGGAACAATGCAGTTGCGGGAACCGTTGACTTATATATAGGGGTTCTCCGGACGGAGACCGACGGACACGAGGGATTGGGGAAGGGATCATGCCACTTTCCGAACACGAGCAGCACTTGCTCGAGCAGCTGGAAAAGCAACTGCACGAGGATCACAAGTTTGCCTCCTCGATGAAGTCAAACGCCGCACCCGGCGGCTATTCCACGCGGAACATCGCCATCGGCGCCATCATCGGAGTCGTGGGCATCATCGCTCTGTTGCTGGGTGTCTCCAGCCAATGGATCCCGGTCGGTGTCCTGGGCTTCGCGCTGATGTGCATCGGGGTCTATGTCGCTTTTTCGAAGAATGCCTTCGGCAAGGTCGGCAAGGGCAAAACCAGGTCAGGACCGCAGAAGAGCTCATTCATGGCGGATCTTGAATCCAAATGGGAAGCCCGTCATCGGGACGAGCACTAACGATCACTAACTAGTCGTCGGGCCTGGCCACCAGGCCCGAAGAAGGACCCTAGCCACCGCAGGGCGCAGGCCATCACGGCCGGCGCTCTTTTTTTGTGCCCTCAGGGCGCCACGACCTCGTGGTGAACGCCACACCCCCGCGGGCCCATCCCCTCCGGTGGCCCTCCGCGCCGTCCTCCACTTCCCGCCACCGGGTTCCTCCACTTTGCCCCACCAGGATCCCGGCGAGGGCGCACAGCCCGTGATTGCGCATCTTTTCGGGCTTTTTCCCGTCCGGCGCGCTCTTGTATACCAAATTCCCTCCACTCCTCACCACGGGCCTGCTTCCCTCTGATTGCAAGGAAAAGAATTTGCCCTATTGGTGGTAAAACTACCGTCTGTCGTTGACAGTGGGGCTTTGTGGAGTAAAGTGGGGGACTGTAGAGGTGATGGGGGATGACGGGGTGAACGTAGCTCCTTGATGACGGGAAGGCGGTGCGTATGTTCCTCGGGACGTACACGCCGCGTCTTGACGAAAAGGGGCGCATCATCCTTCCTGCCAAATACCGCGATGAACTGGCGAACGGGCTGGTTCTGACCCGGGGGCAGGAACGCTGCGTCTACGTCTTCAGCCAGCGGGAATTCGAGAACGTGCATGAGCAGATGCGTCAGGCACCGTTGTCCTCGCGGCAGGCGCGGGATTACATCCGCGTTTTCCTCTCCGGCGCCTCTGACGAGATGCCGGATAAGCAGGGCAGGGTCACCATCCCGGGGGCACTGCGCGCCTACGCCGGACTGGACCGTGAGGTCACCGTCATCGGTGCGGGGTCCCGGGCCGAGATCTGGGATACCCAGGCTTGGAACGAATACCTCGAAGAACAGGAGAGCACGTTCTCCGAGACAGATGAAGAAGTACTGCCGGGCATTTTCTAGCAACCGCTGGAAGCGCTCGGTGGGGTTGGACCAGATCTCCAGCCGCCCGTCAGCATCATCCTGGCTCCACTTCCCCGGAGCCAGGCCGATGAGGATCGGAGCGGAGGGGGATCTGGCCCAATCCCTACACCACGATTGCAAGCTGTGACACGCTGAAAGGGGACAGGGCATGACCGACGACATCACACCCCGTCCCACATCCGAGCGGCACGTACCGGTGCTGCTCGAACGTTGTGTAGGGCTGTTGGCGCCGTCGATCCAGGCAGGGATCGACCAGCGCGAACGGGCCGTCGTCGTTGATTGCACGCTCGGCATGGGCGGGCACTCCGAGGCGCTGTTGCGTCGTTTCGACCAGCTTCACCTGATCGGGCTGGATCGCGACGAGCAGGCACTGGCCTTGGCGGGGGAGCGGTTGGCGCCGTTCTCCCACCGGACCGATCTGGTCCACGCGGTCTACGACGAAATCGATGATGTGGTCGAGGACCTGGGCTTCGACGGCGTCGATGGCGTGTTGTTCGACCTGGGGGTTTCCTCGCTGCAGCTCGATGAGCGCGAACGCGGCTTCGCCTATTCCTTCGATGCCCCACTGGACATGCGCATGGACACCTCGACCGGACCGACGGCCGCCGATGTGGTCAACGACTATTCCGAATCGGATCTCGTCCGCCTGATCCGCACCTGGGGTGAGGAGAAGTTCGCCGGTCGGATCGCGTCGGCCATCGTCCGGGACCGGGGGATGCGCCCCTTCGAAACCACCGGCCAGTTGGTGGAGAGCATCCGCAGCGTCGTGCCGGCCGGGGCCGCCCGCACCGGGGGACACCCCGCCAAAAGGACCTTCCAGGCCCTGCGTATCGAGGTCAACGAAGAACTCGATGTGCTGGACCGGGCGCTACCGGCCTCGATGGACGTGCTGAACATCGGGGGCCGGGTGGTGGTGATGAGCTACCACTCGCTCGAGGACAAGCTGGCCAAGAAGCACTTCGCCGCGGCCTCCAAGTCCTCGGCCCCCCTCGGGTTCCCGGTCGAGCTGGAGGAGCACAAGGCCCGCTTCCGGAGTCTGACCAAGGGAACCGAGAAGCCGAATGACATCGAAATCGACGAAAACCCCCGCGCGGCATCAGCCAAGCTCCGCGCGGTGGAACGAATCCTGAAGAGGAGCTGAACATGAGCACCGCAACCCAGACGCGTGCAGTTCACGCACGGCAGAGCACCGCAGGCAGCACCGTCGGTGCCAACGCCCGCGCACTGGCTCCGACGCCCCTTCCTCGTTCCGAACCCAAGCCGCGCACACCGCTGTCCCTGGTCCCGGCCACGAAACGCAGCCGACGCGCCGGATTCGCCGTGTTCTGCTTCGCTTTGTTGCTGGCGGCGCTGGTCGGGGTCCTGGTCATCAACGTCAATGTGGCCAACTCCCAGTACGACATCGTGAGCCTCCGCGGCCAGGAACAGGCCCTCAGCCAGCAGAACGAAGCGCTGACACAGGAGCTCCAAAACCTTCAAGCTCCCCAGAATGTGGCAGTCAAGGCGGCAGAATTGGGTATGGTCACCCCGGGAACGGTGGCTTCGATCAATCTGGACACCCAGAAGATCGCCGGAAAGTCCACGGCCGCGGAAAAGGGAAAGCTTCCTTCCGCCCATGTACCGACACCGGCGGTCCCTGAAGACCAGGCCAAGAAACAGACGGTGGCGGACACGAAGTCCGAAGCCGCGGAGCAGCAAAGCAACATCGCCCCCGAGGGCAAGGCAGTCACCGACGGCGCCTCGGAGGCCGAGAGCAAGACACAAAAGAAGACCGACGAAGCTTCGAGCGAGGACCTGAACGGCGGAACCATCCCGGCTCCGGCGCAGCAGGGTTCCGGACAGTAGGGCAGCGAGTCCTGTTCGGTACGGACCTCGAGAAGAACCGATCAGCAACCCAAGGAATGAACTATGGCCAGGCCGCCCGCCAGGAAATCAAAGCACACCGAGCCGCGCCGTCTGCGGACGGGCCTGGCCCTTGCCATGGTCATGCTGGTCCTGCTCGGCGGACGGCTCTTCCTGGTGCAGGGGCTCGATCCGTCGGCTGCTGCGGAGGCGGCCACCGGCCAGCGGATCCGCGAAACGGACCAGCAGCCGGTGCGTGGCAAGATCCTGGACTCATCCGGGAAGATCCTGGCTGCCAGCTTTGAACGCTACGACCTGGTGGTCGACCAGCGCCAGGTTAAGGACTCGTTCAAGCGCAAGGACGGTGACGGCGGCCGGGACGTCGTGCAGACCGAAGACGCCGTCAAGGAACTCGCGGCCACCCTGGACATCGATCAGGACACGCTGAAGACCTCCATCATCGGCGATGAGGGGGCCAAGAAGAAGGGCTACTCCGTCGTGGCCAAAGGGGTGACCCCCGAAACCCGCAACAAGGTCCTGAAGATCGGGCTGCCATGGATCACCAGCCAGGAACGCTTCGAACGTGAATACCCCAACGGCACCGTCGCCGGCTCGGTATTGGGTTTTCTGCGGTCCAGCGAGGACGGGACCTCCCAGACCGGGGCCGAGGGCTTGGAATTGAGCCAGAACAAAGCATTGGCCGGTGAAGCGGGGACCAAGACCTTCGAGATCGCCGCCGATGGGGTCAGGATTCCGATGGCGACGCTCAAGGAAAAGCCGGCGGTCGATGGCCAGGACCTCAAACTCACGATCAACAGCGATATCCAGTGGGCCGCCCAGGAAGCGGTGATGGCCAAGCAGAAGCAGTTCAACGCCGAATGGGTCAACGCGGTGGTCGTCGAGGTGGACACCGGCAAGATCCGGGCCCTGGCGGATTCGACGACGGTGGATCCGGCGGACCCGGGAGCCACGGACGCCAAGTTCCGTCGTTCAACCACGGTGTCGCAGGCCTACGAACCCGGCTCGACCGGCAAGGCCGCCACTTTCGCGGCCGCCTTGGAGGAAGGCGTGGTGAAGCCCAAGGACCACTTCACCGTCCCGAACGAATACACCATCGGCAAGGAAACCATCCACGACTCGATGAAGCACGAGACCCTGGACATGACCACGGCGGGGATCTTCGCGCGCTCCTACAACACCGGCACCACGATGGTCGGCAGCAAGCTCAGCAACGAACAACGCTACGAATGGATGAAGAAGTTCGGCATCGGCCAGGGCTTCGACATCGGGGTTCCGGTCAACAAGGGCATCTTCGTTCCCCCGGAGCGCTGGGACCGCCGCCAGCAGTACACGACCATGTTCGGCCAGGGCTACAGCCTGACCTCCCTGCACACGGCCCGCATCTTCCAGGCGATCGCCAACCAGGGGGTCCAGATCGAGCCCTCGCTCATCGAGTCCTACACGGATCCGGACGGGACCGAACACGAGCGCAAGGAGGTCAAGAGCAAGCGGGTCATCTCCAAGAAGACCTCCAAGGAAATGCGGCGGATGATGGAGACCGTGGTGACCGACGGCACGGGGTATGACATGGACATCGATGGATACCGCGTCGGGGGCAAGACCGGAACCGGTCAGGCCGCCGGTCCGACGGGCAAACTCGACGGCTACACCAGCTCCTTCGCCGGGATGGCGCCGATCGACGACCCGAAGTACCTGGTCGTCGTGACGATGCAGCGGCCCAAGGGCAATTGGGAGAGCTTCAGTGTGGGCGACACGTTCACCTCGATCATGTCCCAGACCCTCAACAGCTACAACGTCCCACCCACCACCGATAAGCCCGATCCCTATAAGGTCTTCGTCGGAAAGAAGCAGAAATACGCATGGTGAACACAGTGCCCCCCACCCCCCAGGACGCCGAACGTGCGTTCCGTCCCGACCAGGCTCCTCGTCTGACCCTGAACGAGCTGGCCGGTCGCCTGGCCGAGCACGGCATCACGCCTCGGCTCCGGGGTGACGGCGGCACGGTGGTCCAGGGGGTATGCCTCGATTCACGAGCCGTGCTGGCCGGGGACCTCTACGCAGCGGTTCCCGGGGCACGAAGCCATGGTGCCGACTACTGCACCGCAGCCGCCAATTCCGGAGCCGGGGCGATCCTCGCCGACGAAAGCGGTGAAGAACGGGCGGCGGCCACCGGCCTACCGGTGCTGGTGGTGGACTCCGTGCGGGCCTCCGTGGGACCCGTGGCCGCCATCCTGTACGGATCGGTGGAGCCCGGGCTCGGCCTGATCGGTGTCACCGGAACCAACGGCAAGACCACGACGACGTACTTCATCACCTCGCTGTTGCGGGCGCTGGGCCAGCGGACCGGGCTGATCGGGACCATTGAGATCCTCGCCGACGGAACACGGATCCCCAGCGTGCTGACCACACCGGAAGCCCCGCAACTGCATGCGTTGTTGGCCCGGATGCGGGCGGCCGGGGTGGACACGGTCGCGATGGAGGTCTCCTCCCATTCCATCGACTATGAACGAGTCGGAGGCATGGCCTTCGGGGTCGCGGGCTTCACCAACCTCACCCAGGACCACCTGGACCTGCATGGCAGCATGGAGGCCTATTTCGAGGCCAAGTCCCGGCTCTTCGCCGCCGAGCGGAGTGCCCGTGCGGTCATCACGGTGGACGATGCCTGGGGTCGTCGCATGGCGCGCTCCAGCACCGCCGAGGTGTCCACCCTGCGGACCGTTCCCCGTGATGGGGCAGGAGCCGACGAGCAGCTGCCCGGTCGGGCGTGGAGCGTCCAGGGCATCGCCCAGCACGGTCTCGGTCATGAATTCGAAATTCACGGTCCCGACGGGGAACGGTTGCGCGCCCACACGGGCCTGCCCGGGCTCTTCAATGTCTCCAACGCCGCCCTGGCCCTGCTGATGGTCCATGTCGCAGGCATCGCCCTGGAAGACCTCCAACGGGTCCTGGACGCCTCCGACCCCCTGACCGTCGCGGTGCCGGGCCGGATGCAGGTCATCTGTGATTCCCCGGCAGCCGTCGTCGATTTCGCCCATAATTCAGACGCGCTCGAACGGGCCATCGAAGGCGTGCGGGGACAACATCCGGACTCACGGGTCATCGTCGTCTTCGGGGCCACGGGGGACCGGGACGCCACCAAACGCCCCACCATGGGGGCCGTCGCAGCCCGACACGCCGATGTCGTGATCATCACGGATGATGATCCCCACAACGAGGAAGCCGGAGGGATCCGCCGGGATGTCCTGACCGGGGCGTTGGAGGCCATCGAAGCCGAGGGACTGGGGAGCCAGGCCGCCGAGATCTTCCCGCGGGCGGACGCGATCGTGGCCGCAGTGGCGATGGCGCGGGCCGGGGACACCATCCTGGTGGCAGGGCGCGGGCATGAGGTCTGGCAGGAAGTCAACGGCGTGAACGTGGCCCTGGACGACCGGGTGGAACTGCGTCAGGCATTGCTCGCCGCAGGGCATAGCCCGCGCCCCGCCGAGGACGGTTCCACCGACTCGGCGGCCAACGGGTAAAGTCAAAGAGCCATGATTGAACTGAACACAGCCGACATTGCGTCCATTACCGGTGGGCGCATCACGGCCACCGCCGATCCCGGAACCACCGTCAGCGGTGTCGCCACCGACTCACGGGAGTGCGCCACCGGGACCCTTTTCGTCGCCAAACCCGGCGAGGTATCGGACGGCCACCACTTCATCGACCGGGCCTTCGCCGCAGGCGCCATCCTGGCCCTGGCCGAGCACGAGACACTGGATACGGCAGGGGCCGTGCACCCGGCGGTCATCGTCGACGATGCGGTCATCGCCATGGGCGCGCTGGCGGCCCATCTCGTGGAGCGGCTGCGGGCCGGCGGGACCCGGGTCATCGGCATCACCGGTTCCGCCGGGAAGACCACCACCAAGGACCTGCTCGCATCGATCCTGCAGACCTCGGGGCCCACGGTGGCTCCCATCGGTTCCTACAACGGCGAAGTCGGCGTCCCTCTGACCGTCTTCAATGCCACGGCCGAGACCCGGTACCTGGTCATCGAAATGGGTGCCACCGGCATCGGCCACATCACCTACCTGACCGACATGGTCCACCCGGACACCGGCGTCGTGCTGTGTGTGGGCACCGCCCACGCCGGCGAATTCGGCGGAGTGGAGAACATCGCCCGGGCCAAGGGCGAATTGGTCGAGGCACTGCCTGGCAACGGCACCGCCATCCTGAACCTCGACGACCCGCGGGTCGCCGCCATGGCGACACGCACCGACGCCGAGATCCTCGGATTCGCCATGGACGACGGCGGGAACCGGGCCCCGGTCATGGCCACCGACATCGTGGTCGCCGAGGGCGGCTACCCCGAATTCACGCTCGACCTGCCCGACGGTGGAAGCCACCGGATCCGTAGCGGACTCATCGGACGGCACCACGTCTCAAACCTGCTGGCCGCCGCGGCCGCCGCGTACAGCGTGGGCATCGACGGCTCCACGATCGCCGCGACCCTGCAGGACCGGGGGCCGGCGAGCCGGTGGCGCATGGAACGCACCGACCGTGCCGACGGCGTGAGCATCGTCAACGACGCCTACAACGCGAATCCCGAATCGATGCGTGCCGCACTGCGGACGCTGGCCGAACTCGGTCTGCCCTCGGAGGCGGGAGTCGCCCGCCGCACCTGGGCAGTCCTGGGCGAGATGCTCGAACTCGGCCCCGAATCAATCCACGAACACGACCTGGTCGGCCGCCTCGCGGTCCGGCTCAACATCAAGAAGCTGGTGGTGGTCGGCCAAGGAGCCAAGGCCGCCTTCAACTCGGCAGTGCTCGAAGGCAGTTGGGGAGACGAGGCGTACTACGTCGAGACCCCGGACGACGCCGAGGCATTGTTGGCTGACCAGCTGGAACCCGGAGACATCGTCTTGTTCAAGTCCTCCAACTCCGCAGGTCTACGCCACCTGGGCGACAGGGTGGCTTCCACTACCTGCTCGAACGGTGCCACCAGCGCGCTCGAAACGGAGGATCCCCGGTGATCTCCCTCATCATGGGCGCAGCCATCGCCCTGGTCCTGTCCTTTGCCGGAACCCCGGTCTTCATCAAGGTCCTGACCAAGCGCAGCTATGGCCAGTTCGTCCGGGACGACGGTCCGACCTCGCACCACACCAAGCGCGGGACGCCGACCATGGGCGGTGCCGTCATCGTCGCGGCCGTCTTCGTCGCCTATTTCGGTACGCACGGGATCCTGGGCCTGCTCGCCGACCATGCCCCCGGCCCCTCGGCCAGTGGGTTGGTGTTGCTGTTCCTGATGGCCGGCATGGGCTTCGTCGGGTTCCTCGACGACTACATCAAGATCTCCAAGCAGCGCAGCCTCGGGCTCCGGGCCTGGCAGAAACTGCTGTTGCAGGCGATCGTGGGGATCGCCTTCGCGATCCTCGCACTGAAGTTCCCCAACGGCAAGGGTCTGACCCCGGCCTCCACCCATTTGTCCTTCACGCGCGACACCGCCCTGGATCTGGCGTTCTTCGGCCCGCTGATCGGGGCCATCCTCTTCATCATCTGGGCGAATGTGATCGTCACCGCGGCCACCAACGGCGTGAACCTCACCGACGGCCTGGACGGGCTGGCGACCGGGGCGTCGATCATGGTCTTCAGTGCGTACACCCTGATGGGCATCTGGCAGTTCAACCAGGCCTGTGGATCCTCCCGCTCGATCGGGTCGGTGTGTTACGAAGTCCGCGACCCGATGGATCTGGCCCTGCTCGCGGCGATCCTCTCCGGGGCCCTGATCGGGTTCCTGTGGTGGAACACCTCCCCGGCACAGATCTTCATGGGGGACACCGGCTCACTGGCCATCGGTGGTGCCGTGGCGGCCTTCGCGCTGCTCTCACGCACCGAGGTCCTGCTGATCATCCTCGCCGGACTGTTCGTGATCATCTCCTTGTCGGTGATCATCCAGGTCGGCTTCTTCAAACTCTCCGGCGGCAGACGAATCTTCCTGATGGCTCCGCTGCAGCATCACTTCGAACTCAAGGGGTGGGCCGAAGTCACCGTCGTCGTGCGCTTCTGGATCATCTGCGGACTGTGCGTCGCCGTTGCCTTGGGTCTCTTCTACGGCGAATGGGTTTTGGGACTGTGAACGTGCGTTTGGACGATCTGACCAGCTGGGACGCCGACTGGAGCGGCCTGCGGGTCGTGGTGGCCGGGCTGGGCGTCACCGGCTTCTCCGCCGCCGATACCCTGATCGAGCTCGGGGCCGCCGTCGTCGTCGTCGATACCGGCGCCGGGGAGGAAAGCGCCCAGCGGGCCGACACCTTGAAGATCGTCGGTGCCCGGGACGTCCTGCTGGGCCCGGAACACACCCAGGGACTGCCCACCATCGACGGCCGGGTCGCCGATCTGGTCATCGCCTCACCGGGCTGGCCACCGCATCACCCGCTGCTGAGGGCTGCCGCCGAAGCCTCGGTGCCGATCTGGGGCGACGTCGAACTCGCCTGGCGGGTGAACCACCGTGAAGGGCGCAAGACCGCCGAATGGCTGGTCATCACCGGGACGAACGGGAAAACCACCACCGTGGGGATGACCGAGGCCATGCTGCAGGCGGGCGGGCTGCGGGCCGTCGCCGCCGGCAACGTCGGCACGCCCATCCTCGATGCGGTCCGCGACCCCGAGGGGTATGACGTGATCGCCGTCGAGCTCTCCAGTTTCCAACTGCACTACACCCACACCCTCTCGCCGCTGGCCTCGGTGGTGTTGAACATCGCCCAGGACCATGTGGACTGGCATGGCTCCTTCGAGCAGTACCAGGCGGATAAAGCCAGGATCTACGAACGCACCCGGGTGGCCGCGGTGTACAACGTGGAGGCACCGATCACCGAGAAAATGGTCGAAGACGCCGATGTCGTCGAGGGATGCCGGGCCATCGGCTTCACCACCTCGGTCCCCGCGCGCAGCATGCTGGGGGTCGTCGACGATCTGTTGGTGGACCGCGCCTACATCGCCGAGCGCGGTGATTCGGCCGCCGAACTGGCCTCGTTGGAGGACTTCGGGGGAGTGGCACCGCGGCATATGGTCGCCAATGCGCTGGCTGCCGCGGCGCTGGTCCGCGCCTACGGGGTCGAACCGGAAGCCGTCCGCCGGGGACTGCACGCCTATGAAGGCGGGGACCACCGCATCCAGGCCGTCGCCCGTCGGGACGACATCCTGTGGATCAACGATTCCAAGGCCACCAACCCGCATGCCGCCGCCGCATCGCTGGGCTCCTTCGGCTCGGTCGTCTGGATCGCCGGAGGGCTGTCCAAGGGAGTGGACTACTCCGAACTGGTGACGCGCTTCGCCGACAAACTCCGAGCCGTGGTGCTCATCGGAACCGACACCTCCGCGCTGCAGGAGGCATTGCGGCGACACGCGCCCACGGTGCAGGTGATCGAGGCGCCGGTAGGCGAAACTGGTACACAGACAGCAGATGGTTCGGATCGGCAGGAACGCGAAACGTCGGTCATGGAAGCGGCTGTTCAAGCCGCGGCGCGGATCGCCGAGGCCGGGGACACGGTGCTCATGGCGCCGGCGGCGGCATCCATGGACCAGTTCACGTCCTACGCCCACCGCGGCAACGCCTTCATCGAAGCGGTCGGCCGGCTCATGGAGGACGAAGAAAACTAAGGAGTATGCGTGGAACCCCCCACATCACGCCCCACCGGTGGATCGGGCCGCAAGCCCCGGATCCGCAGGACGGGCCTCCACGGGGGCAACGCAGGCTCAGCGGGACATCCGCCGGCGTCCGGTCCATCCGGCACCGCCGATACCGGGGCGCAGGAGTCGGCCCCGGCCACCAACGCCCACCCCGGCAGCCCGAAGAAGGCCTCCTCCCCGCGGAAGAAGGGCCTCCAGGCCCCCGACCGGTCGCGGGCCCTCATCACCCGGACCCCCGGACGCGAGAACACGGCGGCCACGCGGGGCAGGACCCGGGAGAAATCCACCCAAACGCCGGTCGCCCGCTTCTGGAACTGGGTTGAAGGCGACCCGCATAAGGACGGACGGACCGGGTACTACCTGATCCTGGGCAGCACGTTGGCCCTGACCGTGATCGGCCTGATGATGGTCCTGTCCTCCTCCTCCGTGGAAGCGATCAGCAGCAACCCCGATGCCTCCTCCTACGACCAGGTCATCAAACAGGGCGTCTGGGCCGTCGTGGGGGTCGCGATGATGCTCATCATCTCGCGGTTCTCGCTGCCGACGTTCAAGAAGCTGGCGTGGCCGGCCCTGTTCATCAGCGCCTTCCTGCTCCTGCTGGTCCTGACACCGCTGGGGCTGGAGATCTACGGGAACAAGAACTGGATCAAGATCGGTTCGCTCACCTTCCAACCCTCCGAAGCGGCGAAGCTGGCCCTGGCGGTCTGGGCGGCCTCCGTACTGAGCAAGAAGTCCAAGCTCATCGACCAGACGTCCCACGCCTTGATCCCGGTCCTCTTCCCCGGGGGCGTCCTGCTCCTGGGACTGGTGATGGTCGGCCGGGACCTGGGCACCGCACTGGTCATCGGTCTGGTCCTGGTGGCCACGTTGTTCCTGGGCGGGGTCCGGCTGAAGCTGTTCGCCGCGGCCGGGGTGCTCGGGGCCATCGCGGCCGTGGTCATGGTGATGGTCTCCGGCAACCGCATGACCCGCATCTATGCCTGGCTGGGGCTGAACTGCGATACCCAGCCCGGCGCCTGCTACCAATCCACCCAGGGCATCTATGCGCTGGCCTCAGGCGGCTGGTGGGGTGTGGGCCTGGGCCAATCACGGCAGAAGTGGAACTACATCCCCGAGGCCTCCAACGACTTCATCTTCACCATCCTCGGTGAGGAGCTCGGACTGTTGGGCACCCTGGTCGTCGTCGTGCTCTTCGCGATCCTCGCCATTGCGATGTACCGGGTCGCGGCCCGCCACCAGGACGGGTTCGTGCGCATCGCCACCGGCGGCATCATGGCCTGGCTGATCGGCCAGGCATTCCTGAACATCGGCATGGTCACCGGGTTGCTCCCGGTGATCGGCGTCCCGCTGCCCTTCATCTCCTCGGGTGGTTCGGCCCTGCTGCTCTCGCTCATGGCCGTCGGCGTCGTGTTGTGCTTCGCCCGTTCCCGCCCCGACGCCAGCTCTGAACTGCCCACCGAAGCCACGACCCCGGGCGGGACCCCACGCAAAGTCAGGAAGGCCAACCCATGAACCATGTCCCCTCGGTGGTGATGGCCGGCGGAGGAACCGCCGGCCATGTCTCACCCCTGCTCGCCATTGCCGATGCCCTGCGGGAGGCCGAACCCCGGCCCGCGATCCGCCTGGTCGGAACCCCCTCGGGGATGGAAACCCGGCTGGTGCCGGCGGCCGGCTACGAGTTGGAGACCATCGCCCGGGTGCCGATGCCACGCCGTCCCTCGCTGGACCTGCTGAAGCTGCCGTTCCGTTTCGTGGCGGCAGTGCGGGGGGCCCAGAACATCCTGCGCCGGGCCGAGGCCGACGTGGTCGTCGGGGTCGGCGGCTACGTCTGCACTCCGGTTTATCTGGCGGCCCGTCGGCTGCACATCCCGGTGGTCGTGCATGAGGCCAACGCCAAGGCAGGCCTGGCCAACCGGGTCGGCGCGCGCTTCGCCGCCGCCGTGGGCACCGCGTTCGAGGGCACCGGCCTGCCCGGAGCCGAACTGGTCGGCATGCCCATGAGCCGCCGGATCGCCGGATTGGACCGCGCCGCGGCCCGGGTCGAAGCCCGCAGCGCCCTGGGCCTGGACCCACAGCTGCCGACCCTGGTGGTCACCGGCGGATCCTCCGGCGCCCTGTCGGTGAACCAGGCCCTCATCGGTGGTCTCCGCCGCCTGGCCGGGGACGCCGGCGCCGAACACCCGGGATTCCAGGTCCTGCACGTCACCGGCAGCGGCAAGGCCATGGTGGACGAGGACGGGGAGCCGCTGTCGCTGCCCGGCTACCACCAGGTCGAATACGTGGACGGGATGGAACAGGCCTACGCCGCCGCGGACCTGATCATTGCCCGGGCCGGAGCCGGCACGGTCTGCGAGCTGGCCGCCGTCGGACTGCCCTCGATCCTGGTCCCGCTGCCGATCGGCAACGGCGAACAGGCACAAAATGCCAGCGACCTGAAGGCCACGGGGGGCGCCATCGTGAAACCCGATGACGAGTTCACCGCCGACTACGTCGCCCGGGTCGTCCCCGGGTTGCTGGCCGACCCCGGACGCCTGGACACCATGTCCGCGGCGGCCCGGGCGCTGGGGCGCCGCGACGCCGCCGAACAGATGGCCCGCCGGGTGCTCGACGCGGCCGCCGGGCAGCGGGGCGTCCGCGCCCCGAAGAGAGGACACTAGAGGCATGCAACAACGTCATACGCTGGCCGAGCTCGGCCGGGTCCATCTCATGGGGATCGGCGGGGTCGGGGTCTCCGCCGTCGCCCGGCTGATGCTGGCCCAGGGGGTCGCCGTCACCGGCAGCGACGCCAAGGACCTTCCGGTCCTGGACGAACTCCGCGCCCTGGGGGCGGTGATCCACGTCGGATACTCCGCCGCGGAGCTGCCGGAGGCCGATACCGTCGTCGCCTCCTCGGTCATCAAGGCGGGGAATCCCGAATATGATGCCGCCATCGACCGCGGGATGCGCATCCTGCACCGCTCCGAGGGGCTGGCGGCCACGATGGATTCCCACCATGTCGTCGCCGTCTGCGGCACCCACGGCAAGACGACGGCCACCTCGCTCATCGCCGTGATGCTGCGCCAGGCAGGAGCCTCACCGTCCTTCGCCATCGGCGCCAACATCGCGGGGTTGGGGGTCAACGCCGAACATGGCTCGGGGCGGATCTTCGTGGCCGAAGCCGACGAATCCGACGCCTCGTTCCTGAACTACCGTCCCGATACCATCGTGGTGACCAATATCGAGGCCGACCACCTGGACCACTACGGCACCGAAGCCGCGGTGCATGAGAGCTTCCACCAGTTCGCCTCTTTGTTGCCCGACGGCGGATTGCTGATCGCCTGCGCCGACGACCCCGGGGCCCTGGCCCTGGCACGGCGCCTCCGCGCGGAACGTCCTCTGGTGCGGGTGCAGACCTACGGTTTCTCCGACTCCGCGGACCGTCGGCTGAGCAACTCCCGGCCCGAGGAGGGACGCTTCGCCTGCGATCTGGACTGGGGCAGTGGCGGATCCGGGCGGCTCTCGCTCTCCGCCCCCGGGGACCACAACCTGCTCAATGCGGCGGCGGCCTTCGCCGTCGGACTGGACTGCGGGCTGGATCCGGGGACGGCTCTCGACGGCCTGGCGGCCTTCACCGGGGCGGCCCGGCGTTTCGAGCTCCGGGGCCGGGCCCACGGGGTCACCGTCTACGACGACTACGCCCACCACCCGACGGAGGTCCTGGCGGCGCTGCGGGCCGGCCGTGCCGTGGCGGGGGAGCATGGCAAGGTCCATGTCGTCTTCCAACCGCATCTGTTCAGCCGGACCCGCGAATTCTGGGCGGAGTTCGCCGATGCCCTCTCCCTGGCTGATACGGCCCTGGTGCTGGAGATCTACGCAGCCCGTGAACAACCGTTGCCCGGGGTCCATTCATCCCTCGTGGCCGATGCGTTGAACACCGCCGGCGGGTTGGTCGATCGCGGGGACGTGGCGGCCCGGATCTCCGAGGTGGCCCGCAGCGGCGATATCGTGATGACCATCGGCGCCGGGGATGTCACCGAACTCGGACCGGTGATCGTTTCGAGGTTGGAATCGGGCGCATGAGCGGGGGAACCTCCGGCGGCCCCAACGTCGTCACCCTGCCCGAATCGCCCGGCCGGCGTCTGCGTCGACGCATCCTGTGGATCGGCGGGGCCGTCGTCGCGGTGATCGTGGTCCTGATGCTGGTGCTGCTCTATTCGCCCCTGCTGGCCGTGCAGACGATCACGGTGGAGGGCAATAAGCTGGTCCCGACGAAGACGATCACCACGGCGCTGGAACCATTGGAAGGAACTCCATTGCCACGGATCGGTCCGGGGCGGGTCAAGGACCTGCTCGCGGATCAGGAAGCCATCCACGACGTCGTTGTCCAGGCCCATGCCCCCGGGACCCTCGAGGTGCGGATCGTCGAGTTCGCCCCGGTGGCCATCGTGGAGAACGATTCGAAGTCCTACGACCTGGTCGGAGAGGACGGCAGGACGTTGTCCAGCGTCAAGAAACGCAAGGGCGTCAAGCTTCCGCTGATCGACGGGAAGGCCTCGGAGCAGGATCCGGAGGTCTTTTCCTCCTTGACCGGCGTTTTGGCGGCCTTGCCTTCCTCGACGTTGAAAAAGCTTGACCATGCCAGCGCGCAGACCGTCGATTCGGTTGAACTCTCCCTCACGACCGGGCAGAAGGTCCTGTGGGGGAGCGACGAACGCAGCGGTGACAAGGCACGGGTCCTCACGGCCTTCCTGAAGGACAAGAAGCAGGCGGGCGTCAAGACCTTCGACGTCAGCACCCCCGACCACCCTGTCACCCGGTAGGGGTCGGGGCATGCGGCAGGAACCACCCCACGGTAATGGTGCGACACGCCTAGGCGGTCGTTGCATGCCGGGGATGCAAAACATAGCGTCTTAGTAGCAGGTACTTGACATAACTATAACCCTCAACTTGAGGGTTAACGTTGGTCCGGTTGAAGCTTCCTAAGACTCAGCAGCACATCGAACAAGGGAAACAGGACGTGGCAGCTCCACAGAACTACCTCGCCGTCATCAAGGTCGTCGGAATCGGCGGTGGCGGCGTCAACGCCGTGAACCGCATGATCGAGGTCGGCCTTCGCGGCGTCGAATTCATTGCGATCAACACCGACGCGCAGGCGCTCCTCATGAGTGACGCCGACGTGAAGCTCGACGTGGGGCGCGAACTGACCCGTGGCCTCGGCGCGGGCGCCAACCCGGAGGTCGGCCGCCAGGCAGCGGAAGACCATGCCGAGGAAATCGAAGAGGTCATGCGCGGCGCCGACATGGTCTTCGTGACCGCCGGCGAAGGCGGTGGTACCGGCACCGGCGGGGCCCCCGTCGTCGCCCGCATCGCCCGTTCGTTGGGGGCGCTGACCATCGGCGTCGTCACCCGTCCGTTCACCTTCGAGGGCCGTCGCCGTGCAACGTCCGCCGAGGCCGGCATCGACGCCCTTCGCGACGAGGTCGATACCTTGATCGTGATCCCGAACGACCGGCTGCTCTCCATCAGCGATCGGAACGTCTCGGTACTCGATGCCTTCCGTTCCGCCGACCAGGTGCTGCTGTCCGGCGTCCAGGGCATCACCGACCTGATCACGACCCCCGGGTTGATCAACCTCGACTTCGCCGACGTGAAGTCGGTCATGCAGGGGGCGGGTTCCGCCCTCATGGGCATCGGCTCGGCCCGGGGCGAGGACCGTGCGGTCCAGGCCGCCGAGCTGGCCATCGCCTCACCGCTGCTCGAGGCGTCCATCGACGGGGCCCACGGCGTGCTGCTCTCCATCCAGGGCGGTTCGGATCTGGGCCTGTTCGAGATCAACGAAGCGGCCCGCCTGGTCCAGGAGGTCGCCCACCCGGAAGCCAACATCATCTTCGGTGCCGTCATCGACGACGCCCTGGGTGACGAGGCCCGCGTGACCGTCATTGCGGCGGGGTTCGACCAGGTTGATGTCACCAGCGCACCGGCGCAGCCGCGACAGCAGCAGAGCGGACCGGCAGTGCCGCAGCAGGCGCCGCCCACGACGGTCCCGGGCACCATCCCGCTGGCCCCGTCCGAGGGAGCCGCCTCGGCGCAATCGACGCCCGGCTCCTCCGGCCAGTCCGCGGCCTCCGCCCCCGAAGCGGCCCCCGCTGCCTCCCAGGGGTACGACGAGCTGCCCCACGTCGTGGAGCAGGACCTCTCGTCCTCCTCGCATGACGATCTGGATGTCCCCGACTTCCTGAAGTAATCCCCGACAGTGGCCCTGATGGGGTCGACGGCGCGTGGCCCGGTACCATTCCGGGTGGCGCGCCGTTGTCTGATTTGGAGTGGTGGTCTTGCTTCGCTTTGAGTTCCCCGGCCCTTCGCCGGCGCAGGTGGCCTTCACCTCGACCGCCGAGGGCAACCTGGCCTTGCACGTGGGCGACCACGCCCCGGAGGTCCTTCAACGACGTCGGAGGCTGGAGGACCGGCTGGGCCTGGAACCCGGGAGCCTGCGGTTCATGAACCAGACGCATTCGGTCACGGTCCATACCGTGGAACCCCGTCCGGCGGCCCCGAACCAGCAGGTCGACCCGGCCCGGGACGCCGGGGTGGGGGAGAGGTCCGCCGAGGCCGACGCCCTGCTGTCCCCGGACGGCTCGATCCCCCTGGCGGTCATGGTCGCCGATTGCGTACCGGTCGTCTTCGTGGCCGCCCGGGACGATGGCGGACTGGTCACCGCGGTGGCCCACGCCGGGCGCAACGGCCTGCTCGGGGGCATCCTGACCAACACGGTCGAGGCTATCCGCGAGGCCGGGGGCGCCCGGATCCATGCGTGGATCGGTCCTGCGGTATGCGGGGCCTGCTACGAGGTTCCTGCCGACATGGCGTCGGACGCCGCGGCCGTGATGCCCGGAATCGAAGCCAGGACCTCCTGGGGTACTCCTTCACTGGACCTGCCGGGTGCGGCGGCCACCCTGTTGGCAGGTCTGGACGTGGACGTCACCTCCACCGGGGTGTGTACGGTCGAGGACCAGGACTACTACTCCTACCGGCGTGATGCACGCACCGGCCGTCTGGCCGGAATCGTCTGGCCGGCCCAGCTGTCGGAGAGGAACACATGAACACCACCCCCGCCCCGGCCCCGGATGAGGCCCGGCGTCGCGAGGGCCTGGAGCAACGACTCACGGCCGTCCGCGAACGCATCACCACCGCGACCCGTGCCGCCGGACGGGACCAGGAGCCCGAACTGGTGGTCGTGACCAAGTTCTTTCCCGCCTCCGACGTCCGGCTGCTCCACGAGCTCGGGGTGCGCGAGGTCGGTGAGAACCGCGACCAAGAAGCCTCCGCCAAGGCAGTTCAGGTCCAGACGCTGGACCTGAACTGGCATTTCATCGGCCAACTCCAAAGCAACAAGGCCAAATCGGTGGTCCGTTACGCAGCGGCCCTGCATTCGTTGGACCGGGCCTCCCTGGCCCGGGCGTTGGGCAAGGCCATGCACCGCGAAACCGAGCGCCGGGCCGAGGAGGGGCTGGCTCCCCGAGCGGACCTGGCCACTGTGATCCAAGTCGACCTGCGTGCCGCGGACCAGCGCACGGGGGACGACGGCGGGATCGGACGCGGCGGCGCGGAACCCGAAGAGGTCCAGCAGCTGGCCGAGCTCGTCGCCGAAACCGAAGGTCTGGCCCTGGCCGGGGTGATGGCCGTGGCCCCGTTGGGTCAGGACCCGACTCCGGCCTTCGAACGGCTGGCCGGAATCTCCGCCTCCTTGCGGGCCGACCACCCCACCGCGGACTGGATCTCGGCGGGGATGAGCCACGACCTGGAACAGGCCGTGGCCGCCGGGGCGACACACCTCCGTGTCGGCTCCGATGTGCTCGGCCAGCGCCCGCCGGTGCTGTAGCGTCGTTTGCAGCGGAGACTCAAGCGGGAGAAGACCCCTCGCCGCGTACGATCATAAGGAGAAGACCATGGCTGGCGCCTTGCGCAAGACGATGATCTACCTGGGACTCGCCGACGGTGACGAGCACTACGAGGACGAGCAGTCCGAGATGCCCGAACAGCAGCAGCTGCAGCAGCGTCCGGAACCGTCCCGTGTCGAGCCCGAGCGGGCCCCCATGGCAGTCGCCGCTGAACCGGAAACGGAATACCGGGCTCCGGTCACCCCCATCAAGCGCGCGCCTTCATCCAGGGACGAGGATTCTTCATTGCGGCAAATCACGACGGTTCACCCCCGTTCATATAACGACGCCAAGGTCATCGGCGAGAGCTTCCGGGACGGCATCCCGGTCATCATGAACGTCACGGACATGGGTGAAGGCGACGCCAAGCGTCTGGTCGACTTCTCCGCCGGCCTGGTCTTCGGGCTGCATGGCAGCATCGAACGCGTCACCAACAAGGTGTTTCTTCTCTCACCGGCCAGCGTCGAGATCCTGGGTGAGGACAAGAAATCCTCCGAGGACACGGCAACCTTCTTCAACCAGAGCTAGCGGCCGCTTCGTACCGTGGGAATTCTTTTCGGACTGGTCTATGCCGCCTTGACGGTCGTCCAGGTCATGCTCATGCTGAGGATCGTCTACGACATCGTCCAGATGTTCGCCCGGGGCTGGCGTCCCCGCGGCATGGCGCTGATCCTGGCCAGTTTCGTCTACCGCATCACCGATCCGCCCATGCGGTGGCTCCGGTCCAAGATCAAGCCCTTGGATGTGGGCGGGATGCGCCTGGATCTGGCTTTCCTGATCCTTTATTTCGCCATCATCATTGCCAAGGTCGTCGTTCTGCAGATCGGGCGATAGGCTCTTGTCTCCCGACCGAGGTCAAAGGTTAGTCTTCGGTGCGGGAAACGTTATAGTCTTGAAACAGGAAGTATGCCGCGGCAGCCGCTGCAGCTTGCTTACATAACCGGTGTAATCGCCCTCGGGCCGCAATCAGGCGGCCGGGGAGAGAACTAAGTATCGAGGTGACCAGATGGCGCTCACGCCAGAAGATGTAGTCAACAAGCGTTTCCAGCCAACGAAGTTCCGGGAGGGCTACGATCAGGACGAAGTTGACGACTTCCTGGACGAGATCGTCGTGGAACTGCGTCGACTGACCCAGGAGAACGAGCAGCTGCGCCAGCGCGTCAGCGAGCTCGGTGGCTCCACGGACGTCGAAACCGGCAGCGTTCCGGCCCCCGTCGCCGCGGCCCCCGCCAGCGAGACCGCCGCCGCTCCGGCCGCGGAATCCGCTCCGGTGACCGGCAACGTCGACGAAGCAGCCGAAGAAGCCTCCCCCGAGGTCGAGGACGCCCCTGCCACCGAGCAGACGCCGACCACGCCGGAAGCTCCTGCTGCCGCCGCGGCCCCCACCGCCGATACCGCTGCCGCAGGATCCGGTTCCGCCGAGTCCGCCGCCGGTGTGCTGGCCATGGCCCAGCGCCTGCACGACGAATACGTCGGCGCCGGGGTCGAGCAGCGCGATAAGATCATCGCCGAAGCCCAGCTGCAGGCCACGAAACTGGTATCCGACGCCGAGGACAAGAGCACCAAGACGCTCAACTCGCTGGAGGACCAGAAATCCGTGCTGGAGCGCAAGCTCGACCAGCTGCGTGGCTTCGAGCGCGACTACCGGGCCCGCCTGAAGTCCTACATCGAAGGTCAGCTGCAGGATCTCGAGTCGCAGGGCCCCATCGCGACCCCGGATTCCCAGGACAACGCCTAGCCAATCGTTGCGGGGAGGACGCTTCGGCGTCCCACCCACGACCATGTCTGTCGGCGGCCGGATCACCCGGCCGCCGACATCACGTTAAGGACCCCGATGGATCAGGACCCCGCAGCACGCACCGAGCATGAGGCCCCGGCGCCCCCGCCGAAGGGTGCCAGCGGCCGGTTGATCGCGCTCTCGCTGGGCATCGCCGTCCTCGGGGCCGGCCTGGACCAGCTGACGAAGGCCCTGGTGCAGGCCAGGATGGAACTGGGCGAAACGATCGACGTGATCGGATCGGCCCTGCAATGGCATTACATCCTGAACTCCGGGGCCGCCTTCTCCATCGGTACCTCGGTGACCTGGATCTTCACCATCATCATGGCCGTCGTCGTGGTCTACGTCCTGACGCTGCTGCGCAAGGTGAGCTCGGGATGGTGGGCCGTGGCCCTGGGAGGCTTGCTGGCCGGTGCCAGCGGCAACCTCATCGACCGGCTGTTCCGTGAGCCCTCGTTCGGCATGGGCCACGTCGTGGACTTCATCGCCGTCCCGCACTTTGCGATCTTCAACGTGGCCGACTCCTTCGTGGTGTGTTCCATGATCGGCATCTGCCTGCTGCTCTTCCGGGGCATCGGACTGGACGGCCTGCCGGTGCCCGAGAAGACCACCCGGAAGAGCGGGAAAGCCGACGAATCGTGAGCCCGACCATCTTCGCCGTCGGGCCCGAGGAAGCAGGCCAGCGCGTCGACGCCCTGCTGGCCGCCCGACTGGAGACCACCCGCAGCGTGGCTGCGCGCTGGTGCGCCGGGGGCCATGTGCTGCTCAACGGCAGCCAGGTCGCCAAATCCCGCAAGGTGGCCGACGGCGACGTCGTCAGCGTCGATCCGCCCCCGGAAACAGACCCGTTGGAAGTGAGGGCCGAATACGTGGAAGCCATGAAGATCCTGGCCGAGGACGACGACTACGTGGTCATCGACAAACCCGTCGGGGTGGCCGCCCATCCTTCCCCCGGGTGGGTGGGGCCCACGGTCGTCGGCGCGTTACTCGCCGCCGGCTACCGCATCTCCACCTCCGGGGCCCCCGAACGCCAGGGCATCGTGCACCGGCTGGACGTGGGGACTTCCGGGGCGATGGTCGTGGCCAAGACCGAGCGGGCCTACACGGCACTCAAACGTGCCTTCAAGGAACGCACCCCCTCCAAGACGTACCACGCCCTCGTCCAGGGGCTGCCCGACCCGTTGTCCGGGACCATCGATGCACCCATCGGCCGGCATCCGGGACATGACTGGAGGTTCGCGGTCCTCGAAGGCGGACGCGATTCGGTCACCCACTACGAGGTCCTGGAGGCCTTCGGTCGGGCCAGCCTGGTGAAGGTGCAGCTGGAGACCGGACGCACGCACCAGATCCGGGTGCACTTCTCGGCCCTGCGCCATCCCTGCGCGGGAGACCAGACCTACGGGGCCGACCCGCGGTTGGCGGCCGACCTCGGACTGACCCGGCAGTGGCTGCACGCCTACCAGCTGGGGTTCCCGCATCCGGTCACGGGGGAGTGGGTCGAGGTCGAGAGCAGCTACCCGCAGGACCTCTCCCACGCCCTGGAGATCCTCCGCGACGGGGACCTGGGCTACTGAGCCCCCGCCGCGTCGACCTCCACGGACCCGGGGCCGCCCGGCCCCCGACCGGGACACGCCTGCCGCCGCGCGGGGAAGTTCGGAAGGGTCGCCTCCGGGCCTAGAATGGATCGGTGGCCAGCTCAAACCGGGACGGATTCGTCCACCTTCATACGCATACCGAATACTCGATGCTCGACGGCGCCGCGCGCCTGACCGACCTCTTCGAGGAGACCAAGCGCCTGGGCATGCCGGCCCTGGCCACGACCGACCACGGCTATCTGTTCGGGGCCTTCGACTTCTGGAACAAGGCGACCAGTGCGGGGGTCAAACCCATCATCGGGGTCGAGGCCTACGTCACCCCCGGAACCTCCCGCAAGGACAAGACCCGGGTGCGCTGGGGCGAGGCCCATCAGAAGCGGGACGACGTCTCCGGCGGTGGCGCCTACACCCATATGACGTTGCTCAGCCGCAACAACGAAGGCATGCGCAACCTCTTCAGGGCCTCGTCGATCGGATCGTTGGACTCGGTGTTCGGCAAGTGGCCGCGGCTGGACCGCGAACTGCTCGAGCAGTACAGCTCAGGGCTCATCGCCACCACCGGCTGCCCCTCGAGCGAGATCCAGACCCGCCTGCGGTTGGGCCAGTACGAGGAGGCCAAGCAGGCCGCCGGTGAATACCAGGACCTCTTCGGCAAGGAGAACTACTACTGCGAGCTGATGGACCACGGGCTGGACATCGAGCGCCGGGTCACCAAGGATCTGCTGCGGCTGGCCAAGGAACTGAAGCTGCCGCTGGTGGCGACCAACGACCTGCATTACACGCACGAACGCGATGCCAAGGCCCATGAGGCCCTGTTGGCCCTGCAGTCGGGCTCCACGCTGCTGGAACCGACCTATGACCAGGGGGGATCACGCTTCGCGTTCTCGGGAACCAGTTTCTACCTGAAGTCGCCGCAGGAGATGCGCGCGCTCTTCGCCGAGTTCCCCGAGGCCTGCGACAACACCCTGGAGATCGCCGAACGGTGTGAGGTCTCCTTCAACACCGACGCGAACTACATGCCCAAGTTCCCCTGCCCGCCGGGGGAGGACGAAACCAGCTGGCTGGTCAAGGAAGTCGAATCCGGCATGCGGTACCGCTACCCCCAAGGCGTCCCCGAGGCCTCGCGCCGGCAGGCCGACTACGAGCTGGACATTATCACCAAGATGGGCTTCCCCGGCTACTTCCTCGTCGTGGCGGATTTCATCAACTGGTCCAAGGACAACGGCATCCGGGTCGGCCCCGGACGTGGTTCCGGCGCCGGCTCCATGGTGGCGTACGCCATGCGCATCACCGACCTGGACCCGCTGCAGCACGGGTTGATCTTCGAACGCTTCCTCAACCCGGAGCGCGTGTCCATGCCCGACTTCGACGTCGACTTCGATGATCGTCGCCGCGGCGAGGTCATCAACTACGTGACCGAGAAGTACGGCGACGAGCGCGTGTCGATGATCGTGACCTACGGCTCGATCAAGACCAAGCAGGCCCTGAAGGACTCGGCCCGGGTCATGGGCCACCCCTTCAGCATGGGCGAGACGCTGACCAAGGCCCTGCCGCCGGCCGTCATGGCCAAGGACATCCCGCTGGCCGACATCGAGGACAAATCCGCCCAGCGCTACTCCGAAGCAGCGGATTTCCGCCAGATGCTGGCCGCCGATCCGGAGGCCGCCAAGGTCTTCGAAACGGCGAAGGGCATCGAAGGGCTGAAGCGCCAGTGGGGCGTCCACGCGGCGGGGGTGATCATGTCCTCGGACCCGATCATCGACGTCGTGCCGATCATGCGCCGTTTCCAGGACGGGCAGGTCATCACGCAGTTCGACTACCCCACCTGTGAAACTCTCGGGCTGATCAAGATGGACTTTTTGGGGTTGCGGAACCTGACGATCATTTCCGACGCGATCGAGAACATCAAGATCAACCGCGGGATTGACCTGGACCTCGAACAACTCGAGGTGGACGACCGGGCCGCCTACGAACTGCTGGCCCGCGGGGACACCCTGGGGGTCTTCCAGCTCGACGGCGGACCCATGAGGTCGCTGCTGCGTCTGATGCGCCCCGACAACTTCGAAGACATTTCCGCCGTCATCGCGCTCTATCGTCCGGGCCCGATGGGCGCGAACTCGCACAACAACTATGCGCTGCGCAAGAACGGCCTGCAGGAGATCACCCCGATCCACCCCGAACTCGAGGAACCGTTGCAGGAGATCCTCGACAAGACCTACGGCCTGATCGTGTACCAGGAGCAGGTCATGGCCATCGCGCAGAAGGTCGCCGGGTTCTCGCTGGGCCAGGCGGACATCCTGCGCCGGGCCATGGGCAAGAAGAAGAAGGCCGAACTGGATAAGCAGTACGCCGGCTTCCACCAGGGCATGCTGGACAGCGGGTTCTCCGAGGCCGCCATCAAGGCCCTGTGGGAGATCCTGCTGCCCTTCTCCGACTACGCGTTCAACAAGGCCCACTCGGCGGCCTACGGCCTGGTCTCCTACTGGACCGCCTACCTCAAGGCCCATTATCCGGCCGAATACATGGCGGCCCTGTTGACCAGCGTCGGCGACGACAAGGACAAATCGGCGCTCTACCTCAACGAATGCCGCCATATGGGCATCACCGTGTTGCCCCCCGACGTGAATGAATCACAGCTGAACTTCACCCCGGTGGATACCGACATCCGTTTCGGCATGGGAGCCATCCGCAACGTCGGCTCCAACGTGGTCAACGCGCTGGTGGAGGCACGCCAGGAGAAGGGCGCCTTCGAGACGTTCACCGACTTCCTGCAGAAGGTTCCCGCGGTGGTGTGCAATAAGCGCACCATCGAATCGCTGGTGAAGGCGGGCGCCTATGATTCGATGGGCCACCCACGGCGGGCCCTGGCCATGATCCATGAGGAGGCCGTCGACTCGGTCATCGTGCTCAAACGCAACGAGGCCGCCAACCAGTTCGACCTCTTCAGCGCCCTGGACGATCCGTCCGCCGGCTCCGGGCTGGCCATCGACGTCCCGGATCTGCCCGAATGGGAGAAGAAGGACAAGCTTTCCTTCGAACGCGACATGCTCGGGCTCTACGTGTCGGACCACCCCCTGCAGGGCCTGGGCAACCTGTTGGAACAGCATGCCGACCTCTCCATCACCCAGGTGCTCTCCGAGGACGGGCCGCGCGACGGGCAGATCGTCACGATTTCCGGGATGATCACCTCGCTGCAACGGCGCATTGCCAAGAACAGCGGGAACCCGTACGCCCGGTCGGAAATCGAGGACCTCGGCGGCTCCATGGAGGTCATGTTCTTCGGTCAGGCCTACGGGCCGATCGCCAGCGTGCTGGCCGAGGACCTGATCGTCGTGGTCCGCGGTCGACTGCAACGGCGCGACGACGGGGCGGTGTCCTTGAACGCCCAGGAACTGACCATCCCCGAGATCAGCGAGGACGGGCTGGCCGGGCCGGTGGTCATTTCGATGCCCAGCCACAAGGCCAACGAGGCGGTGGTCACACAGCTCGGTGAGGTCCTGCGCACCCACCAGGGCAACACCGAGGTGCGGGTGAAGCTAGCCGGCACCCGCAGCGTGGAACTGATGCGCCTGGGCATCGACTTCCGGGTCAACCCCAACCCAGCACTGTTCGGGGACCTCAAGGTGTTGTTGGGCCCCACCTGCCTGGACATCTAGCGTCGCCGGTCCGCCGTAGCACTCGGCGGGCCGGGGCCCGAGGCCGTAAACTGGTGCGGTGACGAATTCAACCCAGACCCCCGGATCCCTCCCCGTCCTGCGGACCATCGACCTGCGGGGGACCGCGCTGGACCATGCGGGCCTGAAGGCCGCCCTGCCCCGGCCGGAGAACGACTTCGACTCGGCCTCCGACGCCGTCGCGCAGATCATCGCCGAGGTCCGGACCGGAGGCTACGCGACGTTGGCGGAACTGGCCCGACGCTTCGACCACGTGGAGCAAAGCAGCACCGTGGTCCCCGCCGAGGCCCGTCGCCGTGCCTTGGACGAACTCGATCCTGCCGTCAGGGACGCGCTGGAGGAGTCCATCCGCCGGGCCCGCCTGTTCGCCGCCGCCCAGCGCCCGGCCCCCGCCACGGTGGACTTCGGCCAGGGAGCCACCGTGACCCAGCGCTGGGAACCGGTACGCCGGGTGGGGCTGTACGTCCCCGGCGGGCTGGCCGTCTACCCGAGTTCGGTGGTCATGAATGTCGTCCCGGCACAGGCCGCCGGGGTGGGGTCCATCGCCCTGGCCTCGCCTCCGCAACAGGAATTCGGCGGGCTGCCCCACCCCACGATCCTCGCGGCCGCGGAACTGCTGGGCATCACCGAGATCCATGCCATCGGAGGCGCGCAGGCCATTGCCGCCTTCGCCTACGGGGTCGACGCCGATACCGCGTCCACGCCGACAGAGGGCATCGAGCCCGTCGATGTCATCACCGGGCCGGGAAACGTCTTCGTGGCCACCGCAAAACGTCTGGTCAAGGGGGTCGTGGGAATCGACGCGGAGGCCGGTCCCACCGAAATCGCGATCCTGGCCGACGCCGGCGCCACCGCCCGGTACGTGGCCGCCGACCTGATCAGCCAGGCCGAACATGATCCCAACGCGGCGGCGGTGCTGGTCACCGATTCCACCGAGCTCGTAGTGGCCGTCCGGCAGGAGCTGGACGGGCAGATCGCCGCAACGAAGCACGTCGAACGGGTGCGGACCGCACTGGCGGGTCGCCAATCGGCCGTCATCCTGGTCGACGACCTCGCCGCGGGGCTGCGCGTCTGCAACACCTATGCCGCCGAACACCTGGAGATCCTCACCGCCGATGCCGCCGCGGTGGCCGCACGGGTGACAGCGGCCGGAGCCGTCTTCGTCGGGGAACACAGCCCGGTGAGCCTGGGGGACTACAGCGCCGGCTCCAACCATGTCCTGCCCACCAGCGGAACCGCTGCCTTTGCCTCGGGGCTGAACGTGCTGACGTTCCTGAAGGCCATCCAGGTCATCGACTACCCCTCTGCGGCGCTGCGTGAGGTCGGTAATCATGTCGTGGCGTTGGCCCGGGCCGAGGACCTCCCGGCGCACGGCGACGCGGTCAGCCATCGCATCGGGGGTCACTAGGGACGACGGCAGCACCGGCCCCGGGTCCCGGGGCGGGGCCTACACAGGGCGTCCTGGTGGCCTTCGACACGTCGAGGGGCTCCGAACATGACATGATGGTGCTGCCGTGACCATGTCCTTGATCACGTAGCCGGGTCCGAAGTCCGGCCTATGACCCCAGGAAAGGTGGAGTGGATGCGTTGCCCATTTTGCAGGAACTCCGACTCCCGGGTCGTTGACAGCCGGCTGACCGAAGACGGTTCGTCCATCCGCCGGCGTCGTCTCTGCAGCTCTTGCGAACGACGGTTCACGACCTTGGAAACGACGAGCCTGAATGTCGTCAAGCGATCCGGCGTCGCCGAACCCTTCGATCGCGCCAAAGTCATCTCCGGGGTGGGCAAGGCGTGCCAGGGCCGGCCGGTCACCGATGACGACCTGGCGCTGCTTGCCCAGGAAGTCGAAGAAAGCGTCAGGGCCTCGGGCGCCGCGGAGATCAACGCCAACGAGGTCGGATTGGCGATCCTGGGCCCGCTACAGAAGCTGGACCAGGTCGCCTACCTGCGGTTCGCCAGCGTCTACCAGGGCTTCGAGTCGCTCGAGGATTTCGAAAGCGCGATCGCCAAGCTGCGCAGTGAAGGCCAGCCGCGCCCCGACGCCGCCCATCAGCGTCCCCTGACCGCCGAATAAGGAACCGCAGGGTCCCGGACCCGACGGCTTCCCGCCGCCGCATCCGGCCCTGCCGGCCGGCAGGCTAGTCGTGGAGGCCGTGGTGGATGGCCGACTGCAGTGCACCACCGACAATGCCGGCATTGTTCTTCAGATGTGCCGGTTCGATCGGGGTGCGGAGCTTGAGCTGGGGCAGGAAGTCCTCCGAACGCTTGGAGATCCCGCCGCCCACCACGAAGAGCCGCGGGGAAAAGAGGAACTCCACGTGGGAGAAGTAGCGCTGAAGCCGCACCGCGTAGTCCTCCCAGGACAAGCCATCGCGTTCGCGGGCCGAGGCGGAGGCCTGGGTTTCGGCGTCGTACCCGTCGATTTCCAGGTGCCCGAGTTCCAGGTTCGGGACCAGGACGCCGTTGTGGACCAGCCCCGATCCGATGCCGGTGCCGAGCGTGATGAGCATGACGGAGCCCTTGACCCCGGCCCCGGCCCCGTACCTGGCTTCGGCCAGTCCCGCGGCGTCGGCGTCGTTCATGACCTGGACGGGGCGTTGGAGCACGTCGGTGAAGAGCGTGTCGACATCCGTGTCGATCCAGGATTTGTCGACGTTGGCTGCCGAGAGCGCCACGCCTTCGTGGATGATCGCCGGGAAGGTGATGCCCACCGGGGCGTCTGTGGCCGGGGCCTTGTCCCGGGTGCCGAGTTCCTCGAGGATCTGCCGGACGACCTCGGCCACGGCCTGCGGGGTGGAGGGGGTCGGGGTATCGATGCGGTACCGCGAGCCGAGCAGCTTGCCCTTCTTCAGGTCGACGATGCCGCCTTTGATCCCTGTGCCGCCGATATCCACGCCGATGGCAGTGGAAACCGTGTTCTTCTTGCTTTTCTCGTCCTTCGACATGGTGCTCCTCAGCGGGGGATGGGAGGGCCGGGTCAGGCCACGGTCAGGATTTCGGCGCCCTGGTCGGTGACCAGGAGGGTGTGCTCGAACTGGGCGGTGCGTTTGCGGTCGCGCGTCACGGCCGTCCAGCCGTCGTCCCACATGTCCCAGTCGACCTTCCCGAGCGTGAGCATCGGTTCGATGGTGAAGACCATCCCGGATTCGATGAGTCGTGAGTAGGCAGGCGCTGCGTCGTAGTGCGGGATGATCAGACCGGTGTGGAAGGCCTCGCCGACGCCGTGGCCGGTGAAATCGCGGACGACGCCGTAGCCGAAGCGCTTCGCGTAGGCGGAAATCGTCCGGCCGATGACATTGATCTCGCGTCCTGGCATGACGGCCTTGATCGCCCGACGCAGGGACTCCTCGGTCCGTTCGACCAGCAGACGGGAATCCTCGTCGACGTCCCCGGCCAGGAAGGTGGCGTTCGTGTCGCCATGGACGCCGTTGATGTAGGCGGTGATGTCGATGTTCACGATGTCCCCGTCCTGCACCACGGTGGTGTCGGGGATGCCGTGGCAGATGACTTCGTTGATCGAGGAGCACAGGGACTTGCTGAAGCCGCGGTAGCCCAACGTGGAGGGGTAGGCCCCGTGGCTGATCAGGTAGTCGTGGCCGACCCGGTCCAGCTCGTCGGTGGTGACGCCGGGGACGACGGCCTGCCCGACCAGTTGCAGGGCCTCCGCCGCGATCTTCGAGGCGTGGCGGATCCGTTCAACGGTCTCGGGGGACTTCACCTCGGAACCCTCGAATTTCGCCGGGGCCGGCTTGCCGACATATTCGGGACGGGTGATCGAGGCCGGAACATGACGCTGCGGCGTCGGGGTTCCGGGGACGAGGTTTCCAAGGGGGGCTGTGGACGTACGTGGCATGTTCTTGATCCTATCGCCATCTTCGCCGCCCGGAGTATGGTGGGCTCCCCAGCTGAGCCCGACCCTGCGTCGGGGAACCGAAAGAAAGAGGTACGGCATGAGCGATGGCAGTGGAACCCCGGGCGGCAACTTCTGGTTCAACGTCAACACCAAGCAGGTCGAATCAGGCCCGCAGTCGGACTGGTCGCAACTCCTGGGCCCGTACGACACCCGCGAGGAGGCCCAGGGCGCGCTGTCCCAGGTGGCCCGGAACAACGAGGCCTGGGACGACGACGAGGACTAGCTAGAAGCCGTGTTCCTCGGCGGGGAAGGTCCCCTCGACGACGTCCCGGTGGTAGGCGGCGGCCGCATCGCCCATGACCTGGCGCAGATCGGCATATTTCTTCACGAAGCGCGGCAGCTTGCCCGGGTTCAGGCCCAGCATGTCCTGCCAGACCAGGACCTGGCCGGTGGTCCCGGCCCCGGCCCCGATGCCGATCGTGGGCACCGACACGGCCGCGTCGACGGTCGCTGCGACGTCGGCGGGGACCATCTCCATCAGGACGCAGAACGCCCCGGCTTCCTGGAGTGCGGTGGCATCGTCGATGAGCTGCTGGGCGGCATCACCGCGCCCCTGGACCTTATAGCCGCCGAGGGCGTGTTCGGCCTGCGGGGTGAACCCGATATGGGCCATGACCGGGATGCCGGCGTCGACCACCGCACGGACGTGTTCGGCCCGGCGGGCGGTGCCCTCCATCTTCACTGCATGGATGCCCGTTTCCTTCATCAGCCGGACCGACGATTCGACGGCGAGCTGCGGGGAGGCCTCGAAGCTGCCGAAGGGTAGATCGCAGACGACCAGGCTGCGCCGGGCCCCGGCGGTCACGGAGCGGGCGAAGACGGTCATCTCGTCCAAGGTGATGGGCAGGGTGGTCGAATAGCCCATGACGTTGTTCGCCGCGGAGTCACCCACGAGCAGCACCTCGATGCCCGACTCGTCGAAGATCGATGCGGCGTACTGGTCGTAGGCGGTCAGCATGGCGAAGCGGCGGCCTTCGGCCTTGGCGCGGGCCAGGTGGCCGATGCGGACCCTGCCGCCGGCCGGGGGCGGGGTAGTGGACTGACCGGAGTCGTAGGGGGAGGGTTGTTCGTGCGACATGTCCATCACGATACGTCACCGGTGGGCCGGGACACTGGGACGTACACGGATTCCGAGTAGTGTTGAGCGCGGTGGAACGGCCCGGAACCACCGCAGCATTCGCCGGATCAGACGAGGAGCGACGCATATGGACCGCCAGCAGGAATTGGTGCTCAGGACCATTGAGGAGCGCGACGTGCGCTTCGTACGCATGTGGTTCACCGACGTGGTCGGATCGCTGAAGTCGGTGGCGTTGGCCCCGGCCGAGGTGGAGGGCGCGTTCGAGGAGGGACTGGGGTTCGACGGTTCTTCCATCGAGGGCCTGTCGCGGATCTACGAATCAGACATGCTCGCCCAGCCGGATCCCTCGACGTTCCAGATCCTGCCCTGGCGCGGGGAGATCGAACCGACCTCACGCATGTTTTGCGACATCCTGACCCCGGAAGGTGAACCATCCCCGGCGGATCCCCGGCATGTGCTCAAACGCCAGTTGGCGGCCGCGGCGGACCAGGGGTTCACCTGCTACACCCACCCCGAGGTGGAGTTCTACCTGCTGAAGTCCGATGACCTGGGCGACAACGGTGAACCGATCCCCGTGGACTACGGCGGCTACTTCGATCACGTGACCGGTGGCGTCGGGCAGGATTTCCGTCGTCGTGCGGTGACCATGCTCGAGGCGGTGGGCATCTCCGTGGAGTTCAGCCACCACGAGACCGGTCCCGGCCAGAACGAGATCGATCTGCGCTATGCCGATGCGTTGCAGACCGCCGATAACATCATGACGTTCCGGACCGTCATCAAGGAGGTGGCGCTGCAGCAGGGGATCTACGCGACGTTCATGCCCAAACCCTTCTCCCGCCACCCCGGTTCCGGGATGCACACCCACTTTTCGCTGTTCGAAGGTGATTCGAACGCGTTCTTCGAAGCAGGGCAGGAATACCAGCTCTCGCAGACGGCCCGGCAGTTCATCGCCGGGATCCTTCACCATGCCCCCGAGTTCACCGCCATCACCAACCAGTTCGTGAACTCCTATAAGCGCCTCTGGGGCGGCGGAGAGGCACCGAGCCACCTGTCCTGGGGCCATAACAACCGCTCGGCCCTGGTCCGGGTGCCGTTGTACAAGCCGAATAAGGGCCAGTCGGCGCGGGTGGAATACCGGGGCATCGACTCCGCCGCCAACCCGTATCTGGCCTATGCCGTCATCCTCGGCGCCGGGCTGAAGGGCATCGAAGAGGGCTACGAACTCGCTCCTGCGACCGACGACGACGTCTGGGGCCTCAGCGCCGCCGAACGCCGGGCGATGGGCCATGCCCCGCTGCCGGGATCGTTGCACGATGCCATCCGCAGCATGGAGGACTCCGAACTGGTCGCGGGCATCCTGGGTGAGCAGGTCTTCGACTCGTTCCTGCGCAATAAGCAGGATGAATGGAACGAGTACCGCCAATACGTCAGCCCCTTCGAGACCTCCCGCTACCTCGGCATCCTCTAGGCGGATTCCGTGAGCCTGACGCGACAGCTGATTTCCGCCGGGTTCGACGACGTCGAGCGGGCCAAGCGGTTCCTCGGGGACGAGATCCTCGCGGGAGCCGATGAAGCCGCGCTCTTGGCCGGTCTGCGGGCGGCCGCGGATCCGGACCAGGCCCTGTTGCTGGTCCTGCGTCTGGCCGAGCGGGCCCCGGGGATCCTGGACCGGCTCCACGACGTCGACGCCGCGATCCCGGTATTGCGCCTGTTGGGGGCGTCGGAGGCCCTCGGGGATTTCCTGGTCAGGCATCCGGAACAACTCCGAATCTTCGCCCAAGAGGAGGGGCCCGGCGACGAGGCCCCCGACCCCGGGGCCTTCGCCGGGGCATCCGACGATGACACCCGCCCGGAGGCCCCCGGGCTGGATCCCTCCAGCGGGCCGGACGTCTCCGACGGGGACGAGGAATCCGGCACCCCCACGGAGAACTCCGATACCGCCGTCGTTGCCGGGGCGCCCGAGGGGTGGCGTCAGGTGCCGTACCGCACGTTGCGCCAGCGCATGCTGCGCGCGGTGGGAGCCGATCCCGACGACGAGCTGCCGGTGGCCACCCACGAGGGCAAGGACGGCTATGCCCTCCTGCGCGTGGCCTATCGGGCGGGACTGGCCCAACTGGCGTTGCGTGATGTCGGGGCCGAAGACCCTTCGGCCGTCATGCCGGCCGTGGCCGCCGAACTCGCCGACCTGGCAGGGGCCGCCGTCGACGGGGCCCTGGCCATCGCCCGGCTCGAAGCCGCCGAACGGTTCGCCGCCGACGCGGTGGCCGCCGTGCATCTGGCCGTCATCGGGATGGGCAAATGCGGGGCCTGGGAGCTGAACTACATTTCCGATGTGGACGTCATCTACGTCCACGAGGCGGAGGACCTGGACGACGACCGTGCGGCCGAGATCGCCGCGACCCTGGCCATCGGGATCTCCCGGGCCATCAACTCCCCGGGCCCCGAGCCGTCGCTCTGGGAGGTCGATGCGAATCTACGGCCCGAAGGCAAGGACGGTGCCCTGTCCAGGACGTTGTCCTCGCATGTGGCCTACTACGACCGGTGGGCCAAGAGCTGGGAGTTCCAGGCCCTGTTGAAGGCGCGGTGCATCGCCGGAGACATCGAACTGGGGCGTCGCTACGAGGAAGCCGTCGCACCGATGATCTGGAACTGCTCGGAACGCGACGGATTCGTGGAATCGGTCCAGGGGATGCGCAAACGCGTGTTGGAGAACATCTCCCCCGATGAACGTTCCCGTCAGCTCAAGTTGGGCCCGGGGGGATTGCGCGATGTCGAATTCACCGTCCAGCTCCTGCAACTGGTGCACGGCCGGGTCGACGAGACCCTCCGGGTGAGGGATACGACGTCGGCCATCACCGCCTTGAGCGTGGGCGGGTACATCGGGCGCGCCGATGCGGCCGACTTCGACCAGGCCTACCGCTATCTGAGGGTGCTGGAGCACCGGCTCCAGTTGGTCAACATGCGTCGGACCCACCTCATGCCGGTCAAGGAGGAGGCACTGCGTGTCCTGTTCCGGGCCTCCGGGGGGAAAGCGGTCAGCGGTCGCAAACCCGCCGACGAACTGACCCGCCAATGGCAGAACACGAAGCGCTCGGTCCGGCGTCTGCACGAGTCGATCTTCTACCGGCCGCTGTTGGCCTCGGCGTCGAACCTGTCCACCGACGAGGTCAGGCTTTCGCCCACGGCCGCCCAGGCCCGGTTGGCTGCATTGGGGTATCTCGACCCGAAGGGGGCCATGCGCCATATCGAGGCGCTCACCACCGGGGTGCGTCGTCGTGCCGCCTTGCAGCGCCAGCTGCTGCCGGTCCTGCTCGAATGGTTGGCCGAGGGGGTGGACCCCGACGCGGGCCTGCTGGGCTTCCGTCGCTTGAGTGAGGCGTTGGGGGAGTCGCACTGGTACCTGGGCATGCTGCGCGATTCGAAGGCGGCCGCCGAACGGCTCTGCCATGTCTTGTCGGGTTCGCGTTTCATCACCGACCTGCTGGAGGTGTCCCCCGAATCGGCATCCTGGCTGGGGGACGACCGGGAATTGCGGCCACTGAGCTTCGACCAGTTGTGGCAGGAGAACAAATCCAAGCTCAAACGGCATGGCAACCCGGAATCGGCCATGCGCCTGGTGCGTCTGAACCGTCGGCGTGAGCTGTTGCGGATCGCCTTGGCCGATTCGGCGAACCTGCTGAGCATCGACGAGATCGGTTGGGCCCTGTCCGATGTGGACCGGGCAGCGGTCCTGGCCGCTTTGCGGGTGGCCGAAAGCCACGAGTTCGAGACCACCCGGCGGATGACCGACCTGCTGGTGGTGGCCATGGGCCGTCAGGGCGGCCGGGAGATCGGTTACGGGTCCGACGCCGATGTCATCTATGTCCACCGGCCGTTGGAGGGGGCAGATCCGCAGGAGGCGCAGCAGCAGGCACTGCGGGTCTTCGCCCATGTGGGAAAACTGCTCACCCAACCGCTGAAACCTGCGGTGCTCGCCGAACCCAAGCTGGTGGTCGACGCGGGTCTGCGCCCGGAGGGGAAGAACGGTCCACTGGCCCGGTCGCTGGAGTCCTTCCGCGGCTACTACGACCGCTGGGCCCTGGTATGGGAGCGTCAGGCGCTCCTGCGGGCCCGGCCGATGGCTGGTTCCGACAGCCTGGCCGCGGAATTCATGACCCTGGTCGACGGCGTCCGGTACGGCCGGGGCGCCACCCCGGACGAGGTGCGTGAGATTCGCAGGGTCAAGGCCCGGGTGGAAGCCGAACGGCTGCCGCGTGGCGCGGATTCGACCCGACACGTGAAGTTGGGACGTGGCGGCCTGAGCGACGTCGAGTGGCTCGTTCAACTCCTCCAGCTCGAACATGCCAAGGATCATCCCGAACTACGGACCACCTCCACCCGTGAGGCACTGGCCGCGTTGGCCGAGCTGGAGTTGTTGCCCCCGGGCGACGTCGAACTGCTGGATCGGGCGTGGTTGCTGGCCACCCAGATTCGGGGGGCCTCGGTGGCCTGTACCGGTCGTGCCTCGGATGTCCTCCCCCGGTCATGGCGGGACATGGAAGCCGTCGCTCGGTGGTGCGGTTATCCCGCGGGGAATGCCTCGGAGCTGGAAAACGACTACCGGCGGGTCACGCGCAGGGCCCGCAGCGTCTTCGAACGCCACTTCTACGGTTTCGAGGAAAACGGCCACGACTGACGTGGCCCCCCCGTCACGCGGGGTGACAATGGAAGGTAGGGGACCATGGTGGAGGCACCAATGCCGCCGGGTCCGGCTCCGGAACAACGAAAGTGGGAATCATGCATGTGAGCAAGGCCGATCTCGACGAACTCGTCGCGCTGCACCTGGAGAAGGCAAAGACCGCCCCGCATGGTCGCAGCGCCACGGCGGTGTTGAAAGACGGGAAGCTACGCCAGACATTGCTGGCGCTGGATGCCGGTTCCGAAATGGCTGACCACAGCAAGCCCGAATCGGCCACCCTGCTGGTCCTGCAGGGGACGGTCACGGTTCGTTGGGCCGAGGGCGAGCAGATCATCAACCACGGTGGGCTGTATGTGATCCCCGACGTCGTCCACAACGTCCTGGCTTCGGAGCCGTCAGCTTTCCTGCTGACCACGATCGCCGGCTAGCACGAGTCCGGCTCCTCGCCCCGGGCCGACGCGTGCCTCGGGTTATGGAGGGTCGGCTGTGGGGTAGGCCGCCGCTTCGGCTTCGGTTCAGTGGGCGCGGCGCGGTGTTTTCCCCGCGCCGACGGCCCACCGTTGGGCTCTCTTTCCCCTCACCGGCCCGCTTCCGGGTCGTGTTCTGCACACCCCGGTGGCTGT
>NZ_JBQSWX010000010.1:0-107757 GCF_052377615.1 Arthrobacter sp. AOP36-A1-22
GCTAGTAGCCCGGAGTTGTAGACCCCCACATTCACCAGACCGGTGCCGCGTTCGAGGCAGCGCTCCAGCAGCGGCCCGTCGGGCTGCTCCAGCAGGGTGTAGCGTCCGGCCAGCATGACCAGATCCAGATCGGAGGCTTCAACGCATTCCAGCGCCGCCTGCGCGGAATTCGTGCCGACCCCGATGGCCCGGATGAGTCCCTCGGCGCGCAGCTGCTCCAAGGCAGGAAGACCCTGGTCGATGCCTGCCTGGAGGTCATGGACATCGGGATCGTGCAGATAGGCGATGTCCACGCGGTCCAGACCGAGTCGTTCCAGGGACTCCTCGAGGCTGCGGCGGATCCCCGCCTCGGAGAAGTCCCAGACACGGCGGCTGGTGGCGGGCACGTCGAAGCCCTCGTCGTCACGGGCTCCGGCGTTGGAACCACCGGGCAACGCGTCCGGGTTGGGGGCCAGCAGCCGTCCCACCTTCGTGGAGATGACGAACTGATCCCGTGGCTTGGTGGCCAGCACGGCCCCCAGACGGCGCTCGGACAGACCGAGGCCGTAGTGCGGGGCCGTATCGAAGTACCTGACGCCCGAGTCCCAGGCGGCTTCCACGATGGCGGTTGCCTGGTCGTCGGGCATCGCCTTGTACAGGTTGCCGATGCCCGCGGCACCGAAACCCAGTCGACCCAGTTCGGGCGCACCGCCGGCTCCGGGTGCGGCGGTGCTCATGGCAGCGCCCACACCAGCGGAATGCCGGAGTCGTCGCCCGAGTAGTCGTCTTCGACGGCCAGCATTTCGGCCATCCGGGCCTGCCAGGGGACATTGGCTGGATGGTCGGCGATCGCATGGCGCATGGCCTGGTAATCGTCCACGTCCAGGACGTGGAAGAGGTCCAGACCGCTGCGCCAGATGCGCCAGTTGCGGACTCCGGCCTCCTTCAGGGCGGCGACCAGTTCGGCGGGGATCCCCGCGTGGGCGTCGGCGTAGTCCTGCTCGGCGCCGGGCTTGAGCTGGGTGTGCAGGGCAATGGTTTCAGGCATCGGTGGCTCCTGGTTCGGGGAAAGATCCACTTCCGGATGATGCGGAAACCGGCTGTCCGGTCCAGACGGGTCCATCGGGGAAACTGTAGTCGGCGAGGGACTTCTGCAACATCTCCGTTCCCGCGCCGGGGGTCGACGGTGGCCAGTAGTTCCCGCCGTGGACGTCCACGGGGGTGATGAAGTGCTCGTGCAGGTGGTCGACGAATTCGATCATCCGGCCTTCCAGCTCACCGGAAACGGCCACGAAGTCGAACATGGACAGATGTTGGACCGCTTCGCAGAGCCCCACGCCGCCGGCGTGCGGGCAGACGCGGACCCCGAATTTGGCGGCCAGCAGCAGGATCGCGACGTTTTCGTTCACCCCGGCCACCCGGGCGGCGTCGATCTGCAGGACCTGCAGGGACCCTGCCTGCAGCATCTGCTTGAAGACCACGCGGTTCTGGACATGTTCGCCGGTGGCCACCGGGATCGGTGCAACGCCGCGGGCGATGGCGGCATGACCCAGGATGTCGTCGGGGCTGGTGGGCTCCTCGATCCAGGCGATGCCGTAGGGGGCCAAATGTGACATCCAGTCGATGGCGTCGGCGACGTCCCACCGCTGGTTGGCGTCCACGGCGACCCCGATGTCCGGCCCCACGGCCTCGCGGGCAATGCGCACGCGGCGGATGTCGTCGTCCAACGAGGCCCCGACTTTGAGCTTGATCTGTTTGAACCCCTCGGCGACGGCTTCCTTGGACAACCGGGCCAGTTTCTCGTCGCTGTAGCCCAGCCATCCCGGGGTCGTCGTGTAGCCCGGGTAGCCCCCGGCCAGCAGCTCGGCACGGCGCGTGGCCTTGCCGGGTTCTGCACGCCGGAGGATCTCGAATGCTTCCTCGGGGGTCAGCGCATCGCTGAGGTAGCGGAAGTCCACCAGGGCCACGAGTTCCTCGGGGCTCATGGAGGCCAACAGATCCCAGAGCGGCATCCCGGCCCGTTTGGCCTTCAGATCCCAGAGGGCGTTCACGACGGCACCGATGGCCATATGCATCACGCCCTTTTCGGGGCCGAGCCACCGGAGCTGTGAATCGTTGTTGAGCATCTTCCAGGTGGTGCCCATGTCACCGAGCAGTTCCTCGACATTGGAACCCATGACGTGGTCGGCCAGTGCCTTGATGGCGGCGGTTTCGATTTCGTTGCCGCGGCCGATGGTGAACACGAAACCATGGCCCTCGAAACCGTCGCCCGCATCGGTGCCGATCGTCAAATACGCGGCCGAGTAGTCCGGGTCCGGGTTCATGGCATCCGAACCGTCGAGTTCCAGCGAAGTGGGGAAGCGGATGTCATAGACATCCACCGAGGTGATGACGCTCATGGTGCTCCTAGTTTCGCGGTGTCCCTGGAAATTTCCCTGATGGAGAACCGGGCAACACCGCACTCTGGCGATTCTGACTCTGCGCTCAACCCAAACATCCGATCTTTCTCTTGTCAATAAGTCTCTTTTGTGAGGTTTAGCAGATAATATAGATGAAGAGTTCGGATGTTAGAGCTGTGACGGAGGAAAAATGAACGTGAAATTTGCGCGTCTAGGCGCCCCCGGCGAAGAACAGCCGGTGGTCATTGCCCAGGAAGCCGACGGCGAGGAGAAATACTTCGATGTGTCGTCACTGACCAACGATATCGACGGAAGGTTCTTGGCCGGCGGCGGTGTGGCCCGCACCCGTGAAGCCCTGGAGTCGGGAAGCCTGCCGGAGATCGGGTCGGAAGGGGTCCGCGTCGGCTCACCGATTGCCCGGCCGGGATCCGTGGTCTGCATCGGCATGAACTATGTCGCCCATGCGGCGGAGTCCGGTGCGGAGCCGCCGACGATCCCCGTGGTCTTCCTCAAGCCCTCCAACACCGTCTGCGGACCCTATGACGCCGCGCCCATTCCTCCGTCGGCCCAGAAGTACGACTGGGAGGTGGAGCTGGGGATCGTCATCGGCCAGGATGCAACCTATCTTTCCGGCATCGAAGAAGCAGCTGCGTGCATTGCCGGTTTCGTCCAGGCCAACGACCTGTCCGAACGCGAATACCAGATCCCCGGTGCCGCCGGGCAGTGGACCAAGGGCAAGTCCCTGCCAGCATCCACGCCGCTGGGCCCGTGGATGGTTCCCGCCGATCAGCTCGACGGCGAAAAGCTCCGTTTGCGCTCCTGGGTCAATGGCGAACCGCGGCAGGACTCCAGCACGGAGGATCTCATCTTTGATCTGGCCACCGTGGTGCACCACGTCAGCCAATACATGCTCCTGGAACCGGGCGATGTCCTGTTGACCGGCACCCCGCAGGGAGTCGCCTTGTCCGGACGCTTCCCCTACATCCAGCCCGGTGACGTCATCGAGCTCGAAATCGAAGGACTCGGCCGGCAGCGCCAGGAGTTCTACCGCGCAACAGCTAAGGAAGCAGTATGAACAACGAATTCGAGAACCTCGTCGCCATCGTCACCGGCGGTGCCTCAGGTATTGGGGCCGCCGTCGCCGATCGTCTGGTCGCCGGTGGAGCGCAGGTGGCCGTGCTGGATCTGAACCCCGCAGGCAGCGAGTACTTCGGCGTCGAATGCAATGTCGCTGATGATGAGTCAGTGCGCTCCGCCGTCGACGCCGTCGTAGCCAAGTTCGGTCGCTTGGATATCGTGGTCAACAATGCCGGGATCGGTGCCCAGGGTGATATTGCTGCCAATGACGACGCCGAATGGGCTCGCGTGTTGAACATCAACGTGATCGGTATCGCTCGGGTCAGTCGCGCCGCGCTTCCGCATCTGCGCCAGTCGGACTCGGCGGCCATCGTGAACACCTGTTCCATCGCCGCCACGGCCGGGCTGCCGCAGCGTGCGCTGTATTCTGCTTCGAAGGGCGCCGTGCTCTCCTTGACGCTGGCCATGGCTGCCGACCACATCCGCGAAGGCATCCGCATGAACTGCGTCAACCCCGGAACGGTGGATACCCCCTGGATCGGACGCCTGCTGGACTCCGCCGAAGACCCCGCAGCCGAACGGGCCTCCCTCAACGCCCGTCAGCCGCACGGACGTCTGGTTGCCGCATCGGAAGTTGCCGGTGCCGTGGCCTACCTCGCGAGCCCACTCTCCGGCTCCGTGGCCGGAACCTCCATGGCCGTCGATGGCGGGATGCAGGGGCTGCGCCTCCGCCAGGAGTAGTACGGTCGACCCCGAACGATCTGGACGCCAGCGGACCATCGGTCCGCTGGCGTCACTTCTTTCTAGGCGTCGTCGTAGTACTGGCTGCTCTTGCCGTAGCCGGGGTCGAGTTCAGAACGTTGCATCCGGTGTTCGACCGGTTGGTCGATGCAGGGAGTAGAGACAAAGACCTCCATGGACGGCTTGGCGTACTTGGAGCCATTCCTGAGTTCGGCGGTGACTCCTAGATCGCCTTTGCCAAAGAAGAGCATGCGGGCTTCCCCTTCATGGCGCTTGACCTCGTTCTTCTTTTCCCAGCCGTCAGCTTGTAGGTGCTGGTCGATTCGGTCGAGGGCGTGGTGGGCCTTGCTCCGGGCATCGCCCTTGACCGCAGCGGTGGCCAGGCCAACCCAGCGGGTTTTCGTCTGCGGGGCGTCGTTTTCAGGGCGCAGACATGTTTCCTCACGGGCATCGTCGACCTTCAGGTCAGCGTCGTCTCCGACGACCTCCGATAGCTCTAGGAGCAGTGGCCCGACTTGCTGGCCCCGAGCTGTCGAGGCACTCGAGGCTTCAGAGGGATCGGGCGTGCTACTCGTTGAACATCCGGACATCAGGAACATGATCACGGCAAGGCCCGCAGCAACCGTCAGCAGTCGCGGTACGGTCTTGGGTTTCCGGCCGGAGTGTCCGGGGTGGTGGTTCACGGGTTCTTTGGCTTTCCGTCGGTGTCGGTTGTCCGCATCGGGCTGGAAGGCCTATTTCCAGTCGTCGTAGTACTGGCTGCTCTTGCCGTAGCCGGGGTCGAGTTCAGAACGTTGCATCCGGTGTTCGACGGGCTGATCGACGCAACGCGAGGTGAGTTTGATGTCGAGCGTCTCCTGGCCGGACGAGCGATGAAGCTCCGTGGTGATGCCAAGGTCGCTTTTCCGGAAGAACAGCTTCCGAACGCCGCCGACGTCGGTATCGGGTTTCTCGATTTCGTTCTCCTTCTCCCAGCCGTCGTCGACGAGTTGCTTTTCCAGATCGTCGAGTGACTGGTTTGCTGCGGCAGTATTGCTGGCTTCACCAATAGCCCAGCCGAGCCAGGACGTATTGACCTGTGGATTGTCCACCTCATGGGCCAGGCAACTTTCCTCGCGGACTCGTTTATAGCCCATCTCGGCACCCTCGGACAATGTGGTGAGGAACGGAGGCATCAACCGGGTGAATTCCTCCTTGAGCGACGCCGAGGACTTCGAGGCGTCTGCGGGACTCGGGGTGGTGGACATGGAGCAGCCTCCCAAAATAGGCATAAGGGCCAGGGCAGCAAGGGCGCCGGCGGCGAATCGTTGGTGACGGGTCATTGTTCCAAGCTCTCTGTCGGCACAGTCTCCAGCTTGCCGTAAGCGTAGTCCTCGGGGTTTCTCGCGAACGGTGAGAAAGTACCTGCACGAGGACCAGGATGCTGGCGGTCTTCTACGAATAGGCTGACGTTCCCGCCTTCGATGACCTCTTGGATGTTCTGAGCCGAGGTCGAGCCCGGTTTGAAGTACTCGACATGGCCCTTCACGATGGACTTGGGGTCGCTGCTGTCGAGGAAGCCCGACTCCAAACGGTGGGCGCCCATTTGTTGATCCGGGTAGCTCCCTGACCACCACGCCCTCCCGTGGTATCCGCCGCCGAAGTCCTGTGCCCAATGGATCGGGTCATCGCGGGTCTGGACCCAATAACGGTTGGCTTCTGAATTATTGTCATCTTCGGAGGGGCCGGTATCTTCGATGCTGCCAACATTATTGCCTGTACCAGCAGGAGCGACGTACACGATGTTGTCCGAGTTCAGGCCTTCGCGCTCGGCCGTGCCGAGGAGTGAGCCGCCGGCGCTGTATCCCACGTAAGTGCTGCGGGCATCGTCGGGAATCTCTGCGTCGACCGCGAAGTCGAAGGCGGCAAGCTTCGACGAACCCTCCTCGTTGTATTTGCTGGTCAGGTTGTCCGATACCTCATTCGGCAGGTCGGCCCCCTGCCAGTAGAAGGAGACCTTCCGGGGGGACGGGGCGCCATCGACCGCATCCAACCGCTCGGTGTAACTCTGGAGCTCGCCGAGGTCGGCGCCCGTACCTGGAACCAGGGTGGAAACCGTGTCGGTGTCCTCGGAGGGGGTTCCTTTCATGGAAACCACGCGCCCGTCACCGTCCAGCGAGACCATGACGACCTGGGTTTCATGTTCCCAGGCATATTCGAGACCCTCGGCCTGGCTCTGCAGATTATGCTTCCTCTCTTCCCACTCCTGATGTGCCGCTTCAAACAAACCCTGAGCCTCGTAGGCACGAACCCGATCATGGCCGGGTTTGGAGAAGGCGTCTGCGGTGAAGTCGTTGATGTTCGGTTCGGGATCCGCGGTGGCTTGCTTTCGACGGACCTGTTCGCGGAACCCGGCGACCGTGATGATGTTTGCCGTGGCGCGGGCGGCCATCGGCACGCCGTTGAGATTACCGAACTTCCCCGGGTACAACAGCAGCAACTTCTCCCGGCTCTTATCGCTCAAGCCCGACCAGGCGTCGCGGATACCGGCGATACCCTCGCGGGTGAGCTCGTCATTGTCCTCCATGGCGGTCAGCATGGTGGCTTCCGCGGAACCGGGGGTGGTTCCGGCCCTGAGCTCATTATTGGCCAGGGCCTCGGCAGCCTCGGGGTTGACGTTGGCCCAGACCCTCAGCTCGTCGGAAGACAAGCCGCGCAGGGAAGCCAGCAAGTCCTCGGGTCTGACCTTGCCGAAATCCTCATCGAGTCCGGAGGTGAAGTCGGCCCAGGACACCTTCGGCAGGGAGGACCCGCCGAGCGGCTCGGACATCGGCAGGGTGCTGCCGGTCCCCGCAGTAATGCCACCCAAGGCCTCCGCTGCCGTGGATTGGGCCGTTTCCCAGTCGCTTCGCAGCTGCCGCGCACGTTCGTTGAAGTCGGTCACCTCCGAAGTGGTTCCGGAGTCCTCCCCGTCCGGATCGGCCTCGACCTTGGACTTCAGACCCGGCAAGGCAGCATCCAGTGATTCGGACTCCTTTTGCAGTTTCCGTCCGGTATCGACGAAATCGCAGATCGCTGTTTTTGTCAGACACAGCGCATTGCTCCAGTCGTCCAGCGGCGTCGTCAGGTCATCGAGGGCTGCATAGACCGTGGCTTGGGTTTCATCATGCTCGTAGGCACCGGGAAGACGTTTCCAGGCTGTCTGTGCATCCTTCAGATAGCTCGACGTGGTACCGGCCCGGGTGTCCATATCCATGGCGGAGTCTTCGAGATCGTCCCAAGGGACGTCGATGCGGGGAAAGGTTCCAAGGGATGTCATCGGCCCTACCTCGAGAAGGTGAACGGGGACGCGGGCTTGCCGACGTCGAAGATCGGCGGTGTCTGATACGCGACGGGTACGCGGTCCAAGGCCGTCGATGCTTCGGTGGACATCTCCCCATCGGCGTGGATCAAGGCGAGGGCGGCGTCGGACACGGAGGTGGTCTTGCGGAACACCAGGCTGGCCACCCGCTGGCCGATGTCATCACGGGGGCTCCAGAAACGGCCGAACGCCGCGGAGACGGTGGTGGCATTCCCGAAGTTGCCGCTTGCGTCGTCGCCCGACGATTTGGTGTCTTTTGCTGCGGAACGCAGTGATTCCCCATCGGCGGCAACGTCGAGGAGGATCGCGTGCAATTGCGCAGGATCGATCTTGTAGGCCATGGCTTTCCCCCGGAAAAGTGGTAGCTGTGTGGTCAGGATTGGCCCCCTTGGCCGCCATGAGCCTCTCAGATGCGCAGGCCCGCCGTCCATGGGGAGAACTCCCCATCCGGTTTTGGTGCACGTGCCGGCCAGCGGGAGGCCGATGGGTTCCTGCAACCTCTAGCATCCGGGGGCCTGATCACGGCAGACTCGGGACATGGATATCCTTTCGAGCCGCGTGCTCCTGCGCCCGGTGAATCTGCAGCAAACCCAGGCGTTCTACCGTGACGTCCTCGATCTGGGGGTCTCCCGGGAGTTCGGCACCGGAGAGCAGACGGGCATCGTATTCTTTCTGGGCAACGGATTGCTGGAGGTCTCCGGTACGAGGGAACCTGGCACCCCGTCGTCGTTGGTCCTGTGGCTACAGGTGCGCGACGTCGTTGCCGAGCTGGAAATGATCGCTGCCCGCGGAGTCACGGCGGTGCGGGAAGCCCGTCAGGAGCCGTGGGGACTCATCGAGGCCTGGGTCGAGGACCCTGATGGAACGCGGATCGTGCTGGTCCAGATTCCACAGGACCACCCGATCCGGCGTGATCAGCGAGGTCTGTAAGAAAAGCCCCATCCTCCCGGGCAGCACCTGGAGGCGAGGAAGGTCTGTTGGCAGGCTAAGAACTGGGGCGAGGGGAGTGCCGGGAGCGCTGGACGACATGCCAGCCACCTAGGGGCAGGCCCGCAACAACCAAGAGGCCGGCCACCCACGGAGCCGGGTCCCAGGACCAACTCACGTTCCCGTCGACCACGGTGAATCCGCAGGCGAGAAGTATCGCGAGGATGGAGAGTGGGAGGAGAAGCGATCGTGCTGGTTTATTCGCCATGCGGCCGTCTCTCCTCGGGCCACGGCCGCCCACGGTGGTCGGGCTGCCACGGGTGGCCTGCCACCCACGCTACGCGCGGTGACCGGGGTGGTCCATGACTTTGCCGGGCACAAGAGCAGCACGACGCCGTCGACGACACCGGGTCAGGGTAAGCGGTCAAGCACCCACTGCCATCGGATCAGCTCCTGTTCCAGGCGGACGGCAGGGCCGTGTTCATCGTCGCGCAACGCCTGGTAAACGGAAGCTTCGGGATCCGTTAGCCGGGTCAGCGTGGCGCGCGACGGGGTCGGCTCGATACCCCAGATCTCACGGTGGCCCAGCAACGTTGCCTCGTCCATGAGGACGCTGGCCACCCCGGGATGCAACGAACGCAACTGGTCCAGGATCACGAAACCGTGCGTATCCAGGTCACCCCAATAGTGCACCTGGCATCCGTGGAGCCAGCGGGCATCGCGCAGCATGGAGAATCCGTAGCCGCCTCCGAAAAGTGCCAGAGTGCGCGGGCGCTCCGGCAGCGCCAGGAAGTTCACGAGGTTCTCCGTCACCACCACGCGTTCCACTGGCAGCTCGAGACTCGCGAAGGCCTCCGCCGTGATGGTCAGGTCCCGCGCGCCGCCCAGGACCGGGATGGCAGGATCCAGCATGCGGAACCGTACGCGTTCGGGCGGATGCAGGAATCCGTGTCGTTGGGCGAAGCGCGCGGCGGGGGAGCTGGGCGTGACCAGCAAGGACGCAGGCTCCGCAGCAGCGGGGGAGTCGGTCTCCCGGGATGCGTCGGCGGCAGGAGCCTCACCGCTGGCTGCAGCCCCGGTCGCCAGGATCGTTGCCATCGCCTCGATGATGCGCCGATGGCCCTCCACGAACTTGGTGTCCACGCCGGGCAGGCTCAATTGCCGGAGGTAGATGCCCGGACTGGGGTTCTCCTGCAGCCAAAGGGCCACCCGTGCCGCGGTGATGGCCCGTTGCCCGCAATCGAGCAGTTCCAGCGGTCGTTTGAGCGCCCAGGTCTTCAACAGCGGCTCCACGCCCACGAGCCGCTCGGTCAGTGAAACAAAGCGCTGCGCCTCCCGGCCTTTCCCGACGAAGGCGATTTCCTCGCGGGCCGAGGCGAACACCACGGCGGACGGTACCGCGTTGCTGCCGATCGTGGTGCGCCCGAGGTCCACGGTTTCCATCGTGAAGTCCCCGGAGGCTGCGAATAGTTCCCCGGCCCACGCCTTCGCCGCCCCGAAATCGGTGCGTAGCTGGGCGGCCGTGGGTTTCTTCAGCGGACGACGGCGGGGATAGGTCTGCGTCGGATCGATCAGCTCGCGGAGCAAGGAGCCACGATTCCAGGTGGTCCGGGAAAGCGCCCGCAGTTCCGCCACGCCCGTCCAGCGATTGGCGGGAGACTCAGAGGGCACGTCGTTCACGTTCGTCTCGATATTCCTGGATGGTCATATTGCGTAGTTGTGAGTCATCGCCGTGGGGATTGGCCACGAATCCGACGTGGGATACGAAGGGTTCGATGACATGGATCTTCTGCAGCGGCGTGACGATGAGCAACTGCAGCTTCATCCGTTGGAAGAGTTCCAGCCCGTAGCGGGCGGACTCGTCGGAGCCGCGGCCGAAGGCCTCGTCGATGACCACGAAACGGAAGCTGCGACCGGCACCGCCGCGCCCGGTCGGCGATCCCGCACCGAGGCCGAACTGGAACGCCAGCGCCGCGGCAAGGATGGTGTAAGCCAGTTTCTCCTTCTGTCCGCCGGATTTGCCGCCGGAATCGGTGAAGTGCTCGTACTCCTCGCCGGTTTCGGTCCATTTTTCCGAGGCGGAGAAGGTGAACCAGTTCCGCACATCCGTGACCTTTGTGGTCCACCGCTCGTCCAGTGCCGTGTAGCCCTCGCGGCCGCGGAACCGCTCGATGAGACGCTCGACCTGCAGATATTTCTGCTCGGAATACTGATCGGTGTCGCCGAGGCTGCCCTCCGAGCATGCCCGCAGATCGAGTCCGAACTGGCGCACCTCCAGGTCGGTGCTGCTCTGCGGTTCCAATTGGATATGTCGGCCGGGATTGTACTCGATGCCCGCCAGGGAACGGTTGATTTCCCGGATACGACTGCGGATGTCCTGAACGCGGCTGTCCAGAAAGGCGTTGAACGCAACGACCTCGTGGATGGTGTTCTGGTTCAGCGACTCCTTGAAGTGCGCTTCGAAACGGGGCAGACCGTTGTCCACCAGCTCGTCCAGCAGCCGGGTGTAGTCATCGGCTGCCTCCAGGGTGGCGTCCATTTCCGTGGTTTCGTTCGGGTATCTGTTGCGGAAGTCGGACATCTGCCGCACGGTGTTCTCCGCCGCGCGGGTCAGCCGCTTGAACAGGGCGTCGATGGCGTCGGTGAGGCGGTTCCTGACCGTGCTCTCGACGCTACTGGTGTTCTTATAGGTCAGCTCCTTGCCGTCCAGGGCCTGGGTGGTCAGTTGCCTGACAGCGGCGAGCACCCTCTCATCGTCGGTCAGCGGGGTCTCGGCGAGGGTTTCCCGGCAGTCGGTGATCGTCTCGGCGATCGACCTAGTGGCGTGCTCGTTGGCGCCGAGGCGCTCACTGAGCTTGCGGTCCTTCCCCTCCAACCGCGTCACCTCGTCCGCGAGTTCGCTCTCGCGGGCGGTCAACTGGGCCAACACGTCGTTGCTCGCCTCGAGACCCGCCCGTTCCCGGCGCAAACCCTCCACCCGGCGAACGGTGAGTTGCCAGCCGATTTCGGTGAAGTCGGCGATCGACCGGACGGTTCCCAGCTGCTGATGCTGCCGGGCCAGGGTGCCCAACGGTTCGTCCACCGCAGCCAGTTCCCGCTGGGTGGCCGCCAGTCGGCTCTGCAGATCCTCCCGCTCGGCCAGGAAGCGGGCGATCTTGGCCTGGTTGTCCCACCCGAGCACGAAGTTGCGGCGGTCGGTGATGTCCCGGCGATCGTCCTTCTCATGCCGCCCGCGCCCACCCTTGAGCTGGCCGTTCATCGTCAGGGCCCGGGGGTAGCGGCGGAATTCCTCGAGGCTGTCACAACAGTAGTAGTCGAACCGGCTGGCCAGCTCGTCGAGCAGGAAATCCCGGAACGGGGTTCCTTGTTTCACAGCGATCTTCGCGGCCAGGGTTCCCGGTTCCGCGGCCTTGGCCTGCCGAGTGTCGGCAATCCGGCGGTAGACCAGCCGGCCGCGCAGGTTGTTCCCGTCGACCCAGGCGCTCACTGCCGCATAGTGGGCGGCGGGCACCAGCATCGACAGGGCGAAACCGTGCAGGGTGCGTTCCGCAGCCCCCTCCCAAGAGCCTTCGCCGTCACGGACCTGCAGCAGTTCCCCGGCATAGGGGAGCGCGGATTCAGGGACGCCCGTTCCCTCGCAGAGGCGGCTGCGCAGTTCGAGCTGTGGTCGCGGCAACAGGTTGGGTCGGGACCCCAGACTAGTAAGTTCCGCCCCGAGATCGGCCAGCCGCTGGTCGAGCTCCGCGCGTTCGATCCGCGCGGTGGTTCGTCGCTCCTGCAGTTCCTCGGAGCGGGACTGGAGTCCGGCCTCCACCTCTTCCAAACGGGAGCGGTTGCGGTCGAAGAGCACGCGGTCCTGAGGAACCTGCAGCCCCAGCGCGGTGGCGGCGTCCGCGTAGGAATCGAATCGGGCGCGTTGGCGTCCCCGTTCCTCCTCCAGGGTCGACACCTCGGCATCGATGGCTGCCAGCCGGCCTCCTCCGTTGGTGCGGATGTCCTCGCGAACGGTGGAGAGTTCGTGGCGCCGACGCGTGATGTCCACGCCCAGCGTCCGGGCGTCTTCGTGCAGTCGGGTTCCGGTGGCCTCCAGCTCCGCGTGGTGCTCACGACCTAAAGCCAGCTGCCGGTCGGTGAACCATGGATGCAGCGCGTCGCGCTGGGCCCGGGATTGTTCGTCCTCGTGGTTCAGCCGGGCATGCTGGGCGGCACCGTCGCGGATCGGCGTCAGCAGGGTGATCTGGTCTTTGGCGCGCAACACTGCTTCGTGCGCCTTCTTCAGGTTGTCGAAGTGGTGGATGAGGTTGGCCACCCGGGTGCCGGCATCGTCGTCCTCGAGCATATTGGTCCGCACGAAGGAGGTGATGTTCTCGACCTGCTTCATGGATACGGTGCGGTGGAACAGGTCCATGGCCTGGTTGCCGCCGATTCCGAACTGGCGTTTGAAGGCGCTGCAATACGGGTCGAAGGTATCGTGGACGACCGTACCGGCCGCGCGCAGTTTCTTCTTCAGTTTCGCCGGATCCTGTCCGAAGTGGGAGAAGTCCTCGGCGATGGACTGACCGGTCTCGGCGAGTGAGTAGAAACGGTTGGGCTGCCCGGCCTCCTGGGTGGCCCACAGGGTGATGGCCAACGTGACCGTCTTGTCGAGCTGGTCGTTGTGGAAGACGCCGAGCACCACCGACAAGGTCCCGGGCCGGCGCAGCGCCACCGGCCGGGAATGTTCCCCACCGGCACCACGCGCGCTCTTGTGGAAGCCCCGGACGTAGGACATCAGGGTGCGTTCCTTTTTCTGCGCTCCGGCGGCCTTGTTGTAGTCGATCCGGTGCGCTGGCAGCAGCAGGGTGGTGATGGCATCGACCACCGTGGACTTCCCGGAGCCGATGTCGCCGGTGAGCAGGCTGTTGGAGCCGTCGAGTCGAAAGGTCCGGACCCCTTCGTGGAAGGTGCCCCAATTGAGCAGTTCCAGACGGCGTAGCCGGAAACCCGGTGCCGTGTCGCCCTCGTCGGGTTCCTCATCCAGGCTGAAGAGACTGTCCTGCAGGTCGGTGCTCATGCGCCCCCCTCCGTGGTCGAGGGCGTGGCCGCGGAGCCGTCCCGTGCCAGGGAGGAACGGTAGTCGGCCAGTCGCGCATCGAACTCCTCCAGCCATTGGGCGTCGACGAAGGCCTTGAGTATGCGCATCACCTCGTAGGTGCCCGGCTGGCCACGCAGTTTGCGCAGGAATCCGAGATCGACCACCTTCTTGATGTCTGCGCCGAGACGGTCCAGGACGCGGGCTTCGTTGCTGGATGGGGGCAGGAACACCGAGACCATGTCCGCGAGGTCCTGTTCGGTCATGATCAGCCGCAGTTCGCTGCTGTTGGTGTCGAACTCGAGCATGCGTCCGCGCAGCAGCGCCAGTAGCAGGCTGACGTTGAAGGTCAGCTGGCGGCGGGGGATCAGCCGCGGGAGCTGGTTCTCCGGATCATCTCGTGAGCGCAGGAACGCATACCCTTCCGGCTCGTCCAGGATCAGATCCAGTCCGAGCACGGCCACGTAGTCGCGGACCTGGGATTCCAGACCCAGGAGGGACTGCCAGTTCTTCGGGTCCACCTCGGCATAGAGCACCCCCTTGAACAGCCGGGTGACGACGCCGGGTAGTTCCTCCGGCGTCCTGGCCGCTCCGGTGCCCGTTTCGGTTGTTTCGGTGCTCATGTCGGCCTCACGAAGATGATCTGGTCGATGTCCGCCTCGCGGATGCTGCCATCGGGCAACGTCCAGGAGAGCTTTTGGGTGGATTGCGCGTCAATGGAGGCCCAGGGAGAGTCGGTGGCCAACTGGTAGTACGCCACGATCTCGGCCAATCCCTGTGTCAGTGGATAGGCGCCGGTGACCTCGGCCAGCGTTGCCTGCGGGAGTCCGGCCAGCACGGCGTCGATATTCGCGTTGAGCCGCCCCGGATCGACGTGGAACTGAGTGAAGAGGGCTTCGGCGTCGAGATCGGTGTCGTCGGCGGTGACCACGTCGTCGTCCACCAGCACCTTGCGACTAGATTCGTAGAGGGGGCGTTCGAAGGGCAGCGCCACGTGGACGGCGGGTGCGGCGATGTCCACGAACGGACCCGACGGAGGCTGGTCCCGGGTGGCCAGGGCACCGGATTCGACGCCGCGGATCAGTTGCATGACGCGCTTATTCTCCAGGAACACCTTGTCATCGAGTAGCCGACGCATCTGCTGGGACAGTTGGCGGACGGTGTTCTGCGTCTGCTCGACTGCTGGAAGCCAGTCCTGGTGGAGGTGGGCCAGAGCCTGCAGATTCGGTTCCTGCGCCAGCGCTTCGATGCGGGTGGCCCGGTGCAGCAGGTCCTGCAGTTCGCTACGCCGTTGCGGGGACATCAGATAGTCCCAGAACCCCTGGAAGGTGCGGCCCTGGAGGGAACTGCTGATGTCCTGCTGGTTGGCGAAGATGCTGGCCAGCAGATCGCCCTGGCTACCCTCCCAGGTGGTGATCTGTTCCCGGACCGCCCGGTCCAGGGCGCGGAAGTTCTGCTCGACCTCGCGGAAGTCCGAGAGCAGGTCCTGGGCGAGTGTGGTCAGCTGCTGGAAGTGGTCTCGAGCCTCTGGGGCGCTCATGACGCGCAGATGCCCGTCGCGGATGCGCTGCATCTGCGCGTCGATCCCGTCGCGCTGGCGTTGCAATTCGTCCAGGCGGACCTCCGGGTCGGTTTCCGATTCCTGGACCAGTTGCTGCAGGACCGCGAAGATGCTGGTCAGCCGTGACTGAGTGGCCACGAAATCCCGGCCGCGCAGGCCCTCCACCCAGCGGATCACATCCTCGGCTGCGGCGGTCAGGTCATAGCGGGGTTCGTCCTGGTCGGGGACGTAGTACTTGCGGAGCCAGGACCGTTCTGGGGCAGCCCAATCGTCGAGGTATTCGGCGGCTGGCTTGGGGAAGGCGTCCTCCTCCGCCGCCTCGCGCAGCACGAACAGGAGGTCCTCGAGCAGGTCGATGAGTTGCTGGCGACCGATATTGCGCTGGTTCGGTCCGGTGAATGCCTGCATGAAGAAGGACAGAGCCAGCGGTGCGTTCTGGGCGCGCAGCAGGGACCACCCGGCGTGGTGGTCACGCAGGGAGCTGATTGCGTAGAAATCCATCTTTTCCTTGCCGGCCGGTACTGTTCTTGGTGGCTAGGGTCCATGGTACGGGCCGGAGCCGTTGGCGGGGCCCGTATACCCCGTGCGGGACGGTTCAGGACGCTTGGTCCGAACCGGCTTCGATCGAGGCCATGAGACTGCGGAACGTCTCCTCCAAGGCGATGGCCCGGAAGGCGTTCTCCTGAATGACCAGGTCGTGGCACAACAGGTCGTGCAGGGCATCGAGCGTTGCGGTGCAATGGGCCAGCTGTTCGTCCTTCATATCGGCGTCCTCGCAGGCATGAATGGCATCGTTCTTCTTGAGGTCTCCCAGCTCCTCGATCTCATCGGCGAGCGAGGTGTCCAGCAGGCGCAGCTGGTAGAACCGCCCGTCAGGCCCACGTTCGTCGTACTCATTGGCCTCGTCGATGATGAGGCCGATCGAGATTTCGGCGGGCAGGAGGGCGACGTATTGGCCCGTGAGGCGTTGCGGCGTTCCCACCGGGTCCCAGACGAGGCTGCCGTCGAGGGTTCGGTCGTAGAGGGCATCGACCACGGCATGCCATTGCTCGGAGTCGAAGTCGAAATGCCCGTGGTAGTCAAGATCCTCGAACTCCCGGACCGAAAGGTAGACCTCGCCGGGCTCGATTCCCTGGATGGCATCCACCAGCTGCCGGAAGGTGATGGACGCGTTTTCCACGGCACTGAGACGTCGCGCGAAGGCAACCTCATCCGCCACCGCCTCGTGCAGCTCCTTGAGCGGGGTCCTCCCCTTGGCACCCTCGGCGTTGACGCGCAGCGTATTGGAGAATTCATGCCCGCCCGGCTCCAGCCGGCGCACGCACGACTCGAAGGCGGACTCGGCAGCATTATTGCGCAGGGAGAAGCGTGTCCGGCCGGCTGTGAAACGGCAACTGAAGCCCCATGTCCACTCTGCCTCGTCGTCGTCTGCGGAGATGGGGGACCAGATCACCGCCCGGGTGCGCGTGCGGTCGAGCAGTTGTCCGACGATGTCCTGCCAATGCGCCGTATCGAGACCGAGCATGAGATTCCCCCCTTGGTTGCCGGTCCTTTTCGAAGGTAGTGGGCACGCCCGACACTTTGGGTCGCAGGGTCTTCCGAACGCGACACCACGCCGGAACCCAAGGCTCCGGCGTCGTGCGGTGTTCTGCTGCAGTGGTGGGCTGTCTCTACTTCATGGCCTCGACCGCCAGCAGGGGGGCGAAGAACGCGGCGAGCTCGTCCGTGGCGGTCAGCGGCAGCACGTGGGACACGTACTGGTCCGGGCGGACGACGACGATGGCGCCCTTCCGGGAGATACCCCGTTCGTCGAAGATATCCTCGCCGGGCACGACGCCGAAGACCTTCTCCAGGTAGTCGAGCTTGAACGGCCCGACCTCGGGCTTGAAGACCTTGGGGACGGCGTTGATGTCGATGTCCTCGTGGCGCTGCTGGTAGATGACCCGCACGTCGAACCAAGCGTCGAGGTCCATCCCCTCGGGGGTGGCGGCCAGCGGGGAGCCGGGGGCGACGGTCAGCCATTCGGCCAGTTCCGTGGTGGGGGAGTCGGCGCCGGCGGTGGCTTCATCGGCGAAGACGTAGATCCGCCAGCGGCCGTCGGCGGTGGCCTGGTGGCCCAGGTGGAGCGGGTTGGTGTCGCAGACCCGTGAGGCCATGGCCGACTTGAACCGCTTGCCCACGGGGTAGCCGGTGGCCAGCTCCTGGTGCGTGGTCTCGCCGGTGACCACCGAGGGGGCGTATTCGGTCATGAAGCCGGCGGGGAACTCGGCGGTGGCGACGTAGAAGTCCTCGAGCTCCGAGGGGGTGTCGAACTCCTCGGGCTTCTTGGCCATCATGGTGGACCATTCCTTATCGAAGTCGATGAGGTTCTTGGCCACGACCTGGCGTTCGGCCGAGTAGGTGGACAGCAGCGATTCGGGGCTGCGGCCCTCGAGCACGTGGGCGAGCTTCCAGGCGATGTTGAAACCGTCCTGCATCGAGACGTTCATGCCCTGACCGGCCTTGGCCGAGTGGGTATGGCAGGCGTCACCGGTGATGAACACGCGCGGGGCATCGATCCCGATCCGGTCGGGAGCCACGTCGTCGAACCGGTCGGTCAGCCGGTGGCCGACCTCGTACACACTGTTCCAGGCGACGTGGCGGACGTCGACCGTGTAGGGGTGCAGGATGTCGTTCGCGCGGGAGATGACCTCCTCGATGGAGGTGGTGCGGACCTTGCCGTGGTCGTCCTCGGGGACCACGCCCAGGTCGACGTACATGCGGAAGAGGTGCCCGCCCTCGCGCGGGATCAACAGAATCGATCCGCCGTCGTGCGACTGGATGGCGCATTTGGTGCGGATGTCGGGGAAGTCGGTCTTGGCCAGCACGTCCATGACGCCCCAGGCGTGGTTGGCCTTGTCCCCGGCCATGGTGCAGCCGATCGCCGAGCGGACCTTGGAGCGGGCGCCGTCGCAGCCGATGACGTATTTGGCGTGGACCGTCTTCTTCGTCCCTTCGTCCTCCCCGGCGCTGCGCACCAGCGAGACCTTCACCGGGTGATCGCCTTCTCCGGTGACTTCGAGGCCCTCGAACTCCCAGCCGAAGTCGGGGGTCAGCCGGGAGGGGGAGTGGGCGGCGACGTCGGCGAAGTAGTCCAGCACCCGGGCCTGGTTGACGATCAGGTGCGGGAACTCGCTGACGCCGGTGGCGTCGTCCACGGCGCGGCCGCCACGGCTGATGTGGGTGGGGTTCTCGGTGTCCGGGCGCCAGAAGGCCATCTCGGTGATCTGGTAGGCCTCGGAGGTGATCCGGTCGGCGAATCCGAAGGCCTGGAAGGTCTCGACGCTGCGGGCCTGGATGCCGTCGGCCTGGCCGATCTCCAGGCGACCGCCGCGGCGTTCGATGATCCGGGTGTTGATGTTGGGGAATTCGGCGAGTTGGGCTGCGGCGAGCATGCCGGCGGGGCCGGAGCCGACGATGAGTACATCGACCTGCTCGGGCAGCTCCTCGGGGCGGTCGATGCCGACGCCTGCGGCGGGCTCGATGCGCGGATCGCCGGAAACGTAGCCGTGGTGGTGGAACTGCACGGGATGTCCTCACTTCGTTGTGCTGATCAGGGTAGCGTGTTCTATATTTGAACTTCATATTCGATAGTTGAACACGTAATCTGTTGGACACTATACGGGGAGTATGACGTGGGCAACAAGTGTTGGTCCACTGTTGTTCGTCGGGAGGTTGTGCCATGCTTCGCGCATGAGCAGCGTAACGAAGGCCGGACTCATCGTCCTGGCCGTGGGTGTGGGATTGACGGTGGTGATCTTCGTGGCGGCTTCCGTCTTCACGCCGCCGGACACCGGCGCCAACATCGGGGCAGGAATCGGCATGCTGGTCTCGATCCCGGTCGCCCTGATCGGCGCGGTGATCGCCGTCGTCGGATTCATCCTCGAGCGGGTCACCACGGCACGGAAGCCAAGCGGCTGAGGGCACCCCGCCTCGTCGCTCGGAGAGCTTCCGGCGGTGCCAGGCACCGCCGTCCGTGGTGTGGTCAATGACGGGTGGACGGCAGGTGAAGTACCATTGAACGGATGGCCTAGCATCACTAGGCTACTTTTTGCCCGAAAACGGGTTGGATGTCTAGGGTGATCGGCGAACGCGCGGGCATCTGGAATGCGAGGTGTGCAGCTATGTCTTCTCCGATTCTCCATGCGACCCGACGGGTCGGTGTCATTACCGGGCGGATCCTGATCTATGCGCTGATCTTTGCCGGACTCTCATTACTCTTCGCCGCTATTGGCATCCGCATCTTCTTCGGCAAGATCTCCGTGGGGCAGATGCTCCTGAATCTCGTCTCCGTGGAAACCGATGGTGGAGGCGGATCGTTGGTGTGGATCGGCATCCTGTTGGTCGTTGTCCTGCCTCTACTCATTACGGTCGGGATCGCGGTATGGCATTACTCTTGGTTGCGCAAACGTTTCCGCAACCCCTCCGAGCGACGTCCGCGGCGCTCGCCGTGGTTCGTCCGGACCGTCTCCACCGTCGCCGTGGCCGGACTGGTCGTGGGCGGGACCACCGCCTTCTCTTCGACCGTCGGCATGGCGGACTACATCAAGTCCGGCAACTCCCAGTACGACATCGACGACTACTACGTCGAACCGACCATCACCAGTGATAAGGACCAGCGCAACCTGGTGGTGATCTACCTCGAATCCGGGGAAGCCACCCTGGCCGACGACCAGCTCTTCGAGAAGAATGCCTTCGAGCCCCTTCAGGACGTCACCCAGGCCAAGGATGGCTGGCAGAGCGTGGAGGACTTCCAGCAGTACGAGGGCGGAGGCTGGACCATGTCCGGCATCACCTCGACGCAGTGCGGCATCCCGCTGAAGGGCATGGACTCCGCGGTCGGCAGCGGTGCCCTCAACAAGCTCGGCAGCGACGTGGAGTCCTATCTGGGGGGAATCACCTGCCTGGGTGACATCCTGGACGACCACGGATATAAGAACGTCTTCCTCGGTGGCGCCAACGGCAAGTTCTCCGCCAAGGACACCTTCCTGGAAGGCCACGGCTACTCCGACGTCAAGGGCCTGACCGACTGGCGGGCCGCCGGTGAACCGGCCAGCCACTTCCGCAGCGACTGGGGCCTGAGCGACAAGAGCCTCATGAGCCACGCCGAGGACGAGATCGACGAACTCCATGCCGAGTCGAAGAAGTCCGGCCAGCCGTTCAACCTCTCCATGCTGACTCTCGACACCCACGAGCCGGCTCATATCTACGACTACTGCGATCAGGACACGGAAAGCGAAGTCACCTCGATGTTCTTCTGCTCCATGACCCAAGTGGCAGGATTCGTGGACTACATGGAGGACAAGGGGTACCTCGATGACACCGCCGTGGTGATCATGGGCGACCACCTCAAGCACATGGGCGGTGGAGATGCCTTCCACGAGGAACTCGACGACCACCCCAACCGCACCATCTTCAACCGGTTCTGGATTCCGGGCGAGGACAAGAAGAGTGAGATGCGCCCCCGCGTGGACCAGCTGAACTTGTACCCCACGCTCCTGGAGGCCGCCGGCCTGAAGGTGAAGAACCACGAAGCCGGGCTGGGCGTCTCGGCGTTCACCAGCGATGTGCCGGAGGATTCGGCGCAGGCCATGGAGCCGGACGACTACGCCGACCTGCTGAAATCACGGTCCGCACGGTTCTTCGCCAAGGCCTGGGCCGGAGCGGACATCCCGCAGCAGTAGCACCCTGGCCCGGGCCGAGGCCGGCCCGGGCGGTGCTGCCTCTACCGCCAGCCCAGGGGCGGGGCCACATGCTCCAGGATCGACTCGATGACATGCGCGTTGTAGTCGACGCCCAACTGGTTGGGGACCGTCATTAGCACGGTGTCCGCCGCGGCGACCGCCTCGTCCCGGCCCAGCTGCTCGATGAGTTCCTCGGGGGACCCGGCATAGGAGCGACCGAAGATGGCCCGGGTCTTCTCATCGATGTTGCCCACCTGGTCCGAGCTGTAGCGGTCGCGGCCGAAGTACTGCCAATCCCGTTCATCCGTCAGCGCGAAGATGCTGCGGCTGACCGATACGCGGGGCTCCCGCTGGTGCCCGGCCTCCCTCCAGGCCTGCCGGTACAGTTCGATCTGCTCCGCCTGTTGGACGTGGAACGGCTTGCCCGATTCATCGTCCTTGAGCGTGGAGCTTTGCAGGTTCATGCCCAGCGTCCCGGCCCAGACGGCAGTGGCATTCGAGCCGGATCCCCACCAGATGCGCTCACGCAGGCCGGGAGAATGCGGTTCCACCCGGAGCAACCCGCCAGGATTGGGGAACATCGGGTGCGGGCTTGGTTCCGCGAAGCCCTCCCCGGTGAGCACCTCAAGCAGGCGCTCGGTATGCCGGCGGCCCATCTCGGCATCGGATTCGCCCTCGGCGGGGGAGAAGCCGAAATGTCGCCAACCGTCGATGACCTGTTCGGGGGACCCCCTGCTGATGCCCAGTTGCAGGCGTCCTTGGGAGATCAGGTCGGCGGCCCCGGCATCCTCGGCCATGTAGAGGGGGTTCTCATAGCGCATGTCGATCACCCCGGTGCCGATCTCGATCCTGCTGGTCCGTGCGCCGATGGCGGCGAGCAGCGGGAACGGGGACGCGTATTGCTGGGCATAGTGGTGGACCCGGAAGTAGGCGCCGTCGGCACCGAGCTCCTCCGCGGCGACCGCGAGATCGATGCCCTGTAGCAGGGCATCGGCGGCGCTGCGCGTGGCGGACTGGGGGTGGTCGGTCCAATGACCGAAGGACAGGAATCCGATGTTCTTCACGGGGGCGTCAACCCGTGAACGGTGCTTCCTATTCCTTCGGGAAGCCGGGTGCGGGGGCTACCCGGGACATTGCGGAGTGAGCGCTCACTCATTACGCTGGAGGGGTGGATGAAAGCAAGGGGCCCAAGCCGGCCCGTGCCCGGCCCATGTCGGCGGAGGAACGGCGGACGATGATCGCCACCTCGGCGATCCCTCTCTACCTCGAACACGGAGCCTCGGTGACCTCCCGCCAGCTGGCCGACCACCTCGGCATCGCCGAGGGGACCATCTTCCGGGTCTTCGGCGACAAGGCGGCACTGGTCCGAGGGGTCGTCGATGCCTTCTTCGACCAGACCCACCAGGGGCTGGGCCCGGAACTGGAGGATCCGGACCTGGACGTGGCCCAGAAGCTGCGGGTGCTGATCCGCACCGCCCGGGCCAGGGCCCAAGGCGTCTTCACGATGATCTCCCTGCTGGATCCCGGGGAAGCCCACGAATACATGAAGCACCGCCGCGAAGGTCATTTCGAACAGAGCGCCGCCGCGGCCTTCGCCACCGACGCCGCGCGCCTGAACATCCCTGCGCAGAAACTCGGCGCCCTGATCCGCCTGCTGGTCATCGCCGCCTCGGCACCACGCATGGGCGGGGGAGTCCCACTCAGCGACGACGAACTGGTGGACTTCGCACTGCACGGAATCATCGGACAAGCCGCGGACGACGACGTCGCGGCCGGCCAGGCCAGGAAGGATTGACCATGCTCTGGAAACTCATGGTTCGCTACATCAAACCCGCCTGGCCGCTGCTGCTCGGGGTGCTGGTGTTCCAACTGGCACAATCCTTCGCCTCGCTGCTGCTGCCGACCATGAACGCCGACATCATCGACCAGGGTGTGGTCACCGGCGACATCGGCTACATCTGGTCCACCGGCGCCCTGATGCTCGCGGTCACCCTGGTCCAGGTCGCCTGCGCCATCGTCGCCGTGTATTTCGGCTCCAAACTCGCGATGGGGATGGGCCGGGATCTGCGCGACGGACTCTTCCATCGGGTCGTGGGCTTCTCCCAACGCGAGGTCGGAAAGTTCGGGGCCCCGTCGTTGATCACCCGCAACACCAATGACGTGCAGCAGGTCCAGCGGATGGTGCAGATGACCTCCACGCTGATGGTCTCCGCCCCCATGCTCGCCATCGGCGGGGTGATCATGGCCGTGCGGCAGGACGTCGGATTGTCCTGGCTGATGGTGGTGAGCATCCCGGTGCTGCTGGCGATCGTGGGCCTGGTCGTCGTGCGCATGGTTCCGGCCTTCCAACTGATGCAGAAGCGCATCGACCGGCTGAACCAGATCATGCGCGAACAACTCACCGGCATCCGGGTCATCCGCGCCTTCGTCCGCGAGAAGGAGGAGCGCGCCCGCTTCGGGACCGCCAGCGAAGGCGTGGCCGAGGTCGGCATCCGCGCCGGTAACCTGATGGCCCTGATGATGCCGGCGATCATGCTGGTCATGAACGTCTCCAGCGTCGCTGTCATCTGGTTCGGTGCCTCCGAGGTCCAGGACGGCAACGCCCAGATCGGCACGCTGTTCGCCTTCCTCCAATACATGATGCAGATCCTCATGGGTGTGATGATGGCCGCGCTCATGTTCGTGATGATCCCGCGCGCCGCCGTCTCCGCCCAGCGCATCGGGGACGTACTGGACACCGACACCTCGGTGCTCGCCCCCGCCGAACCGGTCAGCCCCGGTCGGCGCACCGGGGCTGTCGCCTTCGAACAGGTGGAGTTCACCTACCCGGGCGCCGACCAACCGGTGCTGAAGGACATCTCCTTCACCGTGGGCCCGGGGACGACGACGGCGATCATCGGGTCCACCGGGTCCGGCAAGTCGACCCTCATCGGTCTGGTGCCACGGCTCTTCGACGTCACCGGCGGCACCGTGTCAGTGGACGACGCCGAGGTGGCCAGCCTCGACCCGGATGAGCTGTGGGAGCGCATCGGGCTCATCCCGCAACAGGCGTTCCTGTTCTCCGGGACCATCGCCTCGAACCTGCGCTACGGGAACTCGGAGGCCACCGACGAGGATCTCTGGCAGGCCCTGGAGATCGCCCAGGCCCGCGATTTCGTCGCCGCCAAACCGTTGGGACTGGAGGCGGAGATCGCCCAAGGAGGCACGAACGTCTCCGGCGGGCAACGCCAGCGCCTGGCGATCGCCCGGGCCCTGGTCAAACGCCCCGAGATCTACATCTTCGACGACTCCTTCTCCGCGCTGGACGTGGCCACCGATGCCGCCCTGCGCCGGGCCCTGGACGCCCAACTGCCGGAGGCCACCCGCATCGTCGTCGCCCAACGCGTGAGCACCATCCGCGACGCCGACCAGATCATCGTGCTGGACCACGGCGAGGTCGTCGGAGCCGGGCCGCATGCCCAGCTGCTGGACAGCTGCGGAACCTACCGCGAGATCGTCGAATCCCAGCAGAGCGTGGAGGCGGCATCATGAGCGGGCAGCGGACCTCGAGCGCCTCGTCCCCGGCACCTCGGCGCGGTCCCGGGGGCCGCGGACCCGGGGGTGGGGCGCCCACGGCGAAGGCGTTGAACTTCTTCCCTTCGGCCAAACGGCTGCTGGGCACCCTGCGCCAGGATGCGTCACGGATCATCTGGGTCGTCATCCTCGGGGTGATCAGCGTGGGGCTGACCGTCATCGGCCCCAAGCTGCTGGGCGAGGGCACCAACGTCGTCTTCGCCGGGTTCATTTCCCTGCGTTTCCCGGCCGGCACCAGCAAGGCCGATGTCGTGGACCAGCTCGTCGCCCACGGGCAGACCAACCAGGCTGACATGCTGCGCTCGATGGACTTCGTCCCCGGCGCCGGGATCGACTTCACCCAGCTGGGCATGATCCTCGCACTGGTCCTGGCGGTCTATCTCTTCGGCAGCGCCTTCCGGCTGGTGCAGGCCCGCATCCTCAACGTCGTCGTCCAGCGGGCGGCCCACCGGTTGCGTCTGCAGGTCGAAGCCAAGCTCCACCGGCTGCCGTTGCGCTATTTCGACAAGGTCCAGCGCGGGGAACTGCTCTCGAGGGTCACGAACGACGTCGACAACATCGGCCAATCGCTGCAGCAGACCCTGAGCCAGGTCATCACCTCGTTGCTGACGGTGATCGGGGTGCTGCTGATGATGTTCCTGATTTCACCCACTCTGGCGGCCATCGCCCTGGTGACGATCCCGCTGACCATCCTCATCACCGTGCTGGTGGCCCGCCGCTCGCAGCGGATGTTCGCCGAGCAATGGAAACAGACGGGGATCCTGAACGCCCGGGTCGAGGAAACCTACTCCGGGCACGCGATCGTCAAGGTCTTCGGCCACCAGCAGGAGGTCGAGCAGGCCTTCCGGGAAGAGAACGCGAAGGTCTACCGGGCCAGCTTCGGCGCCCAGTTCGTCTCCGGGATCATCATGCCCAGCATGACCTTCATCGGGAACCTCGTCTATGTCGGAATCGCCGTCGTCGGCGGCCTGCGGGTCGCCTCCGGCCAGCTGTCCATCGGTGACGTGCAGGCCTTCACCCAATATGCCCGGCAGTTCACCCAACCGCTGAGCCAACTCGGCTCGATGGCGAACCTGCTCCAATCGGGGGTGGCCAGCGCCGAGCGGGTGTTCGAGCTGCTCGACGCGGAGGAGCGGAGCCGAGAAGCCGATCCCGCCGAGACGGTGCCCGAGCACGCCAGCCACCTGGAGTTCAAGGACGTGTCCTTCCGCTATGACGCCGACACCCCGCTCATCGAGGGGCTGAACCTCACCGCCAGCCCAGGCAGCACGGTGGCGATCGTCGGACCCACCGGTGCGGGCAAGACCACCCTGGTCAACCTCATCATGCGGTTCTACGACATCGACTCCGGGGCGATCAGCCTGGGCTGCGCCGAGGACGGATCCGACGCCGTGGAGACCCGGTCGATGACCCGGCAGGACCTACGGGCCAGGACCGGGATGGTGCTGCAGGATACCTGGCTGTTCGCCGGGACCATCCGCGAGAATATCCTCTATGGCCGACCCGACGCCACCGAGGAGGAACTGGCCCAGGCGGCTTCGGCGGCCTATGTGGACCGCTTCGTCCACGCGCTGCCGGAGGGCTACGAGACAATGCTCGAAGACGAGGCCACCAACCTCAGTGTGGGCGAACGCCAGCTGGTGACCATCGCCCGGGCGTTCCTGGCCGACCCGCGGTTGCTCATCCTCGACGAGGCGACCTCCTCGGTCGATACCCGCACCGAGCTGCTCATCCAACGGGCCATGCTCAAGCTGCGGGAGGACCGGACGGCGTTCGTGATCGCCCACCGGCTCTCCACCATTCGCGATGCGGACCTGATCCTGGTCATGAAGGACGGGGCCATCGTCGAACAGGGCAACCACCACGAACTGCTGGCCGCCCGCGGCGCCTACTGGCGGCTGACCAACGCTGAATTCGACGCCCCCATGGACGATGAGACGCTGGAGGACCCCGCAGACACCACCCCGCCGGCCGCCCCCTAGGCCGGGGAAGAACCCAGGCACCATGTTTGACGAAGATCCGGGGACGGCAGGTTCCCGGCTGGAAGGACCACCCATGAAACTCTCCATCCTTGAAGGCGTTGGCCTGTACAACGGCGAATCGGCCGAACAGGCCCTACAGCATGCGACCGAGGCCGCCCAGCAGGCCGACCGGCTCGGATTCACCCGGCTGTGGTTCACCGAGCACCACAGCAGCAAACACCAGATGAGCACCTCCCCCGATCTGCTCATCGCCCATGCCGCCGCGCTGACGAAGAACATCCGGGTCGGCTCCGGAGGGGTGATGCTGCCCAACCACAGTCCGCTGCGCGTGGTGGAGAACTTCTCGATCCTCGAGGCGTTGCATCCCGGCCGCATCGACCTGGGGATGGGGCGGGCCTCGGGGACCAGCGCGATCACCAATGCCGCCCTGCGGAACAACCAGGAGCCGTTGACCGGCCAGGGGCTGATGAACCTGCTGCTCGAGGTGCTCGCGTTCTTCGACCGGGACTTCCCCGAGGACCACCCGTACCGGGACATCACCCCGTCCCCGGAGGCCTCCCTGCGCCCCGAGCTGTTCATGCTCGGTTCCAGCGACGGGGGCATGCGGATCGCCTCGCAACTGGGCATGGGCTTCGCCTTCGCCGGACAGATCAACCCGGCAATGGCGATCCCCGTACTGCGCGCCTACCGGGAGGCCTTCCAGCCCTCGGCGTATCGTGAGGCGCCGTATTCGATGCTGTCGACCATCGTCGTCTGTGCCGAGACCGCGGAGGAGGCCCGGTATCTGGCCGGACCGGCCGAACTGCAGTGGGCCCGGTGGGGGACCGGACAGATCCACCACGCCCCGCCGACGGTGGAAGAGGCCGCGAACCACCGCTACACCGCCGGCGAGGAACAGGCCCGGGCCGGATCGGAAGGACGCTTCATCGTCGGGAACCCGCAACAGGTGAGGGACCAGCTGATGCAGTTGGCCGAGGCCGGGCAGATCGACGAACTCATGGCGATGAACATGATGACCGATCACCAGGCGCAAATGAAGTCCCACGCCCTGCTCGCCGAGGTCTTCGAACTGACACCCCGGCCGTAGGCACGGTGGGCCGGGAGCCGGTGGATCCGCGGCCGGTTCAGGCCCGGGCCAACGCCCCCCGGTCCAGCACGTGGATCCGCCCGCCGGAGGACTGGTCGATCCAGCCGGCCTCGGTGAAGGCCGCCAAGCGCCGGCTGAGCGTCTCCGGGGTGGTGCCCAACAGCGAGGCCAGATCGCGTTTGGACATCGGCAGAGTCAGCGCCCCGGTGGCCGGGTCGGCGCTCTCCAACAGATATCCGGCGATCCGCGATCCGGCGTCCTCGCCGGTATAGGAACTGAGCGTCCGTTCGGTCTGCTCGAGCCGTTCGGTGACGGTCTCGAGCATCTTCAACGCGATCGTCGGATAGCTGACCAGGAACCCGCGGATGTCCTCGTGGTGCAGGGAGCAGATTTCCGCGTCCTCCAGCGCCAAGGCATAGTGGTCCGACTGACCGGCGTGGAGGAAGGCCGTCTCACCGATGAAGCTTCCCGGATCCAGGACCCGCAGGATCTGTTCATGGCCCGACTCGTTGCCGCGGTAGGTCTTGACCTTCCCGCGGTGGACGATCATCAAGGAGCGATCCTCATCCCCGGGGGAGTAGAGCAGTTCACCCCTTCGGAAACTGCGTTGGCGCGCGCGGGAAGCGATCTCATGCTGTTCGTCGGGATCCAGGTGCGCGAAGATCGGGACCAGCGCCACACACTGGTCCCGGTGGTCGTGACCTGCCGGGGTGGTGCTCATCAGCGGGTCACCGATTCCTGGGGGCTCATCGTGGGCCGCCTCCTTCGACGTCGTCTGCGACGGCGGGAACAGCTGCCGTCGCGGTGCATCCCAGTCTAGGTCTCCGACGCCGGACACGGCGGACAGCTACCAGAGCTTGGTGGAGAGCACCGGATAGCCCAACCCGGTGATCAGATCGGCGATCTTCTCGACATTGGTCTTCATGCTGTCGAACTCGACGTTGACCTTCCGCTCCTCGAACTCCACGGTGGCCGAGGTGATCCCGGCCTGCCGGGGCAGGGCGGTTTCCAGGTCCTGGACGCACGTGGGGGAGGTGAAGGGTGGGGTACGGAATGATGCGGTGTGCATGGTGGCTGCCTCCTGAACGATGGTTCCCTACGTGGGTGATTCCATTCCACCGCAACCTGGCCCGGACCGCCTTGATGTGGGTCAAGGCGGTCCGGGCGGATCGATCGGCGCCATCGCCACCCGGCCGTCACCGGTCGGATCGGGTGCCGGCGACTCTCTCCGGGGCCAGTTCCACGCGACGGAGCAACTGGGCGTTCAGCGCCACGATGATCGTGGACAACGACATCAGGACCGCCCCGACCGCGGGGGAGAGGACGAACCCGATGGGTGCCAGGACACCGGCGGCCAGCGGGACCGCGATGATGTTGTAGCCTCCGGCCCACCACAGGTTCTGCAGCATCTTGGCGTAGCTGGCCCGGGAGAGCACCAGCAGGGACACCACCGAGCGCGGGTCGTTACCCGCCAGGACCACGCCGGCGGATTCCACGGCGATGTCGGTCCCGGCGCCAATCGCGATGCCCACCTCGGCGCGGGCCAGGGCCGGGGCGTCGTTGACGCCGTCACCGACCATGGCCACGCTGAGGCCCCGCTGCTGAAGTTCGGTGACCTTCGCGTCCTTATCGCGTGGCAGGACCTCGGCGAACACCTCGTCGATACCCAGATCCCGGGCCACGGCATCGGCCACCTGCTGGGCGTCGCCGGTGATCAGCGCGACCTTCACCCCATGTGAGCGCAAGGCGTCGACCGCTTCGCGTGACTCCTGCCGAACCCGGTCCTCCAGCGCGATGGCGCCCAAGACCACCCGGTCCCGGACCACATGCAGGATGGAGGCTCCCCGGTCGATCCATCCGGCGACGTCTTCACGTAGCTCGGGGGTGGGTTCCAGCCCCAACTCGCGCAGCATGTTGGGCCCGCCGACCATCACCTCGACGCCGTCGACCTCGGCCTTCACCCCGCGACCGGCAGCGGCCTGGAAGTTCGTCGCCGTCAGCGAAGAGCCGGATCCGGGGCCAGCTGCCTCGGCGGCCGTGGTGATGGCCCGGGCCACGGGGTGCTCGGATTCGGATTCGGCCGCGGCAGCCCACCGCAGCAGTTCGTCCTCGGAAATGCCGCCGGTGGTGGCGGTGCCGGTGACGGCGTGGGCGCCCTCGGTGAGGGTGCCGGTCTTATCGAAGAGCACGACGTCGACGGTGCGCATCTTCTCCAACGCCAGCCGGTTCTTGATCAGGACCCCGGCCGTCGCTGCCCGCTCGGTGGAAATGGCGATGACCAAGGGGATCGCCAAACCCAGGGCGTGCGGGCAGGCAATGACCAGGACGGTGACGGTGCGGGTGACCGCATCGGAGGGCTGGCCGATCGCCACCCAGACGATCGCGGTGATGATCGCGGCCCCCAGTGCGAACCAGAACAGCAAGGCAGCGGCACGGTCGGCCAGGGCCTGGGCGCGGGAGGTGGACTCCTGGGCCTCGGAGACCATCCGTTGGATCCCCGAGAGGGTCGTATCCTCGCCGGTGGCCTCGATGCGCAGGCGCACGGAATTATCGGTGGCGACCGTCCCGGCAACGACTGTCTCACCCGATCCGCGGGCCACTGTGCTGGATTCGCCGGTGATCATCGACTCGTCGAAACCGGCACTGCCGTCGGTGATGACGCCGTCGGCCGGCACCCGGCCCCCGGAGCGCACCAGGACGATGTCCCCTACCGCCAGTTCCGAGATGGACACCGTGACGGGGTCTCCACCGTCCTCGGGAATCCGCTCCGCCTCGTCGGGGAGCAGCTCGGCGAGGGCATCCAGGGCGGAGGAGGCCGAACCGAGGGCTCGCATCTCCATCCAGTGGCCCAGGAGCATCACGACCACCAGCAGGGCCAGTTCCCACCAGAAGTCCAGGCTGAAGCCGCCGAGGCCCAGGAAGGTGATCCAGGAGGCAAGGAAGGCCACCGTGATGGCCATGGCGATCAGCAGCATCATGCCCGGCTGGCGGGATCGGATTTCCTGGAGGCCGCCCTTCAGGAACGGGGCGCCGCCGTAGAAGTAGATGAACGTCCCCAGGACCGGGGCGATCCACCCTGAGAGCGGAAACTCGGGAACCTGGTAGCCCAGCAGGGACGCGACCAGCGGGCTGAGCCAGACCACCGGAATGGACAGGACCAGAGTGACCCAGAAGGGAGTCCGGAACATGCCCACCCCATGCCCGGCATGGCCCTCGTGCCCACCATGCCCGCCGTGACCGTCATGGTGGTCGTGGTGGGCGTCATCCCCTGGCGGGTGCGTATGCTCCTGCGCCATCGTCTGCCCGGACCGGGGTGGGTCTCCGTGCCCTGGATGGTCCAGGTGTTCGTCGCGCGGTTCGGTCATGGTTCAACAACCACCTTTCCTGCCAGGTGGCCGGTCTCGACGGCGGCCATGGCCTCCTGTGCATCGGTCAGGGGGAAGCGTGCGCGAACGTGTGGGTCGACGAGCCCGTATTTGATGACGTCGGTGATCTTCTCCAGTGCCTCGGTGGTCCGCACCACGGCGGCGCCACCGAGCTCCTGGACCGTGGCCTCTTCGACGGTGGAGATGACGTTCTGCGGGCTCTTCGCCAACGGCGCCATGTCCCGCAGCGGCCGGCCGCCCACCAGATCCACGATCAGGTCCACACCTTCCGGGGCCACCCGGCGCACCCGATCGGCGGCTCCGTCGCCTGATTCGATGAACGTGGCGCCGGTGGACTCCACCAGCTTCTGGTCAGCAATACCGGCCACACCGATCACGGTGAATTCGTGGACCTTGCCGATCTGGGCGGCCATCAGCCCGATGCCCCCGGCGGCTCCCAAGAGCAGCAGGCTCTGCCCGGGTTCCAGTTCGACCTGGTGGGTGACATCGTAGGCCGTGGCGCCGGCCACCGGGATGGTGGCCGCGTCGGCGAAGGAGATCTCCTCGGGTTTCCCCACGGTCTTCGAAGCCGTCAGCACCGTGTGCTGGGCGAAACCACCATGGCCCTCAGCCACCAGGCCGAGCACTTCGTCTCCGACGGTGAAATCCTCCACCCCGTCCCCGACGGCGGTGACCACACCGGAGGCCTCAAGCCCCAGCGGTGCCGGGAGCTGCCCGTTCTCGCCCAGCAGACCTTCGCGAAGCTTCCAGTCGGCAGGGTTCACTCCAGCTGCTTGCACCTCGATCGCCACCTCGCCGGGACCCGGAGCCGGGCTCTGGCGGTCGATGAGTTCCTGGGTTTCGGGTCCGCCGTAGTCGTTGAAAACCAGTGCCGTGGACATCTGAATTCCTCCTGCCGTGCTCATGAAAATTAGTTGATTCTGTTCAGGCGCCGGCCCCGCGGGTACCCCCGCGGTCGGCGCTTCCTTGAGGTGTTGCTGCGGCGCCTAGGCGTCGACTGCCTCGGACGCCTCGCGCTTGGCCGGGGTGCGCAGGGCCTTCGACATCGACGTCGCCCCCTGGGCGTTGCGCATTAAGCGCATCGCGTTGAGGATGACCACCAGCACGGAGCCCTCGTGGACGAGCATGCCCAGTGACATGGTCACCCCACCGGCGAAGACGCCAGCCACCAGCAGCACCACGGTGATCAGCGAGATCGCGATGTTCTGCTTCATCACGTTCACCGTCCGCTTGGCCAGACTAATGGATTCGGGCAGCTTGAGCAGATTGTCACCCATCAGGGCGATATCCGCCGTCTCCACGGCCACCGCCGAACCGGCGGCTCCCATGGCCACACCGATATCGGCGATCGCCAAGGCCGGGGCGTCATTCACCCCGTCACCGACCATGGCCACCGTATGCCCCTCGCGCTGCAGCTTCGCCACCGCGTCGAGCTTGTCCTCGGGCAGCATGGACGCATGGATCTCGTCGATGCCGGTGGCCTGGCCGATGGACTCGGCCACCAACCGCGTGTCGCCGGTGAGCATGACGACCTTCTTCACGCCGGCAGCGTGCAACCGGGCCACCATCTCGGCGGAGTCCTCGCGGATCTGGTCGGCGACGGCGACGACGCCGTTCACCCGGCCATCGACCGCGACGATCATCGGGGTCTTGCCCGCCGCGGCGAGTTGCTCGGCCGCATCGGAGGATCCGGCGTCGTTGGTGATGCCGTATTGCTCCAGCAACGCCGGGTTGCCGATCAGTACCCGCTGGCCGTCCACGTCGGACACGATGCCCTTGCCGGGAACCGGAGTCACCGCCCCGGGGATGCCCTCGGGGCCCACGCCTTCGTCGCGGGCGGAGTCCATGATGGTGCGGGCGAGTGGGTGCTCGGAACCGGCCTCGGCGGCAGCGGCCCACCGCAGCACCTCGGTGCGATCCAGTGCCGGATCCAGGACGACGACATCGGTCAGTTGTGGCCGACCCTCGGTGAGGGTACCGGTCTTGTCCACGGCAACCGCCGAGATCTTCGCGGAGGTCTCCAGATATTCGCCACCCTTGATGAGGATGCCGTTGCGGGCGGCGCGGCCGATGCCGGCGACGATCGCGACGGGGATGGAGATGACCAGGGCGCCGGGGCAGCCGATGACCAAAAGGGTCAGGGCCAACACCACGTCGCCGCTGATGAGGCCTGCGACCAGGGCCAGGACCATGACGCCGGGGGTGTACCAGGAGGAGAAGCGGTTCATGAAGGCCTGGGTCTTGGCCTTGGCGTCCTGGGCCTCCTCCACGCGGTGGATGATGCGGGCCAGGGTGGTGTCCGCGCCGATGCCCGTGGCCAGAACCTGCAGGAATCCGCCGCGGGAGACGGTTCCGGCGAAGACATGATCCGATGTGGTCTTCTCCACCGGGAGCGATTCCCCGGTGATGGAGGCTTCGTCGATGGCACCGGTACCCGAGACGACCTGGCCGTCCACGGGGATCTTCGCGCCGTTCTTCACCAGCACGATCTCGCCCATCCGGACCTGGTGGGCGGGAACCTCCCGCTGTTCACCATCGCGCAACACGATGGCGACGTCGGGGGCGACGGCGACCAGTTCGGCCAGTGCCGAACGGGTCTTGTTCATGGTGGCCGCCTCGAGGGCATGGCCGATGGCGAACAGGAAGGTGACGGCTGCGGCTTCCCAGAAGTTGCCGATGATGACGGCGCCGATCGCGGCGATCGAGACGAGCAGGTCGATGCCGATGAGCTTGGCGGTCAGCGCCCGGACGCCCTTGATGACGATGTTGTAGCCGGCGACGACGGCGGCGGCGAGCATGAAGGTGTCCGCCAAGGTGAATACCTCGGCGGTGCTGGTGGCGTGTTCACCGGCGTCGATCCACCATTGCGGACTGACCGCACGATTCCACATTCCGGCGCCGAGGTACTGCAGGGCGAAGGACATGAGGATGAGGATGCCGGAGGCGACCGGGATGGACCAGCTACCGTGAAGCCATTTCTGGAACCTGTTCACCGTGGCACAACCTTTCTGCTCGAGGGGGAGTCTGGCTAGAAGGCCGAGGGGGCGGCCTGGTAGCCGGCCTTGGCGATCACGGCGACGATGTCGTCGACGCTGGTCTTGCTCTCATCGTGGTCAACCTCGATGCGGGCTGAGGCGAAGTGGACCTTCACGTTCTCCACGCCGGTGAGCTTGCCGACCTGCTTTTCGATCTTGCTGACGCAGGAGGGGCAGGAGAAGCCCTCTGCGCGGAGGAGGGTGTGGGTGGTGGTTCCGGCGGTGGTCATTTTGGTGACTCCCTTCGTCTGTGATGCGCTGGCGATCTGCCAGTGCCCGGCGCCGGTGGGGGCGCCGAAGTCTGTGTTGATGCTTTGAGACTATCCAGCGACGGTTCGCGGTTCCTTGACGTGGGTCAATTCCGCTAAGTGGGCTTGTGAACGGGCACTTACCGTCCGCAGTCCGCAGACGTCGAGGCTGTCAACGCTGTCCAAATGGTTGGTGCTCTTGAAGAGGCCACCCCGACAGACGTGCCGGTGACGGCTGTGTTCATCAAGGCAGTACGCCAGCGATCAGAAGCGAATAGAACACCCCGGCTTGATTTAGTCGGACCGCTGTTGTGAACGTTGGGCGTTCAACTGCTGTGTCGGCAGGAGAGGCTTACCCCAACGTTCCTTATACTGCCCAAAACCGACGATGTCGGCTCCGTACTCCTTCAATACGGTTCCGATTCGACTGGTCTGGACGGGAACTTTCTGGGAGTGGCGGTCCTGCAAAATGCTGCCGATGACAGAATGCAGCTCCTGTGATCCAGCAGCGATTCTTGTTGGGGTGCGACCGTTGGCGGCGCATGTTCGCCCTCCTTCGAAATGGAAGTCTGGATGCGAGTAGAAAACCGAGGTCTCGATCCATGGACTGTCTTCTAGCTTCGACATGAAGAAATCGCGAAGCCGCATGGCCTGTTTTCGAACTTGGCGGCACGGGGCGTCAGGCTGTGGATGAGTCCGCACGGTCAGGAGAGTTCTCGCGCTGCTGTCTGGCACGATTTGCACGGCGAAGTGATCTTGGAGGTCGGATTCATCAACCAGATGCTGGAAGTGGGGGCTCACCGCGCTGGGGTGCTTATCGGCAAAAACGAGGCCTTTCCAGCGCTTGTTCTCGATGATCAGGACGAATGAGTCGGTGACAAGAACATGGTCGATTTGTGCCGCAAAGTGTTCGGTCTTGCTAGTCGCCGACGGGTCAAAGACCACGTTGGTTGCAAGGAATCCGCTGACGGACAGGGACCGGCAAATACTGACGATGGCATTTCGGGATGCCAGGTCCCATTTCATGCCTTTTCGGAAGAACTCTCGCGCGTCATCCAGCTGTCGCTTCAGAAGTTCGTTGCTGGATTCGCTCTCGGTGATCTTGGCGTTGTGAAGCTCATTCAGCCGCATCACATCGTTCTCGTGGCTTGAGGCAAGTGACCGTTCTAGCCGATCGCGCTCAGCCGCAGACTGCTTCCGCGTTGTCTGAAGGGACTGACCCAGACGATCCCGCTCGTTCGCATGGACGAGATGATCCTGGGTCCGTTGCGCCATGGCACTCGCCAAGTCCCGTTTATGCCGCCGAGCAGTTAAAATGAATAGGCCGACTAAGACAATGACGGCTAGGACGAGGAACCAGATCAACGTTGACAGCATGGGAACAGTACAACACGAGGACACCCACGGTTTGGCCGCTACTCCGTTCGCAGCGCGAGCCGCAGATACGGATTTAGAAGCGTCCCCCTTGAACCAGTTTCGTAACTGACCCCCGTGAGCCGTTCGAACTCCGGGGAGAGTCGGATCAACACGAAGTGGGGATCCTCAGAGGCCAAAATCACTCCGGGCATAGCGGTGTTCGGGACGCCCGGTGTTCCCATACTGCAAATGGATCTCGGCTGTTCCGTCTTCCACCAGCGCGGAGAGGTACCGCTGGGCGGTGGCCCGGGAAACGCCGACTTGTTGGGCCACGGCGATGGTGGAACATTGCCGGCCGGGTTCCAACGCCTCCAGCACGGCAGCCTCCGTTGCACTCCGTGCGTGGCTGGGCCCTGCTCCCATGGTGGGGCTCAAGGAACGGATGGCGCGTTCAATCGTGTCCTGATCAACACCCTGATTTCCTGTCAGGAGGCGCCGATAGCGCGCGTAGCCGCGGAGCCGTTGACTCAACTGCTCGGCGGCAAAGGGCTTGATCAAATACCCGATGGCACCGCGACGTATCGCCTGCCGCACGGAGGATGCCTCCGCTGCGGCGCTGAGGATGAAGACATCGGTGTCCAGCGTCTGTAGGAGGTCCAGGCCCAGAGCATCCGGAAGGTAGACGTCCAGCAACACGAGATCGGGATGTTGGGCGGCTACAGCCAGCCGTGCCTGATCCGCGGTTCCGACGGGGTCCAAAGCGGTGAACCCGGGAACCGTATTCACGTAGGTGGCGTGGAGCTTGGCCACATGGAAGTCATCATCGACGATGAGTACGCGCAGATCCTTGCTCATGCCATCCTTCCAACGGTGGGGTCTTCTTATGCTCCACGGTACCGGGAAGCCGAGCACAGAACACGGCTCCCGGGCCGCCCGGGCTACCCTCCTCGGCAAGCCAGACTTCTCCGCCGCGGTCGCGGGCGATCTGCCGGCATAAGGGGAGCCCGACCCCCTGCCCATGCGTCGCCAGGGGAGTGGACGCCGCCGTCGTGAAGTCCCCCTCGAAAATACGTTCTGCCTCTGCCGTGCCGTCGCCGGAGTCCGCCACCACCAAATGGAGTGTCCCGCCGTCGTCCGTCAGCTCGTCAAGGACCTCCACTTCGACCCAGCGTTCCGCGTTGCTGCCGTGCACGGCAGCATGGATGGCATTGTCGATGAGGTTGCCAATGACCGTCGTGACGTCATGGGCCGCCGTCACCCGGCCGCGCACGTTCGTCTCCGGTCCGATGCGCAGGTGAATGCCACGTTCGGCGGCTTCAACGCTTTTCGCGCCGATGAAGGCCCGCAGATATTGGTCCGTGAGCAGTTCCGCCTGTTCCATGGGGAATTTCAGCGGTCCGGTCGCGAGAATCCCGCCGACATACTCTTCCGCCTGCCGGTGTTCGCCAATGCCCAGCAGTCCGGAGACCGTGTGGAGTCGATTGGCGAATTCGTGCCGTTGTGCGCGCAGCGCCGTTGTCATGGCACTGACCGCCTGCAGCTGACGCGTGAGGGACTGCAGCTGAGTTCGGTCACGCAACATGATGACCGTCCCGAGGTCCTGGCCATGCCCCTGGCGCCGAACGGCCCGTGCGCTGAGGATCAACACCCGCGAATCGATCATTTGTTCAACTGAGGGGGACGTGGGGGCGGCTTCCTGCACCAGCCGCGAGAGAGAGCCCGGCAACCCTGCTTCGTCCAGCAGGCTGCCGACGGGATCCTCGTCGGCACCGAGCCCGAGAAGACTATGGGCCTCCGCGTTGAGTACGGTGATCCGGCCCTCCGCGGAAACACCAATGACCCCTTCGTCCACTCCCCGAAGGACCGCTTCCTGGTCCTGGACGAGGGCCGTGATTTCCTCGGGTTCCAACCCCAGCGTGAGTCGCCGCAACCGCCGTCCCAGTAGCCAGGATCCGAGGACGCCGATTCCCAGGGCGCTGATGGCCGTGAGCGCCACCGGGAGAATATCGCTGCGGAGGTTGGCCAGGATGTCGTCCATGGCGAACCCCACGCTGACTTCACCCACCACCGTGGTCTGCGAATCCGGGGCATAGATGGGGACCTTCGCGCGGGCTGATAAACCCAGGGTTCCGCGCTCTTGATTGGTGACTTCGTATCCGCTGAGCGCCTCCGTCGGATCGGTGCTGACCTTCTGTCCCAGTTGTTCGGGGTTGGGGTGGGTGAGCCGGATGCCTTCATCATCGGTGATCACCACGAACAGGGCACCGGTGCGGGCGCGGAGATCCTTCGCCAGCGGGACCAGGGGCCCGTTGGACAGCCTGCTATGTGGCACCTGGGCAATGTTGGCGGCAGTGAGCTCGGCGACTTCGGCGCGGACGTCGCTGAAGGCCGCAACGGTCCGGGCGACCGAGAGGGCCCGGTGCTCAGCTTCTTGGCCCAAATGCTGATAGGTCAGCCACCCATGCACCGAGGCGGTGACCACGACGACGAGGAAAACGACGGTGAGCTGCAGGAACAGGGTCTGGGCAGCAAAGTTCCGTCCCGGAAGGTGGACCCGCCAGGGTTTCCGCCGTGGCCGCGCAGGCTCATCCCGTGGGGGCGCGGCAGGGCGGCGGGTCTGGTCCACGGGTTCCGTGCGCGGGCTCATCGCACTCCCTCCTTGGGCTTGGATGGCGTGAACAGAATGAGCAGAAGCCATTCAACGAGCAGTATGCGCCGTATGTCGAACAAGCCTCCACAGTGATCTGGACCACTATAGCGTTGGCTTCGACACGTCAGCAGCAGTGGCTGCCGTGCCAACACATCGCACCCGCATCGAAGAGGACGAACACCATGAAGACACCGAAGAACGTCTCCAGAAAACGCCGGCTGGCCCAGTGGAGCGCACCATTCGCCGTGGGGTTGTTGGCACTGACCAGCTGCAGCGGAAGCAGCGGAAGTGGTAGCGGCGAGGCTGCTGACGACTACCCCACGGAAGCCATCGAAATCATGGCCCCTGCCGACCCGGGCGGTGGCTATGACATGACGGCCCGCTCGATCGGACGGGCACTGACCGAAGGCGGCGTGACCGACAACGGCAGCGAGGTCTACAACGTCCCGGGCGGTTCAGGGACGATCGGCCTGACACAGTTCGTCGGCGAAAATGCCGGCGACCCGCACCAGCTGATGGTCATCGGCAAGATCCTAGTCGGCGCCATCGAGCAAACCGATTCGCAGGTCGACCTGGGGAACACGACGCCGATTGCCCGCCTGACGGCCGAATATGAAGCCATTGCGGTGTCGGCTGATTCGAAGTATGAGACCTTTGAACAGCTGATGAAGGACTTCAAGGCCGATCCGGGCAGTATCGCTTGGGGTGGCGGCTCCGTGGGCGGTGTGGACCAGATCATGGTGGCCCAGTTGGCCGAAGCAGCCGATATCGACCCGGACAAGATCAACTACATCCCCTACTCCGGTGGCGGCGAGCTGACTCCGGCGATTCTTTCCGGAGATGTCACCGTTGCGGCCTCCGGCCTGGCCGAGTTCTCGGATCAGGTGGATGCCGGTGAGATGCGCTTGTTGGCAGTCTCCAGCGAGGAACCCATCGAGGGCGTTGAAGCCCCGACCGTCATCGATGCCGGGTACGACGTGTCCATCGCCAACTGGCGCGGCGTTGTTGCGCCTCCGGAAATCTCCGATGAGCAACGCAACGCCGTCGTCTCCTCCATCGAGGACATGCGGGATACCGACGAATGGCAGGAGACCCTCGAAACCAACAACTGGGAGGACTACCTGATGACCGGCGACGAATTCGGGGACTACCTTGAGCAGGAAGATAAGGACATCTCCAAGACCCTGAAGGATCTGGGGATCGTCGAGTGACCCAGGGCAGCACCGACTCCGCGCTTCTCTCGCGTGGGAAGTTCGGAACCAGGATCGCCGCCGCGGTGATAGTTATCGGCGCCTCGGTGGTCCTGGTCACGGCTTTCCAGATCGGTTCCAGAGGCGGATTCGGACCACAGAAACCAGGCTTCTTCCCCATCATCGTGGGTGTCGGTCTGGTGGTTTTCGGCTTGGCATTCCTGGTCAGGACGACGGTGAAACCAGACTATTCGTTGCGCGAGCAAGCCGACGAAGGGCACGCAGAGACGCGCTGGCGAACCCTCTGGACCGTCATCGTCTGTCTGGTCATCTACGCCGTCATCCTCAAGCCCGTGGGCTACATCCTGGCGACCGTCCTCTTCTTCTTCGCGGTTGCGTGGATTGGTGGAAGCCGCCAGTGGATCCGCGACATCATCGTCGCCGTCCTGTTTTCCGTCATCATCTACCTCGGCTTCACGGAATTGCTCGGCGTGCGGCTGCCAGCCGGACTATTGGAAGGGGTGGGCTAAGCACTCATGGATGCTTTCTCCGAACTGGCGAACGGCTTCGCCAATGCTTTTCAACTGCAGTACCTGCTCTTTGCCGCCGTCGGCGTCACCATCGGCACCCTGGTCGGTGTCCTGCCGGGAATCGGCCCCGCGCTGGCCCTGTCGCTGCTGCTGCCACTGACCTATGGCTTCGACCCCACCGGCGCCCTGATTATTTTCGCGGGAATCTACTACGGGTCCCTGTATGGCGGGGCCATCACGTCCATTCTGCTCAACACCCCGGGTGAGGCAGGCTCGGTGGCGACGGCGATCGACGGATACCCGATGGCCAAGGCCGGACGTGCCGGTCCTGCCTTGGCGACTGCAGTGATGGGCTCCTTCTTCGCCGGCATCATCTCCACCCTGGGTCTGACCTTCCTGGCACCAGTGGTGGCCAATCTCGCCAAGTCGTTCCAAGCCACCGACTACTTCGCCTTGATGGTGCTCGCCTTCGTCTCCGTGACCGCCCTGGTGGGAACCTCCATCATCCGGGGCATGATCAGTCTCTTCGCGGGACTCTTCGTCGGACTGATCGGACTGGACTTCCTGACCGGTCAACAGCGATTCACCTTCGGGGCCCCGGAACTGCTCGGTGGCGTCGATATCGTCGTCGTGGTGATTGGGCTCTTCGCGATCGGGGAGGCGCTCTACGGGCTGGCCCGACTCCAGGTGGCGAAGGAGGAAAAGGTCGAGTTCTCGGGTCGGATCTGGTTGAACAAAGCCGAACGCAAGCGGGTGTGGAAGCCCTGGATCCGCGGGGGATTCCTCGGCTTCATCTTCGGCTCCATGCCCACTGGCGGCTCCGAGGTGCCGACCTTCCTGTCCTATAACCTGGAAAAGCGGCTCTCCAAGCACAAGGACGAATTCGGCAAGGGGGCCATCGAAGGAATCGCCGGGCCGGAAGCAGCCAACAACGCATCCTTCTCAGGTGTTCTGGTGCCACTGCTGACGCTGGGCATCCCCACCTCGGCGACGGCAGCGATCATCCTGTCGGCCTTCCAGATCTACAACATCCAACCCGGGCCCCAGCTGTTCGAGACCTCGCCCGACCTGGTCTGGACGCTGATCGCCTCGTTGTTCATCGGCAACATCATGCTGCTGGTCATCAACCTGCCGTTGGTCAAAGTGTGGATCAAGATCCTGGAAATACCGAAGGAACTGCTGTTCTCCGGCATCCTCGTGTTCGGCGTCCTGGGGGTGTATTCCATCTCCAGCAGCCTGATCGACGTGTTGATCGTCTGCGCGATCGGCATCGCGGGCTTCTTCATGCGGGTCTACGACTTCCCCGTGGCCCCCGCCATCCTGGGGGCCATCCTCGGCCCCATGATGGAAACCCAAATGCGACGTGCGCTCTCGATCAGCCATGGTGACTTCTCGGTCTTCGCCACCCGTCCGCTCACCGTCGTGCTGCTGTTGATCGCCGTGGCCGTGCTGGTCCTGCCGTCAGTGCTGGCAAAAGTCCTTCCGAAGCGGAGCGACGCCGACAAGGTCGGTGCCGAGTAGAGCGGGCATTGATCGATAGCTGCGGCCGCACTGCCCACACCTGGCCGACCTCCAGATGTGGGCAGTGCGGTCAGTCGTTGAGTGCTCGCTATTTCGATGGAAGCACCGGGCAAGTAGGAATGGAGGCCAGTTAGGCTCCGAGCACGCGCCGTAAATAAGGATTCAGCAGCGTCCCCGTCGGGTCGGTTTCGTCCCGCACTGCGGTGAACCGGTCGAACTCAGGGTAGACGCCGGCCAGGTACTCGGCGTCGCGGGAGTGCAGCTTCCCCCAGTGTGGCCTGCCGCCGTGGGCGATGAACACCTGCTCGACGTGCTGCAGGAACTCCTGGTGCGGTTGCCGGGCATAGCGGTGGACCGCGAAGTACACCGACTGGCGTCCAGCCGAGGTTCCCATCCACGTGTCGTCCGCTGCCGACGTGCGCACCTCGATGGGGAAGCTGATCGGTTCCCGGTAGCCTTCGATCGCCGACTTGAGCTCGGCGACGACCTCGCCGAACGCCTCCAGCGGTAGCGAGTACTCCATCTCGCGGAACCTCACCCGTCGCGGAGTGACGAACACCTTATGGGGCACATCCGTGTAATCACGGGCAGCCAAGGTCTTCGCTGCGAGGCGGTTCAACGAGGGGATCAATGTCGGGACCTTGGCCCCGGCGGCACACATCAGCCCGTAGGCCCCGTTGCCCAGCAGTTCGTCGTCGAGCAGCCGGGACAGCGGGCTGACCGGGTGTCGCGGGGCATCGACCGGCAGCCGGGTGTTGGTCTTGGCCAACGCGGTCTCGGTATGGGGAAACCAATAGAACTCGAGATGGTCTTCGGCGGCGGAGCGTTCCAGGAATGATTCGACCATTCCCGCCAACGGTTCGGGCTTCTCGACGGCCCGCAGCTGGAACGCCGGCAAGCAAAGCAGCGTGGCTGCCAGCACCACGCCGATGGCCCCGAGTCCGACCCGTGCTGCCTGGAACAGCTCGGGTCGTTCGGTCGCCGAGCACTCGACGATCGACCCATCGGGCAGGGCGAGCCGCAGCCACGTCACCAGACCGGAGAACCCGGTGAACGCCAACCCGGTGCCATGGGTCGAGGTGGCCAGCGAGCCGGCCAGCGACTGGTGGTCGATATCGCCCATATTGGGCAACGCCAAGCCATGCGGGGCGAGTAGCTCCGCGACATTGAACAGCCGGGTCCCTCCGAGCAGGGTCGCCTTGCCGGTGGCCGGGTCCACGTGCTCGAGCCCTTGCATCCGGTCCAGGCTGACCAGGACTCCGTCGGTTGCTGCGATGTCGGTGAAAGAGTGTGCCCCTCCGACGACCTTCACTTGTCGCCCCTGAGCTGTGGCCCGGGCCAAGAGGGTGGCGACGTCGAATTCGGTGCGGGGGAGTACGACGGCCGAGGGCCGGCTCACCGCGCTGGCTGACCAGTTGCGCCAGGACCAGGCGCCACGGGTGAGTCGGGCCCCTGCGGGGATTCCGACGTCCTGCCGGATGGTTCGTGTTGCCATCTAGAGGAAGGCCTTTCCCTCGCCGCGGTAAGTGGGCCATTCGTCGATGATCTCGCCGTTGCTGTAAACGAGGACGGAGTTCAGTCGCTCCAGCGGTTCCCCGGCCTTGGCATGGCGGAAGAAGACCGGATCGCCCACGCTCAGCCCGGCAGCTGCGGGACCGGTGAGTGGTGTCTGGACCTCGCCCGGTCCCTCGGACGGGGCGTAGCGCAGGCCTTCGGGCCAGACCGGGACCGGCAATCGATCCTTACCCGGCGGGCCGGAGGCGATCCACCCGCCGCCGAGCACGGTGACCGTATCTGGCGCTGGGCGGCGTACGACGTCGAAGAGTAGGTGCAACGCCGGTGCCGGGCGGAAGCCCCGGTAGTGCTGGAAGAGTTCGGGCCCATAGAAGCCGCTGCCGGCGGCCACTTCAGTGACCGCGGCCTCGGCTGTGGTGGATTCGATGGAGCCGGTGCCACCACCATTGACGAATTCCAGATCGACGAGTTCACGCACCGCGGCAACGACCTCGGCCCGCCACTGGGCGATGTCCCGTTTCGACAGGGCCTGCAGTGCCCGGACTGCCAGCCCGCGGGGCGTGCGGGCACCGTCGGAGACCCCAGCGATTTGTCCCTCGTACATCATGATCCCGACGAGGTTCACGCCGGCGCGTTCGCAGGCGTGAACCATGGAGACTGCTTGTTCGACCGTGGTGATGGGGGAGCGCGCCGGACCGATTTTGAGCTTGGCGGCCAGCGAACCGGTGCGATGGCGCGCCGGAGCGTAGGAGGCGTCGATGTCCAGGCACACGCGGAACCGCGCTCCAGCGGGGATGTCGGCGGACCGGGCGACGTCACGAAGAATTGCCAGTTGCTCAGTGGAGTCGACCATGACGGTGACGTGTTCCCTGGCCTCCGACTGCAGAAGTTGCCTCAGCGCTTCGCGATCAGCCGTCGGATAGGCGACGAGGATATCCCGAATCCCGTTCTCGGCAAGCCAAAGTGCTTCCGGGAGGGTGAATGCCAGCACTCCGGAATACCCGGGCTCGGCTAAAGCCGCCTCAAGAGCGCCGCGTGCGCGCAGCGACTTGGAGGCGACACGGATTGTCGTTCCCGAGGCGCGGGCGGACATTGCCGCTGAGTTGGAACGGAAATTATCGAGGTCCAGCAGGGCCAACGGGCGGTTACCCCGACCCGCTTCGGGGAGAGCACGGACGTACCGCTGAAAGTAGGGCGCGGCCGCGAGGCCGTTGTGGATGGACATGCTCCCTGACGCTCCTGCCTTCATGAGTGCTTGTTCGGCTTGCTTGCACCGAGTCTAAGCGTATGGGCTTTTGCGGGGTGTCGAACCTGCTCGCGTGCCTAATATTTGCAGTTGCAACTCGGCGTTGAATTAGGACAGAACGCAACAATCTGGCCGAGGATCGGTTCTGGCCCTAGCTCTGCCGAATGTTTCCGGCTGCAAAGAGCGATATGCGATCCAGAGTGAATCGGATAGCTACTTGCCCGTTTATGCTCTGATTCGTTTGGTTGCAAACATCCGGCAACGAAAGCTGAATGTTGATGGCTGATTTGTCGGACTACAACGATACTTTTGAACTAACGAATGATAAGCGGCGAAGAAGGCGCCATAAATGGGGGAGCGGTCATATGACCATTGAAGAGTATGAGGGTGAGCTACTCGCCGAACAAGAGCATTTCGATATGGCGAGGATTTGCTACGACAGATCCCTGACTTTCGACAGTGCCAAGCAGTTGCAGGTCGGTACAGGGCCAGAACGCCGAGCCATGAAGAAGCATTTAGACTCCAGACAGTATCTGACAGATACGGACTCGGTGGCGTTCGGCCGGATGGACCTGGACGACGGAGACCAGTACTACGTTGGAAAAGTTGCAATCAGCGACGACCAACGCGAGAAACTCGTTATCAGCTGGAAATCGTCTATGGCGGAGAAGTTCTATCAGGCCACAACCGGAGAACGGCGTGGCCTCGTTCGCAAACGTGACTACCGGACGACGCGTAATCACATTGACGCATTCGCCGACAAAGTCTTCTCACAATTGGCAGCTGCGGTCGAAAGTCTAGACGACGAGATCGGGGCTGATGATTCCTTACTGCACAGTCTTGCCGTCGGCCGCACGGGCACCATGCATGACATCGTTCGCACCATTCAAGCGTCTCAAGACAAGCTTATGCGTAGTGACAAAGACCAACTGTTGGTCATCCAGGGTGGGCCAGGAACTGGTAAAACAGCAGTCGCATTGCATAGGGCTTCATGGCTTTTGTACACCTACAGAGACGAACTTCCTGCAGATGACATGTTGGTCGTGGGCCCAAATCCGGCATTCACGAAATACATTCAACAGGTCCTTCCATCCTTGGGAGATCAACGCGTCCGCCAAACGTCCATACAGGAACTCTTGGCCGGAGATACTGGAATCCGAGCTCATGAGCCAATCAACATCGCACGGGTAAAGGGCCTAGCCGAAATGGCAGATGTCATTGCCCGTGGCCTAGACGACAGAATCAAGGTCCCGTTGACCCCGTTACGCATTAGTCGACGAAACTCGGTGGCAACCATCAACATATTGCCAGAGACCGTCGAAGCAGATATCAGTCAACTGCGGTCCGAACCATACGGACGAGGACGGGACGAACTAAAAGCGCGTCTGTTGAGTCACTGCGCTAAGACCGGCGCGTTTCGTGCAGGACTGTCCGCAGTCCATGTCATGGATCCAACCTCGGTCGATGCTGCGGTGGACAGGATGTGGCCACGGCTCTCACCTGCACAATTTATTCGGGAATTGCTTGGTTCGAAACAGCGGCTCCGTTCGGCTGCCGGCGACTATCTGAGTACTGAGCAGATCGAACTGCTCTATCGGAGTACTGCCGATAGAGTTTCCGAGGAGCCGTGGACCATGGCTGATCTCGGGCTCATAGACGAGGCTGAGGGCTACATGTCCGAAGATGAGCCCCTCTGGGGGCACATCGTCATCGATGAGGCGCAGGACCTGACGCCGATGCAGTTATTTGCCCTTCGCCGGCGGTCCCGCAATGGGTCCATGACCCTCGTTGGTGATGTCGCACAATCAACCGGACCGTTCGCCCGCGACGACTGGACGGATGCAGTGAGTGCCTTGCGTTCTCGTTTGCCTGCAAAAGTTGAGGAACTAAGGCACGGGTACCGAGTTCCTAGGGAAGTTTTCGAAGTTGCCGCACGGTTGCTGCCCTTGGCGGCGCCGGGAACAACAGCTCCGACGATTGTACGAAGTGCGAACGCCCTTCCAGAGCTTTTCGACGTAGTCAGGGGACAGCTTGCCCGCGAAGTAGCGAAAGTTGCCAGTCACCACAGTTCAAAAGGACGATTCGTCGGTGTGATTGCACCGAAGGAATCTTGGGAACCACTACAGAATGCATTCACAGAGGCCGAGTTGAAGTGGAGCGATTCGAGCGCTGGGCAACTTGGATCGTCCATCAACCTGGTTACCCCGGAGGATTCGAAGGGCCTAGAATTTGATGCAGTCGTTGTGGTGGAACCGCAGAAAATTCTGGACCAGGACAATGGGGCTCGCCTGCTCTACATTGCGCTGACTAGAACTACTTCAAGACTGGACGTTCTGGCACCCGCGGGTGAGGTTCCACAGATTATTCGTGACGGATTCGAGAAGGTTACTCTCGTAGATGATCCTGTTGCTAGCCGTAAGCCACCCGTTCAGCCTGCTGCGGTGCGAGCCACAAGTTCAATTTCTGCCGCTACGGGGGGAGACGTCTCAGGGGACTCTCCGACAGACGCTGCTGACGACCACGATAGAAGCACCACCTCAAGTGCGGGATCACGATCGTCCAGCGCGCCGATCGAGACGACAACGTCGAGGGAGAGGCATGCGTCAGATGGATCGGGTGTTCCCTTACTGAGACCGCTGGAACAAGAGCTAGTGTCCCGAAACGCGGGATACTTGCTCGAGACCGTGCTTAAATTCTACGGTCCCGGAGTTCGCCGTGCAGTTCTTGAAGAAGTACTTCGGCGCCTACCCGCGTCCGGAGCAGCGGAGCCCCCAGAGGCTTCGGAGGAGGGCGCCCCTGGGAGAGTCCATGAATCTGACGGGCCACTCAAGCGACTTCATGAAACGTCAAGCAGCCGTGAAACTGAGGTTGACACTGTGGCTTCAGGAGAGTGACGTCGCGTACCTGCGGAGGGGACTGGGCTACGATCTGTAGCTGGGGAAGATTCGAGTCGTGGAATTAGTCGGGGGCCACAGTGATCGAAATATTGCAGCCTATAATCGGGAGTCTGTGTTCGGTAGGGTCGCGAGAATCGCTGGCATGTATCTGGAATGCCTTGGTGAGCATGCCCGACCGTCTGTGTATCCGAGAGCGGGAGTGTTCATCCGGTGAGACTGTTGGCTTTGGATACGGTAGTTCCTTCGTTGGGGTAGGTGGCTGAGTATGCGCATGATCGATAATGTCAACGATCTGCTCGGTGATGATCTCAAAGCGGTGATCAAACCGGGGTCGAAGGTTCGTGTCGCGGCGTCGGCTTTCTCTATTTTTGCTTTTCAGGCTTTGCGTGAGGAGCTTGAACAGGTTTCCGGGTTGGAGTTCATTTTCACTTCTCCGTCGTTCGTGACTGAGAAGGTCACGGATCAGCTCCGTAAGGAACGTCGCGAGTTTTTCATCCCGGCGGGTCAGACGGAGTCGAGTCTGCATGGGTCTGAGTTCGAGGTCCGGTTGCGTAATCAGTTGACGCAGCGTGCGATCGCGAGGGAATGCGCGGATTGGGTGCGCCGCAAAGCGGTTTTTCGTTCTAGCGCTACGGGTCAGCCGATGCAACAGCTTGCCACGGTTGATGACAGCGTGGCTTATTTTCCGATTCAGGGGTTCACGACCACTGATTTGGGGTATGAGAGTGGCCCTGCGGTTTCGAATGTGGTCACCAAATTCGAGGGTTCTGCTGAGACCCGACATTTCTTGGGCCTCTTTGATCAGATCTGGCATGATCCTGCGCAGTTGGATGATGTCACCGAGGCGGTACAAGAGCATATTGCCAGCGTGTATACGGAGAATTCCCCGGCACGGATCTACTTCCTGGTTCTTTATAACTTGTTCGCGGAGTTCTTGGAGGACATCGACGAAGATGTGTTGCCTAACGATCGGACCGGTTACCAGGAGACGAAGGTCTGGCAGAGCCTGTATGACTTCCAGCGCGACGCGGCGACGGGGATCATCAATAAGCTCGAGACCTATAACGGGTGCATCCTTGCCGACAGTGTGGGTTTAGGTAAGACGTTCACTGCGCTGGCGGTGGTGAAGTACTACGAGCTGCGTAATAAGTCTGTTTTGGTGTTGAGTCCGAAGAAGCTGGCGGAGAACTGGACGAATTACAACGCGAATCTAACGACGAATATCTTCGCTTCGGACCGGTTCAACTACGACGTCCTGGCTCACACCGATTTATCCCGGGTGAGGGGCGAGTCGTTGGGGTTGCGGCTGGATCGGGTGAACTGGGGTAATTACGACCTGGTGGTGATCGATGAGTCGCATAATTTCCGTAATGCTGATTATGCAGAAGAGAAGGAATCGCGTTACCAACGGTTGATGCGTCAGGTGATCCGTGAGGGTGTGAAGACCAAGGTACTGATGCTCTCGGCGACCCCGGTGAACAACCGGTTCAATGATCTGAAGAACCAGCTCCAGCTTGCCTATGAGGGGGAGTCGGAGAACCTGGCGAAACATTTGAATCTTTCCACGACGGTGGAGAAGGTCTTCAGTGATGCCCAGAAGGTCTTCAACGAGTGGCAGAAGCTGGGGGTGGAGGATCGGACCACTGACCGAATCCTGCAGATGTTGGACTTTGATTTCTTCGAGCTACTCGATTCAGTGACGATTGCCCGGTCCCGCCGGCATATCCAAGCGTTCTACGACACCACGGAGGTCGGCGCGTTCCCGACCCGTCTGGCGCCGAAATCGATTCGTGAGCCGTTAACCGACTTGCCCGGGGTGCCGGGGTTCAACGAGATTTTCGAGAAACTTCAGGGCCTGACGTTGGCGATGTATACACCGTTGACGTACGTGTTCCCTAGCCGGCTGGCGAAATATGAGGATCTTTACAGTGTCACCGCCGGCACGGGGCGGGCCAATCTTGGTCAGGCGGGCCGTGAGCAGGGTTTGAAGAAACTGATGACCGTGAACCTACTCAAACGCTTGGAAAGCTCGGTGGAAGCGTTTCGGCTGACCCTGTCACGGATTGAGGGATCGGCTGAGAAGACATTATCTCGTTTGGATTCCCACGCCGCTGCGTCTTCGGGTCTGTCGGCGGAGTTGTCGGGGTTGGATTTTGATCTCGATGACGAGGAAGACGCGAACGTCGAGGCGATTTCCTTCGGGGAGAAGATCAAGATCGAACTGGATGACATCGATGTGGAGTCCTGGCGGCGAGACCTATCCAACGACCGTGAAACGCTCCGTGGACTGCTAGCGGAAATGGCCAAAGTCACCGCCGGACATGATCTGAAACTACAGCGAATCAAGAACCTCATTACCGAGAAGGTCGCCCACCCGATTAATGAGGGCAACCGCAAGGTACTGGTGTTTTCGGCGTTCGCCGATACCGCGAACTACCTCTACCGTGAGTTGGCGCCGGTCCTGCAGGAGGCAGGGTCACAGATGGGGGTGATCACCGGGGGTAGTCATGGGGCGAAGACAACGTTGGGGACCGGTTTCGATTTCCAGCAGGTCATGGCGATGTTCTCTCCGACGTCGAAGCAGCGTCATCTGATGATGCCGCAGGAGACTCGTGAACTGGATGTGCTCATAGGTACCGATGTGATCAGTGAGGGCCAGAACCTCCAGGACTGTGACTACCTGATCAACTATGACATCCATTGGAATCCGGTGCGGATCATTCAGCGTTTCGGGCGTATCGATCGCATCGGTTCCACGAACGAACGGATTCAACTGGTTAACTTTTGGCCCGATATTTCTTTGGATGAGTACATCAATCTCAAGGAACGTGTCGAGAACCGGATGGTGATCGCCGACGTCACCGGTACGGCCGATGACAATGTGTTGTCCCAAGAGGATCCCGACGCTGCCTTTAGGAAGGAACAGTTGCGCAAACTCCAGGACGAGGTCATTGAGCTGGAGGATGTCCGGACGGGGGTGTCGATCACGGATCTGGGTATGAACGATTTCCGGATGGACTTGCTGGGGTACATCAAGGAACACGGTGATCTGGCCAAGGCGCCCAAGGGGTTGCATGCGGTGATTCCTGCCGATCCGGTCAAAGGGTTGAAGCCGGGTGTGATCTTCGCTCTGCGGAACGTGAACACGGGCCAGGATAATAATAATCGGGGCAACCGGTTGCACCCGTATTATCTGGTTTACCTCGATGATGCGGGCGCTGTCGTGGCCGATCACACCGAGGTGAAGCATTTGCTGGATCTGATCCGTGGTGGGTGCCGCCCCTATGATGAACCGGTCACCGAGGTAGTCAGGGCCTTCAACAAGGCAACAAAGGATGGCGCCGAGATGGATAGGTACTCCGATCTGCTGACCGATGCGATTCATTCGATGATCGACGTCACTGAGGAACGCGATATCGATAGCCTGTTCACCGGTGGGCATACTTCTGCGTTGACGCAGGCCATTGCCGGGCTCGATGATTTTGAATTGATCGCGTTCATTGCCGTCATTGACCCTGCCCTGACCGTTTATGATGGGCCGGCTACGTCCTGATGGTTGATCTGCTTTACCGTTGGCCGGCTGCTGCGAAGTTTGGTAGCCGGGTGCCGAAAGAAAAGTTCTACTCACACGGGACTGTCACCGCGGTGGTGAAAGAGAAATTCGTTTCCGAAGTCCAGCGCATCACCTGGGCCTATAAGCTCGCTGAAGCCACGATCAACCTTCCCGCAAGTCTGGCGGTGCCCGAGATCCAGGTTTTTCAGATCGACGCGAAGACCCAGGACGTGTCCGATGCGGTGCTGGCCGCGATCGATAGGGCGATCCCGTTTCCGATCATTTTCGAGATCACTCGTGGGGGTGGTGAGTCGGCTCGTGTGCGGATGGTGGCTGCGCATAAGCAGCTCGTCGCTGGTGCCCCGAAGATCAGCGCCTACTACACGACCGTGTGGCAGCACCTCGATACTGCACGGGAGCCCGTGCCGACGGCGACGAGCCTGTCGGGGCTTTATACGGGGTTGTTGGGCCCGTTGATGCCGGTGGTGGTGCGTCCGGGTGAGGAAATGACGGGGGTGGCTGACAGACTACAAACCGTGGCCAAACTCGAACGAGAGGTGACTGCGTTGGAGCGTAAGCTCCGCAACGAGCCCCAGCTCAACCGCAAGGTCGAGTTACGTCGTATTTTGAAGATCAAGCAAACCGAATTGGAACAGCAAAGGTAGCCCGTGGAGAAATTGCGTATGACCTCGCCCGACTTGACCGATAAGAATATTGGCAAGATTGCCGAACTGTTCCCTAGCGTTGTGACCGAGACTCTCGATGATGAGGGTAATCCGACGAAGTCCATCGATTTCGACTTGCTGCGTCAGGAACTTTCGGATCATGTGGTTGATGGGCCTCAGGAGCGTTACCAGTTGGATTGGCCGGGTAAGCGTGCAGCTTCGTTCGCTGCGAACGCGCCGATTGCTAAGACGTTGCGTCCGGTGCGTGAGGAATCGGTGGACTTTGAGAACACGAAAAACCTCTTCATCGAAGGCGATAACCTAGATGCGTTGAAGTTGCTTCAGGAGTCTTACCTGGGCAAGGTCAAGCTGATTTATATTGATCCGCCATACAACACGGGTAATGATTTCGTGTATAACGACGACTTCGCAGAAAGCGCGGAGGAGTACCTGTCGAGGTCGGGACAGACAGACGACAGCGGGGCCAAGTTATCGGCGAATCCGGAGTCGAATGGACGCTTTCATTCCGACTGGTTGAGCATGATGCTGCCACGACTGAAATTGGCGCGGAATTTGCTCACCGAAGACGGAGTCGTCTTCATCTCAATCGATGATTCGGAGCTCGGAAGTCTCCAGCGTGTCACATCAGAAATGTTTGGCGATACCAACTTTGTTGGAACGATGGTTTGGGCCGCTGGAAGGAAGAATGACTCAAAATACATTTCCTCTTCGCACGAGTACATTCTTTGCTACGCGCGGAATCTCAGCGTCCTTAAAGAGCGCGGTGTCACTTGGAAAGTCCGAAAGAAGGGGCTGACCGAAATATACTCGGAGGCCGCCAAGCTAGTCCGTGCGCACGGTGAGGACTATAGCGCCGCGTCAACGTCGCTCCGAGAGTGGTTCAAGTCGCTTCCCGTTTCCCATGAGGCCAGGCGGAACAAACATTATTCGCGGATTGACCAGCGGGGTGTGTATTTTCCAGGCGATATTTCCTGGCCTGGTGGAGGCGGGCCAAAATATGAAGTGTTGCACCCCGAGACTGGGAACCCAGTAAAGATCCCAGCACGCGGATGGTTGTTCCAAGAACCGGTGATGCACGAGCACATCAGAATGGGCCGTGTGTTCTTTGGAAGCACAGAGGATTCAGTTCCAACGTTTAAGCGCTACCTCCAAGACACAGAGTTTGAAGTTCCTTACAGTGTGTTTTATCAAGATGGTCGAGCAGCATCGAAGCGACTTCGCAGTCTCATGGACGGACCTGTCTTTGACTTCCCGAAGGATGAAACTGTCATCCAGACTTTGGTCAACATGGTAACTAATGGTGATGACATCATTATGGATTTTTTTGCGGGTTCCGGTACTACAGCCCAAGCGGTCATGGCGCAGAACGCTACTGACGGGGGCAGTAGGCGATTCATTATGGTGCAACTTGATGAGTGTCCAGCTCCGAGAACCGAAGCAGAAAAACAAGGGTATACATCGATTGCCGCAATAGCACGGGAACGGATTCAGCGTTCGGCACAATCCGTGGCTAGCGCGGCTGAGATTAGTGCGAAAGATATGGATGGGGGGTTCCGTGCTCTTCGCATTGATACCACCAACATGATCGACGTCCTTCGTTCGCCGGATGCCACTGATCAGTTGGCTCTTGAGGAGCTTGAGGGCAGTGTGAAGCCTGATCGTTCAGGTGAGGATTTGTTGTTCCAGGTGTTGTTGGACTGGGGTTTGGAACTGTCGATGCCTATTGCCGTTGAGCAGATCGACGGTTACGAGGTATTCGTCGTTGAAGATGATGCGCTGATTGCGTGCTTTGATGACCACGTCAGCCCGGAGCTTGTGAGAGAGATTGCCAAGCGGGAGCCGTTGCGGGCTGTGTTCCGTGATTCTGGGTTTGATTCTGATGCTGCTCGGATCAATGCGGAGCAGGTTTTCCGTGAGGTCTCGCCGGTGACTGATGTGAAGGCGGTCTGAATCTAGATGAAGCTTCAGTTCAAGGTCCAGGGCTACCAGACCGATGCTGTGGATGCGGTGGTGGCGAACTTCGCCGGTCAGCCCAAACACGACGGTATTTCTTACCGGGTTGATCCGGGGAAGGTGAAGCCGGTTTCCAACCCGGGGTTGTTCGAGATGAATCCTGTGTCGGACTCGGGGTTGCGCAACGCCGATATTGCGCTGTCCAGTACGCAGTTATTGGAGAACGTCCGTAAGGTGCAGGGTTCTCGGAATCTGCCTTTGTCAACGGAACTGGTCCAGAGTAAGGCTGCCCCGGGAGCGCCGAGTCTGACGGTTGAGATGGAGACTGGTACGGGTAAGACGTACGTCTATATCAAGACGATCATGGAGCTATATAAGCGGTACGGGTGGTCGAAATACATCATTGTTGTTCCCTCGGTTGCGATCCGTGAGGGCGTGAAGAAATCGTTCGATGTCACGGCTGAGCATTTCCAACAGTTTTATGGGACGAAACCTCGTTCGTTTGTCTATAACTCTTCCCAGTTGCATGAGTTGGAGCGGTTCAGTTCCGATGCCGGGGTGCAGGTGATGATCATCAACATCCAGGCGTTCAACGCTACGGGTAAGGATCAGCGGCGGATTTATGATGTGCTCGATGATTTCCAGTCCCGCCGTCCTATTGATGTGATCAAGGCGAACCGGCCGATCGTGATCATTGATGAGCCGCAGCGTTTCGGGGTGGAATTCGATACTAAATCCGGGAAACCGAAGAATGCCTCGACCTCGATCAAATCTTTGGCTGAGTTCAATGCGTTGATGGTCCTGCGTTACTCGGCGACCCATAAACCCCATCATGAATACACGAAAGTGCACCGGTTGGATGCTTTGGATGCGTATAACCAGAAGCTGGTGAAGAAGATCGCGGTGCGGGGTATCACGGTCAAGGGCCTTGCCGGGTCGAGCGCGTACCTTTATTTGGATGCGATCGAGATCGCGAAAGGTGCGAAGCCACATGCCCGGGTCGAGATTGAGGTCCAGACCAAGGCCGGGGCGATCAAGCGCCAGGTCAAGCGCTTGGATGTGGGGGCGAATTTGCATGATGTCTCCAATGGCATTGAAGCCTATAACGGCCTGTTTATCACCGATATCGACGCGACCCGCGACGTGATCGAACTCAGTAGTGGGGACGTTGTCACTGCAGGTCAGTTGGCTGCTGGTGATGTCACGGAGGAGACGAAGCGTCGGATCCAGATCCGTGAGGTGGTCCGGGCGCATCTGGAGAAGGAACGTGAACTGTTCAGCCAGGGTGTGAAGGTACTCTCTCTGTTCTTCATTGATGAGGTGGCCAAGTACCGCGACTATGAGCGTGACGACCACCTTGGCGAGTATGCCCGTGTGTTCGAGGAGGAATACACGGCCATCCGGGATGAGGCTCTTGCTGAGTTGCCGCTGGATGAGGCGTATCAGCAGTATCTGCGTCGCGACGTGGTGGGTGCGGTGCATGAGGGTTATTTCTCGATCGATAAGAAGAGCAAACGACAAGTCGACGGCAAGATCAGCGGCCGTGGCGACGATAAGGGGCAATCTACTGATACGGATGCCTACGATCTGATCCTCAAGGATAAGGAACGTCTGCTCTCCTTCGCTGAACCGGTGCGGTTCATCTTCTCCCACTCGGCCTTGCGGGAGGGGTGGGATAACCCGAACGTGTTCGTGATGGGGATGCTGAAGAAGAGCGACAACACTGTTTCTCGGCGACAGGAGATCGGGCGTGGCCTGCGGTTGGCGGTTGATCAGCAGGGGGACCGGATGGATAACCCGGTTACGGTGCATCAGGTCAATGAGCTGACTGTTGTCACTGACGAGGCGTATACGGATTTTGTGACGGGCCTGCAGAAGGAGCTCTCCGAGTCTCTGGCTGCCCGTCCGCGTAAGGCGAGCGCCAAGTTCTTCACCGGTAAGACCATCGTCACGAATGAAGGCGAATCCTCTCTTGGGGATGCGGAGGCGCTGGCGCTTTATAAGTACCTGATCAAGAATGACTACCTCAACGACGACGACACCGTCTCGGAGGCCTATAAGGAGGTCAAGAAGTCGGGGACGTTTGCTGTGCCGACGTCCGACGTGCTGCTGCCGATCATTGATTTCGTGTGGCCTTTGGTCGACGAGCTATACATTGATCTGCCCAAGCCAGTGGATGCCCGTAAGCTCAAGAAGCTTGAACCCAATGCCAACCTGGGGCGGAAGGAGTTCCAGGAGTTGTGGGGGAGGATCAACCACAAGGCGGTGTACCAGGTTGAGTTCGATTCGGATGAGCTGATCGGTAAGTGCGTCAAGGCGCTGGATAAGCATCTGAATGTCGCAGCGATGCAGTATGTCGTCCAGGCAGGGCAGCAACGTGACTCGTTAGATGCCGAGGACTTGAGCTCCGGCGAGGGGTTTACTGCTACGAGCACGAAGACGGAAACCGAGAAGATTAGCGCCGGCTCTCAGGTGCAGTACGACTTGCTGGGTGAGATTACGGAGAAGACCCAGTTGACTCGGCGTACGGTCGCGGCGATTCTGCGCGGTATCGGGCCGAGCACGTTCGGGAAGTTCCGTATCAATCCGGAGCAGTTCATTACCGAGGTTTCGCGGCTGGTCAATGAACAGAAGGCGACGGTCATCGTCGAGCACCTCAGTTACGACTCCTTGGAGGACCGGTACGAGACGGCGATCTTCGCGGAGAACCAGACGAGACAGGAACTCATCGCAGGCCAGGAAAAGTTGGCTAAACATGTTTATGACTATGTGGTTACTGATTCGAAGGTCGAGAAGGCGTTTGTTGCCGAGTTGGAGACGAGTAAGGAAGTCGCGGTTTATGCGAAGCTCCCTCGGGGGTTCTTCATCCCGACACCGGTGGGAGACTACAACCCGGACTGGGCGATTGCCTTCACCGAGGGCAGCGTGAAGCATGTCTATTTCGTCGCCGAGACCAAGGGCTCCCTATCGACCCTGCAACTCAAAGGAGTTGAGGAGGCGAAGATTGAATGTGCCCGTAAATTCTTCGAATCCGTGAGTGAGGCCAATGGCCAGAACGTGACTTACGGGGTTGTCACTGATTACACCGAGTTGATGCAACTCGTGGCCGGTTAGGGGAGAGTGATGGCGAAGTACAAAGTCACGCAGTCGGCGGTCACGCAGTTGTTGGAGGATGTTCGGCGTGAGCAGATCGCCATTCCTGAGCTGCAGCGGCCGTTTGTTTGGGACAGTGTCAAGGTTCGGGATCTTATGGATTCCCTCTATAAGGGGTATCCGGTCGGTTATCTGATCACTTGGCAGTCGGTGGGCGCTTATCTCAAGGACGCGCAGATCGCGGCCCACCAACAGATCCTTATTGACGGGCAGCAACGTATTGCTGCCCTTCGTGCGGCGGTCGCCGGGTTGAAGGTCGTCAATAAGCGGTATCAATCTGTTCGGATCAAGATCGCGTTCAATCCGGTATTGGAGCTGTTTGCAACGTGGACTCCGGTGATCGGGAAGAATCCCGAGTGGATTCCCGACATTAGCGAGCTATTCAACGCCACTTCCACCTATGGCTTCGTGAAGGCCTACTTCGAGGCCAATCCTGAGGTCGATCCCCAGGTGGTTGAAACCAATATTGGTCGACTCGAGGCAGTGAAGAACGCTCAAATCGGTATTATCTCGCTCAATGACGATCTGGATGTCGAGACGGTTGCGGAGATCTTCATCCGGATCAATTCGAAGGGTGTCCCGCTGAGTAGCGCAGATTTTGCGATGAGCAAGATCGCCACCTTTGGGGAGCGCGGCCGCAATATCCGCAAACTCATTGATTACTTCTGCCAGCTCGCGGTTGCACCTCATGCGTATTCGGATATTCAGGACAACGACACCGATTTCGCCGCAACTACGTACCTCTCGTCGATTTCATGGCTGAAAGACGATACCGGTGACCTCTATGATCCGACCTATGGAGACATCATTCGCGTCGCTGGGTTGGTGGGTTTCAGCCGCGGCAAGGCCTCGTCGATCGTGGGTGAAATCTCCGGCAGGGACCCGGAAACACGAAAGATCGACGAGAGTCGCATCCCGGTTGCCTACGACAAACTTGAATCCGCGCTGCTCCAGATCGTAAAAAAATACCATTTTGAAAACTTCATCATGATCATCAAATCAGCGGGTTTCATTGCCCCGGGCATGATTGGTTCAAAGAATGCCCTGAACTTCGCCTACGCCCTGTATTTGCGACTACGGGCCGATGCAACCCTCTCCGAGGGAGAGCGCAAGCGCATCGTTAGACGCTGGTTCGTGATGTCGATGCTCACCGCGCGACACTCGGGCAGTTTCGAATCAACCTGGGAACAAGATATCCGGCGAATCAACACGCAGGGAGCTGCCGCCTATCTCAAACAGATCGAAGAGTCAGAACTAACGGATGGTTTCTGGGAGGTCTCCCTGCCGAACTCCTTGGAAACCACGAGCACGGCGAGCCCCTTTTTCCAGACGTTCCTCGCAGCACAGGTGGCAGGGGGTGCGCGTGGGTTCCTTTCCAAGAGCATTACGGTCGCTGCCATGCACCAGCAGTCCGGCGACATACACCACGTGGTTCCCAAGGACTTCTTGCAGAAGAATGGCTTCGCAGACCGGTCTGACTATAACCAGGTAGCGAACTTCGCGTTGACGGAGACCTCGATCAATATCAGTATCAGCAATAAGCCTCCCAGCGTGTATATGGCCGATATTGCTGCCCAGATTGAATCGGGGGCACTCGTGCTTGGTGAGATCACGGATTCGGGGGAGCTTGAACGTAATCTTGCCGAGAACGCGATCCCGCCGAACTTGGCGAACGTGTCAGCGGGTATGTATCCGGAGTTCCTCGTGGAACGCAGGAAACTCATGGCCGGAGTGGTCCGGACATACTTCGAAGGGCTCTAAGGAGTACTTGAAGAGGAACAGCCATAGTAGTTTGGGTGCCACCTCCCGAAGAGTTCGAATGTCTAGTTAAACTCGTCGATTCAGCCAGGCGTGCTCGCAGAATGGTGAAGCAATCAGAGGAAGGCACGCTACGGTTCTTTGGCCGCCGCTGTCGGGTACCGGCTCGGAGGCAGTCCAACTGCTGGGGGCCAGTTCCCCTCATTCCGGGAAGAGTCACTAGAGTCGGGTCTGGCTGAAAAACATAAACCAGCCGGATTGCGTCGAACCAAAGGGAGGCTGCGGGTGCCGATTACACGGACCGTGCTCGACACGGCCGAACACCATCCCGACCAGCCGGCGATCGGCGGGGACGACGGCCGCCTGACGTACGCGCAGCTCGTTGACGATTCGCGGCAGATGTTCGCCGTCGTTGATTCCCTGCACGGCGCCCAAGCCACTCCACCAGAAGCGGCTGCCGAAACCGCCGGCATCCCGATCACGGCAGTGAGTATCTCCTCGGCCTTCCACACCTCGCGCATTATCGCGGGACTCGCCGGGTTCCGTGCCGTGTCGGCGACCGTGGACCCGCAGTGGCCGCTGGATCACCAGATCAGTGTCATCCTCTCCACGGGAATCGGCGTGGTCATCAGTGACTCGACCGACCTGGCAGACGGTCTCGTCGCGCGTGGCTGGGCGGGCACCATCATCACGCTCGCAGAGTTCAGGCAGAAGGAAACGTCCGTCGCCCCGGCAGCGGAACCAGCAGTGCGGGATGGTGACGAGCCGTTCCTCCTGTTGTTCTCCTCGGGAACGACGAGCAACCCCAAGGCTTTCCTGAAGACCCGGCACCAATACCGCGAGAACTTCGCCGTCTCCAGCGCCTACCTGGAGCCGTACGCCGGCGTCGCCACCCTTGCCCCCGGTCCGGTGTCCTACAGCCTCACCCTCTACGCACTCATTGAATGCCTCGCCTCCGGCGGTAGCGTCCATGTCGCGGACGCCTTCGACCCAGCGGCATTGGGCCGGCGTATCCACGACGAGAAGATCACCCGCGTGGTGGCCGTGCCCGCGATCGTCCAAACACTGGTGGATGCTGCCCGCCGTAACCCGGAATCCCTGGCGACGCTCGAACTGGTGGTCACCGGCGGCGCGAACCTCCCCGCGATCTTGCGCACCGGGCTGGCCGACGTCCTACCCGATGTGCGGCTCATCAGCTACTACGGGGCGGCGGAAATCGGGTTCATCGGCGACAGCCGGGGCGGTGACGGCACCCGCATCAGCGTCTACGACGGCATCCGCGTGAGCATCCGTGACGACCAAGGAGCTGAAGTGTCCGACGGCGAACCCGGCACCCTGTGGGTCCACGCCGCCTCATGCTCCGACGGGTACCTCCCGGGAACAACGGACGCAGTGCTGCAAGGAGCCGACGGCTGGGCCACGGTGAACGATCAGGGACGACTGATCGACGGTGCGCTGGTGCTGGAGGGCCGCGCCGGAGACGTGGCCGTCACCGGTGGGCATAAGGTCTCCTTGCCCGGTGTCGAGCGTGCCTTTGACGGCATGCCGCAGCTGGGAGCGGTCTGCGCAGTAGCGCTCGCCCACGAGCGGCTCGGCACCGTCGTCGCACTCGTCATCGAAGGGGAGGTGCCGGAGAAGAGCGAGCTGCTGGCCCAGGCCCGTCGGGAGCTGGCCCCGCAGTTCGTCCCGCGCCGCTGGTACAGGATGGAGCAGCTGCCGCGCACCGTCGGTGGCAAGATTCGCCGCCCTGCCGTCGCCGATTTGGTTGCCCACGGAGAGGCCGTGCGCTTATGAACGAGCGTCGTCGCGTCATGATCACGGGGCTGGGGGCGATCACCCCGAGCGGTGTGGATGTTCCGACCCTGTGGGGCAACGTCGTCCATGGCCGCAGCGCCATCACCACCCTTGACGGTCACGAGTTCGAGAACCTTGCCGTCCGCATCGGCGGCGACGTGAAAGGTTTCGACGCCACCACCGTCCTGAAGCCCAGCCTGGCCCGCCGGCTCAGCCCCAGCCAACACTGGGCCATAGCCGCCGGCGACCAGGCCATGGAACAGGCCGGCTGGACCCCGGAAGCGGCGGAGATGCCGTGGAACCCGCAACGCTTCGCGATCATGGCCGCCACCGGCTCCGGACCGGTCGATGCCATGCAACAGGCGACCCGCATTCTGGACCAGAAAGGCCCACGGTCCGTGCCGTTGACGTTGGCGATCCACGGTGCTCCGGATGCTGCTGCAGCCATCCTCAGCCAGCGGTACCAGGCGTTCGGCCCCGCGCAGGGGGTATCAGCGACCTGCGCCAGCGGGGCAATCGCCCTCGGGGAGGGCCTGCGCCGGATCCGCCACGGGTACGCCGACGCGGTCCTGGTGGTTGGGATGGAGGACTGCCTGAATGCGGTGAACCTGGCCTCGAACGCGAATATGCGGGCACTCGCCGCAGGCTATGAAGATGACCCGACCGCCGCCTCCAGACCGTTTGACCGGGCGCGGTCCGGCTTCGTGATGTCGGCCGGCTCTGCGGCCATTCTGCTCGAATCCGAGGAGAGTGCCCGCGCCCGGGGAGCCACTGCGCTGGCGGAACTGGCAGGATTCGGTGCCGCCAGCGACGCCTATCACGCCACCGCACCACATCCGGAAGGACGCGGAGCGGCGCAGGCCGTCCGCGACTGCCTGGCCGATGCGGGTGTCACCGCGGAGACGGTCGACCACATCAACGCGCATGGCACGGGGACCCCTGCCGGTGACGCCGCCGAACTGAACGCCCTGGAGGCCGCACTCGGTGACCGGGCCCGGACCATTCCGATCAGCGCCACCAAGTCGAGCATGGGCCATCTGCTCGGCGCCTCGGGAGTCGTCGAAGCGGTCATCGCCGTCCAAGCGATCCGCAACGGGATCTTGCCGCCGACGATCAACCTCCAGGATCCCGAATTCGAAGGCTGGGATATCGTGGCCGGCGAGGCCCGACGCCAGCAGGTCACCGCCGTGCTGTCGAACTCCTTCGGATTCGGCGGACATAACGGCGCGGTCTTAATCACCCGTGGGAATGAATAACGAGGGAGCACCTATGCCAGACCGAGAGATCCGCCATGCAGAGTTGGCAGAGCAGTACCTGCCCGAGGATTTGTTGGAGCGCTTCCGCGAACGTGCCGACCGTTACGACCGGGAGAACACTTTCTTCCACGAGGACCTGTCAGAGCTGATCGAGCAGCACTACCTCACCGTCTTCGTGCCCGAGGAATTCGGCGGCCCGGGTCTGAGCCTGAACCAGGTGTCCCGCCTGCAGCAGCGCCTGGCCACAGCGGCACCCGCGACGGCGTTGGCGATCAACATGCACCTCATGTGCACTGGCGTTGCCCGGGCCCTGTTCGAACGCGGTGACCGGTCGCTGGACCATGTGTTCGGCGAATCCATGAATGGGGAGATCTTCGCCTTCGGGATCAGCGAACCGGCCAACGACTGGGTGCTCCAGGGCTCGAACACCACCGCCGAACCCCAGGACGACGGCGGTTATCTGCTGACCGGGGTGAAGATCTTCACCTCACTGTCCCCGGTATGGACGCGACTGATCACCCACGGGCTGGACAGCACCGACGCCGAGAACCCGACCCTGGTCTATGGGTTCATTGAGCGGGATACCGAAGGCATCACGGCCTCGGACCAGTGGGACGTGCTGGGTATGCGCGCCTCACAGAGCCGGGCCACCTCCTTGGAGAAGGTCCGGATGGCGCCCGAGCGGGTCGTCCGCAGAATCCCGACCGGTCGTCACCCCGACCTGCTGGTCTTCGCGATCACCAGCAACTTCCAACTGCTCATCGGCTCGGTCTATGCCGGGGTCGCCCACCGTGCTCTCGAGTTGGGGGCGCAGGGGCTCAAACGCAGGAAGTCGGCGAAGACCGGAACGACCTACGCCGAGGTCCCGGAATTCAGGACCCGGCTGGCTGATGCCCATATGGAGTACATGGCGGTCCCGGCCCAGTTGGATTCCTATAGCCGCGACTTCGACGAGCTCGTCGACCACGGGGCGGGCTGGCCATTGCGATTGGTCAGTTCCCGCATCAACGCATCGACCGTCGCCCGGCACGCCGCCGAAGCTGCGCTGATGTGTGCCAGCGGCAGCGGGTTCAACAACGGAAGCGAAATCAACCGTTTGTTCCGCGATGCCAGCGCGGGGCTCTTTCACCCGCCGACCACCGACGCAGCGCGGCCGATGTACGCGGCAGCGTTGCTCGACGACTGACTGAACGAGCAACTTAGCTACGCTCGCCAGCGGACGGCTGTGCTGCCCATTGTCTGGCCGTGGGCATACGCGGAGATGGTCGTGGACTCGGCGTTGTCTCCGAATCCCGCCGGGATTTCACCTTGCCATGGGTGCCGAAGGTACGGTGTTCGCGAGCGTCTACCTGCCGCCCAAAGGCAGGGGGCTGATGCGCCGATGGCAGTCTGGCCGAGCCGGTGATCTCCTGAATGGGCGGGGGAAATCGCCGATGGTCCCAAGTGCCCTGAAGAGCGGGCTTCTCGTTCCAGCAGGTGAAAAGTACCAAAGACAGGCTTGGCCGATTCGGGGCTGGCCAGGTCCACCTGCAGCTAGTTGCGGTTGAGCCCGTGGTCTCTAGTGAGTAACGCCTTCTTGAAATGTGATTCCGCTGCGTCAATTTTTGAAGTTGGGGTGCTGGGGTCGAACACTTGCAGAATGCTGAACTGGAAGTGTTGGCGATGAGTTACATCGATTCCGTCCAGTTCCCTCAGCGCAGCGTTGCCCCCGTGCCCTGTTTTGGCGTAGGAACTCCAGCGCCCAAGGAATCGCTCGGTGCCGTCTGCCTTCCCCACATATAGCTGACCGGTCTTTCGGTCGGCGATCAGGTAGATGCCCTGGACCGCACTGAGAGCCGTCCTCCACTGGTGGTAGCGATCGTCGTGGACGACCAGCTGTAGCTGGTTGTAGTCCACCACAAGAGAGTCGAAGCCAGGGAAAGGTTCCACATGGGGGTCGGCGATTTCAACGATTTTCATAGCGAGTGTCTTGTTGCCCGTCTTGGCCCAATTGACGGGATCCGCCGTCCACTCAATGACGAGACGGTTTCTAAGGGCAGAGAGTGTGGGAGATTCTCGTAGGTCAAAGTACCGTCGCCTGGTGGTGCGTTCCTCTGGAAGTTCGCCGTGATTCTCATAGGCGGTGAGGAAGCGTGCTCGGCGTCCACTGGTTGCCAGGAAGTTCAGCCAAATCGATGGCGGAGTCTTGCCGATTTTGTTGCCGAGGCTTTGTTCACGGGCATACGCGAGCAGACGTGGGCCAGTCGCATCCGTTTCGTTTGTCAATCCATTTGGGGTCAGGGTGTGCCGGACAACGAGAATGTCTTCGGGCTGCAGGCCGGTGGCTTGGTAAAGCTGTCCCAACGTGAGGTTGCCCGTGATGTCGGTGTGGAAATTTGTGTTCAACTTTGCATGCCTTACCTTGAATTGGGTCACGGCTCCGGAGCCGTCCTGAATTGGGAACTTGGCTTCCGACAGGCTTTCATACTGTGCCTCTAGGCGTTGGATGTCGGGTGAGCGCCGGGAGCCGAGACTCGTATCCCGGCCCCGGGCTACAGTGGGAAGAGATTTTTGCCCGTTCGCACCGGACCGGAGTCCCCATGAGTACCTCGTACCGCCGTCGTCCACTGTCTGTGGTGTGCGCGGCGCTCGCCGGACTCGTGATGGTCGGCGCGCTGGCGGGCCCCGCCGTAGCCAGCGAGGCGCCGGATCCCGCAGGCCCCACGGTACAGACCCCCGATAAGCCCGATGAAGATGAAGGCAAGATCCGGATTCCCGGGCGGGACGCCGAATCCGAGCACCTGTTCCTGGCCGTCGTCGAGGCCGCCGCCGACCGGGTGGATGCCCGGGAGATCGTCGATGCGGTGGAATCCGCCGGGATCAAAGGGGACACCCGGATCCTGTTGGCGGTGGACCAGCAGCCCACCGAGATGAAGGGCGCCGCCCAACTGGTCCGTGGCTCGTTGATGTTCGGTCAGTCGGACGCCCTCGCCGATGACTGGGTGGAGAACGGGAAATCCGAGGGGTATGTGGGCAAGGACTGGTTGGCCATCGGCGTGATCCTGCCCGAGAACGACGGCGGCCCGGTCGACGTGTCCATCGACCCCGGACGCAAGATCGAACTGGCCGACGACACCAGCCTCGAAGCGATGGCCGGCAGCGGGAAGGCGGCCTTCGCCGCGGGTGACTACACCCAGGGCCTGTCAGAACTGGCCGTTGCCGCCGGGACCGGGATCAACGCCCGTTCCAATCCTTTGCCCTGGGTGCTGGGGGGAGTGGGGGTCGTGGTCGTGGCCGGCATCGGCGCTTTGGTGGCCAGCAGCCGGCGCAATCGGCGCGCGCTGGCGCAGCAGGCGCGGGAGAAGGAAGCCGTGTCCCTGCGGGCACGGATCCACGAGGTGGCCGGAGGGTTGAGCCAGCGCGGCGATACCCCTCCCCGCCGGGGAAGCCCCGGGCCGGTCGCCGCCTCCGTCGCCCGGCTGACCACCCAGCTGGTGGAGCGGACCGCGGGGGAGGAACAGGCCGCCGAGGACGCGGCCGCCGATGACACTGCGACCTTGACGGCGATCCTTCACCGGCTGGAAACCCAACAACGTGCCCTGGCCGGGGTGGACGTCCTGCTCGGCACCGGGAGGGCGACGAAGCAGGCCTGGCACCGCCAGCTCCAGATTCACCGGGACCGGCTGCAGGAGGTGGCCGACGGGCTCGATGTCCCCGGGGCCAGGAAGCTCGACGCTGCCCCCGACGCGGTGGCCGTGTTGATCGAACACACCCGCGCGTTGGACGAGGCCGGCAAGGACCTCCGGCGGGCGGCCAAACGAGGGCGCCGGAAACCCGGTTACGAGCTGCTGGACCGGTTGGAGGGGCTGCGGATCGAGCTCGATGCCGTCGCCGAGCGCCTCACGGCCCAGGCCGCGGCCACCGAAATGGAGCTGGAGCTGGAACCGTCCGACCCCCACGACGTCCTGGCCCAGCTCGCCCGGGCCCTTGACCTGCTCGAGTCGGCGGGGACCGGCCGCACGCCGGCCGCCGGGAGGCGGGCATGAGCGCCGCCGAGACGGGCCGCCTGATGCGCGCCGGGGACTCCCGCCCCCGCTTCGGTTTCCCCTGGCTGGCCCTGGTGCTGGGGGTGGTCACGCTGCTCTTCGCCGGATTCGGCTGGTACGCGGTCACCGCCGAACCGGGAGCCCAGGTGCGCATCGAGGTGGAGGGGACCCCGGGCCACGGCATCAGCCAGTCCAGCATCGAGGCCGCCCACCCCGACCCCATCCGCTCGTGGAAGCCCTTGACCCTCAAGGTCACCGACGAGTACCTCAGCGCCGACCAGCAACACGGCAGGACGGACCTGGACGCCGACGTCGTCCTCTCCACGCAGTGGAAGAACCTGGAGGATTCGACCAGGGAACGCCGCTTCACCGGGGCCGCCCTGCGCTCCTCCGAGGAGTCCGATGACCGGTATGCGATCGGCAGCACCTATGTGAACAACCTCGGGCTCGGGCATGGCCCGTTGGCCGTGGTGGCCGCCGCCGAAACCGCCGCCGATGTACTGGGTGGAGGGCCCATCCGCACCCCCGTGTTCTGGGTGGCCGGCACCGGTCTGGGGATCCTGCTCACCGGCACCGCCCTGGCCTTCTCGCTGCGCCGGCGCCGGAAGTGGGAGAGCCGATACCGGAGGCTGACCGCAGCCCAACGCCGGCTCGCCCGGGTGGTCCTGGATCTGGAGGCACTCGAGGTCACCTACCGGACGACCCCGGAACGACGTCGACCCGACGGGTACACCGTGGCCTGGCGGACGTTGCGGGATTCGACCCTGGAGCTGGCCCGCAGCGAGCCAGGGGTCATGACCGCCGTCCGCGACCCGGAGACCGCGCTGACCCTGCATACCGGGGGACTGGTCGATCTCTTCGAGGCCTCCTCCCGCGAGCTGACCACCCTGGCCGATGCCCTGCTCGCCGCCGGCGCCGTGCACGGAAACCTGTCCCGGCGCGGCGCGGTCTTCGACCGGATCACCGCCCCGATCAACGACGCCGCCCGCGAACTGATCATCCGCCTCGAAGCGGCCCCGGCCGACGTGTTCTCGGCCAAGACCATGGACGATCTGCGCGGTAGGTTGCGGGCCCTGCTTCAGGCCTCGGCCCGTTCTGGCCGCGGCAGGACCGGCACCGGGGTCCAGGCCTGGGCGGAGACGGAGCGCAGCCTGGAGGGGATCGCCCGGCATATCGCCGACGTGCTGCGTCGCTACCCGCACGGGAAGGTCAGGGCCCGCCGGCGGGACACCGAGGACCTGAGCGAACTGCGCGAGAGCCTGGGCCTGCCCGGGGAGGCGTCGTTGGCGCTCACGGTCCTGGACGAGGCCAACGCCGTGGCCCGTGCCCTGCTCGGCGACGTCGAGGCCTACGACTCCCTGGCCCCGGCCCGCACACCCCGCGGACCCCACCGCGGCCGGGGCCGTCGCGGTCTGCGGCGGCTCCACCCCGACGATCTGGGCCCGGAAGCCACCGGCCGAAGCACCCGGAGCCGGTGGATCTGGGGGACCGCCGCCGCCCTGGTGGCCTCGGCCGTGGCCGCGGGGCTGATCACCGGGACCGTACTGGGCCGTCCCGGCTGGGAACTGACCGGGACCGACCATTTGCGCAGCCTGACCATCGACGGGCAGGCCGAGGGGATCACCGAGGCCGGGATCCGCGGCTACCTCGAGGACAAGTTCCCCCAACCCATCGACGTCACCCTGGCGGTCCGCGACGCCGAACAATACCTGCAGCCGACCCCCGACGAGAGCTCGGACCTGGGGGTCGACGTGGATCCTGGCCGCCACCTCGACGCCCTGTGGCGGGTGAAGGACGAGTTCCCCGGTCTGCTGGACCCGAAGACCGGCGAACTGCGGCGGGACCAGGTGATCATGCCCGTCATGGTCTTCGACGACGGCCGAGTCGCCGTGCCCGGCCAGCTCGCCGGGGCCACGGCACTGGGGGACGGCCGCCGGCTGGGAGCGGCGAACTGGACCATGCCGCACCTCTACGTCTCCTCACCCGGGACGGCCGAGGTCACCGTCGCCCACGGACTCGAAGACCTGGCCCGCGGCCTGCAATCCAACGGTTTCCCGGACCAGAACATCAGCGGGGCCCTGCTGTTCTGGCTGCTGACCGTGACCCTGACATTGGGACTGCTCACGGCCGCCCAGGTGGTGCGGTTCGGTGGGACCATCTCGGCCGGCCTCGGCCGGTTCGGCCGGGGTGGGGCCGGTCTGCGCCGGGCCCGGGCCGAACTGGACCAACTGGCCCTGGGGTTGGACGATTCCCGGCTCGATACGGTGGCCGTGCTGGGGGCGGGGGCCGCCTCGACCAGTGCCGAGGCCGACCAGCGGCTCTTCGAACGGGCCCTGGTCATGGCCTGGCGCGAAGCGGACGACCTGGCGGCGCTGCCGCTGTCCGCCCGGCTCACCCAGCACTACCTCGACCGCGTCACCCGGCTGCAACGACTCGTCGCCACCCTGGGGAAACGTGACGCCGACGTCCACCGCCGCGCCGCGGCACTGCTGGAGGCCACCCGCGTCACCGGGGGCTGATGGCCTGCTGTGACACGTCCTGGTTGGTACGTGACGGGAGTCGGGAAACATTGCTGGAACAGTCGTACTTTTCCTTGTGGGCCTACGTCGTGTCTGGAAGACTGCCCGGGGACGAGCCATACGACTCAACAGCATTGATGAGAGGACCGACCATGACCCCGTCACCGGCACGCAGCTTCCGCTTCGCCGCGATCCCCTTGGCCGCGGCCTTCGCCCTGACCACGGCCATGGTCCCGGTCGCCTCCGCAGCGCCGGCCGCCCCCGTCCCTTCCGACTCGGCACAGCCGGGACCCGCAGGACAGGCGATCGCCGACGCGCTCTCCGACGGCCAGGTTCCCGCCGCCGAACGGAAGGCCCTGGCCGAGCAGGCCTCCGACGCACTGGGGGAGGAGGCGCTGCCCGCCCGGATGGGACAGGGGCAGAAACGCATCGCCGAAACCGGGGACCCCCGGGTCCCCACGCTTCAGGAACTGGCCGAACTGGGCCGAGCAGCGGGCGGGGAGGCCGTGTCGATCCCAGAGCTTCCGGCAGGCCAGTCGAAAACACCGAACTCGGCCGTCTCGCCGTCGTACACCTCCGGCAACGGCTGGTGGCGTCCGCCGGGCGTGCCCGGCGTGGACGTCTCGGCGCACCAGGGCACCGTGGACTGGTCCTACGCCTACGGCAAGGGCGCACGCTTCGCCTACGTGAAGGCCACCCAATCCTGGGCGACCTCGCTGTACACCAACCCCGACTTCACCCAGCAATACAACGGATCCTATGACGCCGGGATGATCCGCGGGGCCTACCACTTCGCCATGCCCGCCGCCTCCAGCGCAAAAACCCAGGCCCGGGACTTCGTGGCCCATGGCGGAGGCTGGTCGGCCGATGGCAAGACGATGCCGCCGCTGCTGGACATCGAATGGAACCCCTATGACGCCCAGACCTTCCCGAAGGGCAAGGGGGACACCTGCTACGGGATGAGTCCGAAGGAGCTCTCCGACTGGATCCATGCCTTCGGGGTGGAGGTCAGGAACCTGACCGGCCGGCTGCCGATGATCTACACCGCCAGCTCCTGGTGGAACGAGTGCACCAACTCCTCCTCCCGGTTCAAGGACTGGGATCTGCATGTGGCCCGCTACCCCGGCTCCGCCCAGGACACCCCCGGTACGCTGCCCGGCGGATGGACCGACTACCGGCTCTGGCAGTACGCCACGGATACCGGTTTCATCGGCAAGAACAGGGGAGTGGACGGCAACGTCTTCAACGGTTCCCTGGCCCAACTGCGCTCCTTCGCCAAGAGCAAGGGCTGACCACCGCCGGCGGGAATCCCGGCACGGAGAGGCACGGGATTCGCCGTCGTCGTCCTTTCGCGGGAAGATGGGCCTCATGGATAACGCCACCGGTGCCCCCGATCAGTCATCTGCAGACCTGCCAGCGTCGCAGCAGCCCTGGGTGAAGAACTACCAGCCGGGGGTTCCGGCCGAGATCGAGTTGCCGACCGAATCGCTGGTCGACATGCTCGAGCACTCGGTGGCCGAGGCCGGCAGCCTCCCGGCGCTGGAGTTCTTCGGCCGCCGCACCAGCTACCGCGAGCTCGGTGAGCAGGTCGACCGTGCCGCCGAAGGCCTGCGCACCCTCGGGGTCCGCGCGGGGGACCGGGTGGCCGTGGTGCTGCCGAACTGCCCGCAGCATGTCGTCGCGTTCTACGCGGTGCTGCGCCTGGGCGCCGTCGTGGTCGAACATAATCCGCTGTACACCGCCCGCGAGCTACGCCACCAGTTCGAGGACCACCAGGCGCGCATCGCCATCGTCTGGGACAAGGCCGCCGCGGCGCTCTCCGACTTCCCCTCAGATATCGAGATCGACCACGTCGTCTCGGTCAATCTGCTCGAGGCCTTCCCGAAGCTCAAACGCGCCGCACTGGCCCTGCCGGTGGGCAAGCTGAAGGCCACCCGCGATTCGCTCACCGCCAAGGCCCCGGGCACCACCGGCTGGAAGAAGCTGCTCTCCCACGGCACGCTCGATCCGCTGCACCCGCGCCCCGACGTGGACGACCTGGCGGCGATCCAATACACCTCCGGCACCACGGGACGCCCCAAGGGGGCGATGCTGACCCACTTCAACCTGTATTCGAACGCGCTGCAGGGCGAGGCCTGGATGGAAGGGGCGCAGTACGGCAAGGAGATCTTCTACGCCATTCTGCCGATGTTCCACGCCTTCGGTATGACGCTGTACCTGACCTACGGGATCCGCAAGCAAGGCCTGTTGGTCCTGTTCCCGAAGTTCGACCCCGATATGGTCCTGGATGCGATGAAGAAGTCCCCGGCGACCGTCTACTGCGCGGTCCCGCCGATCTACGAGCGCACCGCCATCGCCGCGAAGGAGCGCGGTATCTCGTTGCGCTCGGCCAAGTACTGCATCTCCGGGGCGATGAACCTGCCCGACCACGTCGTCGAGCTCTGGGAATCGGTCTCCGGGGGCCTGCTGGTCGAAGGCTACGGGATGACCGAATCCTCGCCGGTGGCCCTGGGCAACCCGTTCCATCCCACCCGGCGCAACGGCACCATCGGGGTGCCCTTCCCCTCGACCCTGATGAAGGTCGTGGACCCCAAGGACCCGGCCGTGGAGGTCACCGCCGGGGAACCGGGGGAGCTGCTCATCAAGGGCCCGCAGGTCTTTTCCGGATACTGGAACAACCCCGAGGAAACCGCCAAGACCCTGCTGCCCGGCGGCTGGCTGCGGACCGGGGACATCGTCACCGTGGACGACGACGGTTTTGCCACCGTGGTGGACCGGGCCAAGGAACTGATTGTCACCGGCGGCTTCAACGTTTCACCCACCGAGGTCGAGACCGTGCTGCGCCTGCACGCCGACGTGAAGGATGCCGCGGCCTTCGGCAAGCCGCTGGAACGCGGCGGGGAAATGGTGGCCGCTGCCGTCGAGCTTGAACCCGGAGCCACCTTGGACGAAACAGCATTGCGCGATCATTGCCGCGAACATCTGGCCGGCTATAAGGTCCCCAAGCGGGTCGTGGCCATCGACGACCTGCCGCGTTCGATGCTGGGCAAGATCCTGCGCAAGCAGGTCCGCGAACAGGTGCTGCCCGGACTCTGATCCGTCATCCACCCTGGACCAGTACGGGAGAACACGATGACTGAACCTGACGAGGCACTCGACGGACGCGAACGCTTGCAGTGGACCCATAGTTTGAGTCGTGCCGGTGAGCGGGCCCGCAGCATTTTGTACCTTCTGGTGTTGGTGGCCGTCGTCGTCTTCGGGCTCCTGCAGATCACCGTCGTGATCGTGCCGCTCTTCCTGGCGCTGATCCTCGCGGCGGCCATCAACCCGCTCGTGATCTGGCTGCGCCACCACGGCTGGTCGGCGGGGCCAGCCACGGGCACCGCCTTCGCTGCCTTGCTCATCGCCTTCGGGGCCATCCTGCTCGGCGTCATCACGACGATCCGTGCCGAATGGGGGTCCCTGGCGGACCAGGCGGGGGACCGGACCAAGGACCTGTGGACCGCGCTGAAAAATAGTCCGTTGCCGGTCAACGACGCGACGCTGAAGCATGCCCAGCAATCCTTCCAGCAGCTGTTGGGCAGCGATGCAACACAGGACCAGGCCATGGCCGGCGCGGCGCTCGTCTCGGAAATGGCGACGGGCTTCGTGCTGATGGCCGTCATCCTGTTCTTCTTCCTCAAGGACGGCGGGAAGATGTGGGCCTTTGCCACCGGAAAGCTGCGCGGCCGGCAGCTTGCCAAGGTGCGGATCGCCGGCCGACGGATCACCGCCGTTTTGGGCGGCTACGTCCGTGGGACGGCCATCGTCGCCGCAGTGGACGCCGTCCTGATCGGGGCCTGCCTGCTGATCCTGCAGGTGCCGCTGGCCCTGCCATTGATCGTGCTGATTTTCATCGGGGCCTTCATCCCCATCCTGGGTGCCACGGTCACCGGGATCCTGGCCTCCGTCGTCGCACTTTTAGGCGTCGGCCCGGTGGCGGCAGTGATCGTCCTGGTGGTGGTGGTCGTGGTGAACCAGCTCGAAGGCAACCTGCTGCAGCCGGTGGTGATGGGCCGCACGCTCCAGATCCACCCGCTGGTGGTCCTGCTCGCGCTGGCCACCGGCGCCGTGGTCGCCGGGGTTCTCGGGGCCATCCTCGCGGTCCCGTTCACGGCAGCAGCCTGGGCCGCCCTGCAGGTGTGGGCCGGGGTTCCGGCAGACCGCGCCGACGGGAGCCGATCGGTAGCTTCCTAGGCTGCGGCCCCGGTTTCGACCAGGAGCACACCCCCGATGATCAGGATGATGCCGCAGGTCATGACCCAGTTCAGCGGTTCACCGAAGAGGACCTTGCTGGCCAGAACAGAACGGGCCCGGCCTTTCAAGGACCGGGCCCGTGTGCACGACGGTTGCCATGGACTAGGCGTTGGCGAGTTCTCCACCCAGGGTCAGTTCTGGTTCGGTCGCGGCCCTGACTTCCTCGACACTCACACCGGGAGCGGTCTCCAGGAGCACCAGACCGTCCTCGGTCACCTCGATCACCGCCAGGTCGGTAATGATCCGGTTCACCACGGCCTTACCGGTCAGCGGCAGCGAACATTCATTCACGATCTTTGCCGAACCGTCCTTGGCCGTATGGTCCATCAGGATAATGACCTCTCGGGCACCCTGCACCAGGTCCATGCCACCACCGGGGCCCTTGACCATCTTGCCCGGAATCATCCAGTTCGCCAGATCCCCGTTGGTGGAAACCTGCATCGCTCCGAGGATCGCCACGTCGATCTTCCCGCCACGGATCATCCCGAAGCTCATGGCCGAATCGAAGAAACTTGCTCCCGGATTGACCGTCACGGTTTCCTTCCCGGCATTGATCAGGTCCGGATCCACATCCTCTTCGGGGGGGTACGGGCCCACACCGAGGATGCCGTTTTCCGACTGCAGAACCAGTGTCCTGCCGGCGGGGATGTAGTTCGGAACCAGGGTCGGCATCCCGATGCCCAGGTTCACATAGGCTCCGTCGACCAGTTCCTGCGCGGCCCGCTCGGCCATCTGCTCACGTGTCAGTGCCATCGTCTCAACCTTCCTTCGTCGCCGAACCGGCGGCTTCACCAGCTGGGCGCACCGTGCGCTTCTCCACTGGCTTTTCGATGTCCCGACCGACTTCCAGGACGCGGTGCACATAGATCCCCGGCAGATGGACCTGGTCAGGGTCGATCTCGCCGGGCTCCACGAGCTCCTCAACCTGAGCGATACACACCTTCCCGGCCATCGCTGCCGGCGGGCCGAACTGCCGGGTCGCCTTGTTGAACACCAAGTTGCCGTGCTTATCGCCCTTCAGCGCGTGGACCAACGCGAAATCGGAGACGATGGCCTCTTCCAAAACGAAATCGTTTTTCTCCCCGCCTGGGGCGAAGCTCCGCACTTCCTTGGGCTCCGAACCCTGGAGAATGTTCCCATCGGCGTCGTACTTCTGCGGCAACCCCCCTTCGGCCACCTGAGTACCGACTCCGGCAGCGGTGTAGAACGCAGCGATGCCTGATCCACCGGCTCGTAGCTTCTCAGCCAGCGTCCCCTGCGGGGTCAACTCCAATTCGAGTTCCCCGGTGAGGTACTGGCGAGCAAATTCCTTGTTCTCGCCCACATAGGAAGAAGTCATCTTCCGGATCCGGCCGGCAGCAAGCAGGACACCAAGTCCCCACCCATCGACACCGCAATTATTGGAGACCACCGACAGGCCCGTAGCGCCTTGTTCCAAGAGGGCCTCGATCAATGCCATCGGGTTCCCTGATAGTCCGAAACCGCCGACAGATATCAAGGATCCATCCCCGATATCCGCTACGGCTTCCGCCGCAGAATCGACACTTTTATCCATTGTCATGCTTAGAACCCCACCTTGTCTGCGCCTTTGAGATCGAGTATTTCGCGGGCCTCATCTGGTGTCGCGACCTCAAAATTCAGGGCTTCCAGAATGGTTCGGATACGTGAAACCTGTTCGGCGTTGGACGCTGCCAGCTGGCCTGGTCCGATCCACAGGGAATCTTCCAACCCGACACGGACGTGTGAGCCCATGGCGGCCCCGATAGTGGCCAATGGCATCTGATTTTTACCAGCTCCAAGGATCGACCACTGGTAGTCCTCGCCGAGCAACCTGTCGGCGGTGCGGCGCATGTGCATGAGATCCTCGGGGTGGGCCCCGATACCTCCCAGCAAGCCGAAGACCGACTGGACAAATAGGGGGCCACGCGCCAGCCCTCGCCCATGGAAGTGAGCCAGGTTATTAAGGTGAGAGATGTCGTAGCACTCGAACTCGAAGCGCGTGTCATTTGAGCTGCCGATGCCGAGGATTGTCTCGATGTCCGCAAACGTATTCTTGAAGACAAGATCTCTGGACTTCTCCAGAGACTCACGCTCCCACTCGTGGTCGAAATCAGCGTATCGGTCCAGCATCGGGTAGAGCCCGAAGTTCATGGATCCCATGTTCAGTGATGCCAATTCTGGCTTGAAAGTAGCAACCGGGAGCATTCGCTCCTCGACAGTCATATGGGGGGAGCCACCAGTCGTGATGTTGATGATCGCGCCCGTGTTGGCCTTGAGTTTTTCAAGAATTGGCTCAAAGTGCTTCGGATCTTGGGAAGGGCGCCCATCCTTGGGATCCCGGGCGTGCATGTGGACGACCGCGGCGCCGGCTTGCGCGGCTCCGATCGCCGCGTCTGCGATCTCGTCTGGTGTAACGGGCAGATGTGGGGACATGGTCGGCGTGTGGATGGCGCCAGTGACGGCGGAGGTGATGATGACTTTTTTCTTGGAGGCCATGTTAATTCCTTTGGTGGTACTCGAGAGTGTTGCCGTAAGAAGAGGGTCTGGGGCTAGTAGAGCTTCTCTGTATTGCCGTCGACAGCCATCGCCTGACCATTGACACTTCGGGCGAGATCACTGCCCAAAAACACTGCCATGTTTGCAATATCAGTTGCCTCAACAAGTCGGTTCAAAGATGACTGGCCGAGATAGAGGTCAGTGACTTCAGCCAATGGTCGCTTCAACATCTTTGCCTTGGCTTCAATGACTGCATCGATGCGGGGGCCGTCGACGGCCCCTGGGCATATGGCGTTGACACGTATGCCATCGCCACCGAGTTCGATGGCCAACGTTTTAGTTAGCCCGACGACTGCCCATTTGGAGGCGGAGTAGGGGCTGCGGCCCGCCATGCCCAGTCGTCCGGCGGCGGAGGAGAGGTTGACGATTGCCGCGTCTGTGGAGAGTCGGAGGAACGGCAGCGCATATTTGATGCAGTAGAACTGCCCGTGGACGTTAACGTCGAACGTTGCTTTCCAATCCGCTGCTTCTAAGGTTTCAATCGAGCCAGTAGGGCCAGCGATCCCCGCGTTATTGACCAAAATATCCAGTCCGCCGAGGTCAGTGGCAACGGTGTCCATAAGGGATCGAACTTGGTCCTCATTGGAGACATCGCTGACCGCTGCGGAAAAGCCGGAGGCACGTGCTGAATCCACAGCTGCGGGGTTGATGTCTGTTACGAATACTTTGGCGCCCAGATCTTGAAAGCGAGTGGCGATCGTTAGACCGATGCCTGCGGCCCCGGCTGTGACGAGAACCTTGCGGCCGGCGTAGTTTAGTCCGGTGTAATCCACGGGTACTGCTCCTTTTGGTGGTGAAGAATATTTGCAAACGCTGATGCTCAGGTGTGAATCCGAGGCTTTCGTCCGATGTTGGGCGGTCTAATTTGCTGAAAGTCAGTGCCTAGTGGCCAGAGACTGTGGCGAGGGCAGGATCTTCGGTGCCTCGCTTTAGCCAGCGCGTGAGGACAGCACCGATGACGCACATTGCGACGATGAACCAAAGGCCCGCGAACTTGGAACCGGTGGCGTCTTCCAGGAATCCCATGACGTATGGTCCGAGGAATCCCCCGAACAGTCCCACTGTGTTCACGAAGGCAATGCCACCTGCTAGCGCAGCCCCGGACAGACGTGTGGCCGGGTAGGTGAAGAGGATGGGCTGCAACGCGAAGAAGTTGAACGCCGCGAGGCAGAATCCGATGAGACCCAGCACAGGACCGCCAATTGCGCCGAGAGTGAATCCGGCCACGATACCAACCATTGTGCATGTGGCGATCAGTCGTGAGCGGCTGGCGTTGGTCGCCAAGCGGGGAAGCAGTAACGCGCCGGCTGCAGAGAAAATCCACGGGATAGAAGTAAGTAGACCGATTTGGATCGTGCTTAGTTCGCCATAAGTCCCGATGATTGAGGGAAGGAAGAAACTCAATGCGTACACAGCGATTTGATGGGCGAAGTAGATAGCCACAACTAGAAGAATCTGCTTGTCTTTCAGCACGTGGATCAGTTTTGAGTTCCCTGCTGCCTCGGCCCCCGATTTCTCCTCAGCGGCGATGCGAGCCTCTAGGTCCTCTGCCTCGGCCCTAGAGAGGAACTTTGCGTCGGTCGGTTTGTTGGGCAAGAACTTCCAAATTACGAATGCTAGAGCGCAGGCAGGCAACCCTTCGACGATGAACATCCATTGCCAGCCGTGAAGACCACCTAGACCGTCCAGCGTAAGTAGCACGCCACCGAGTGGAGCACCGATGATGTTAGCCAACGAGACTCCGAGCAGGAACATGCCGTTAGCTTTGGCGCGATCATTCGCGATGAACCATTGGGTCAAGAAGTAGATGACTCCAGGAAAGAGGCCAGCCTCAGCGACTCCGAGGAGCATTCGTAATATGTAGAAAGACCATTCCCCTTGGACGAGAGCCATGCAAGCAGACAGAATGCCCCACGTGATCATGATGCGCATGATCCAAAAGCGAGCTCCGACCTTGTGCATAATCAGGTTAGAAGGGATTTCTGATAGGGCGTAGGTCAGAAAGAACAAGCCGGCGCCGACGCCGTAAGCCGTGGCGGAGATGCCGAGATCGATCTCCATGCGGTCCTTGGCCATGCCAATGTTGGTGCGGTCTAGGAATGCCATTACATAGGCGGCAATCAGTAGAGGCATGACACGCCGGAAAATGAGTTTGTTGACGACATGCTGTGGTCTCATTGCCATCGCGTTCGTATGAGTGGACATGGCTACCTTTGCGTGGTGTTGGGTATGGAAAAGGTGGTGTTGCCGTGAGGAGTGTGAAACAAACCGTTAATGCAGAGAAGCGATACTCTTTGGGCAACCGCAAGTCGCACCTATGTGAATGGAGTGATCGCAGACTGTATGCGCATATGTGGTGCGCGGACTGGTGATTTGGTTGAGGAGTAGCTCGAAGGAACGCTCGGCCATCTGTTGGACCGGCTGAACGATCGTGGTCAGATCAATGAGGCGAGACCGGCTGTGAGGTAATCCATCACTCCCGGCGACGGCAACATCGCCTGGAATGGTCAGACCCAATGAAAGAGCGTGCTCCATAATGCCGATGGCAATCTCGTCGGAGCCGCAGACGATTGCCTCCGGAGGTTGTGGGGAGCCGAATAGTTTTTCGGCGGCTACTACACCGCCGTCGGAATTAAGTCGTGTGCTGATTTTTCGTTGACCAGTGATGGGAATTCCGGCTGCGGCGGCGGTTCGGACAAATGCTTGCTCTCGTGCCAATGAGGCAGTGGAAAACCTTGGGCCGATGACCGTTGCGATCTCTGTGTATCCGTGGGAAAGGACATGAGTCATGAGGGCCGAGGCGGCAGCGTCGTCGTCGATGCCGACAAAGTCCCCAGGAATATGGTCGGAACGACGAGATAGATAGACGTAGGGGATGCGTTTCTGTCGCAACGTCCTCAGAGCCCTAGAGTCCTCCCTCAGAGCTGCTGCGATGATGACACCATCCACGTTTCTGGCCGCTAATGTAGAGGCGACCTGAGCTAGGGACTCGGCGTCGTCCTGGGTGGTGGCTACGAAGACCTCGAAACCTTTGGAGGCCGTTGCATCAATGATGTGTTGTGCCCACCCGGTGTACATCTGGTTGACGATGTTGGGCAGAATCAATCCCACGACGCGGGTCAATAGCGGGTCGGGAAGACGCCCATGACGTATTGGTCGGTAACCTAATTCGTTGGCTACCTTGACGATGTGGCGACGTGTTTCGGTCGAGACGCCCGGCTGCCCATTCATCACGTAGCTCACTGTTGCTGCTGAGACCCCACAAGCGCGAGCAACGGCGGCGGCAGAAGTCTTAGCCGGGCGTGGCGCGCTTTCGTCATATGAGAGCTTCATCGCGGATGGGCTATCTGTCATGCCGGCTTCCTTCGGTGTGGACCTTGATGGTGTGTTTAGCGCTACTTGACGTTGTGATTTCTATTACAGAACGAGGCTGGGGCGTTAAGCAACGTTAAGTTGAAAAACTCAAAAGTACTGAAGAACTAGTGTTTCGACAAAGACAACGGCGCTTCGCTGTGGGAAGTGATCTTCGAGGTCATCGGGGCCTTCATCCCCATCCTGGGTGCCACGGTCACCGGGATCCTGGCCTCCGTCGTCGCACTTTTGGGTGTCGGCCCGGTGGCGGCAGTGATCGTCCTGGTGGTGGTGGTCGTGGTGAACCAGCTCGAAGGCAATCTGCTGCAGCCGGTGGTGATGGGCCGCACGCTCCAGATCCACCCGTTGGTGGTCCTGCTCGCGCTGGCCACCGGCGCCGTGGTCGCCGGGGTTCTCGGGGCCATCCTCGCGGTCCCGTTCACGGCAGCAGCCTGGGCCGCCCTGCAGGTGTGGGCCGGGGTTCCGGCGGACCGCGCCGACGGGAGCCGATCGGTAGCTTCCTAGGCTGCGGCCCCGGTTTCGACCAGGAGCACACCCCCGATGATCAGGATGATGCCGCAGGTCATGACCCAGTTCAGCGGTTCACCGAAGAGGACCTTGCTGGCCAGAGCGGTCAACGCCACCCCCACGGCGGCCCAGATCCCGTAGGCGACGCCGAGGGCCAGCCCGGTCTGCAGTGCCAGGGCCAGGCAGGAGAAGGCGACGAGGTAGCCGACGGCGACGGCACCGTACCAACGGCGACTCCCGGACGTGGCCATGCGCAAGGACAAGGTGCCGGCGACTTCACTGACGATGGCCGCACCCAACAGGACCCAGCCGATCATGCTGGAGTCCCTTGCTGTTCATGTGCACGCTCCGCGGCGCGTTGGGAACCGAGTTCGATGGTCAGCACCCCGGCAATGATCAGCCCCATCCCGGCGAGCATGGTGGCCGTCAATGGTTCGCCGAAGATGATTGCCGACAGTGCAGCAGTCAGGGCGACACCGCTGGCACCCCAGATGCCGTAGGCCACGCCCAAGGGCATCCCTTCGCGCAGGACGGCGGCGAGGAAGACGAAGGCCACCACGAATCCGACGGCGGTGAGGAAATACCAGCCGGGGTGTTCGACGGCGGCCTTCAGTGACACCGAGCCGGTGACCTCGGTGAGGATGGCCCCGGTCAACAGAAGCCACTTCTTCATGGCTGGTCCTCCAACAGTGAGACGGCGGCGGTGCGGATGGTCTCCAGCTCGTCCTGCGCTGGGGGCAGGATGTCGGTGGCGCTGGCGAACCAGATGCCGTCGGCCAACAGCCTGACCGCTGCCAACCGTCCGCGCAGGGCCGCCGATGCGCCGTCGGGCACGGCGAACCACGGGCCGAAGCGTTCACTCCACCGTTCGGTCAGCGGGTCGCGTAGTCGCGGATCGGTGAGCATCACCAGATCGGAGGCGTCGAAGTTCCGCTCCAGTGTCCATTCCAGATAGGCCGTGACCCGGTCGGTGGCCGTGGCCTGTTCCGGGGTATCTCCCAGACGGGCCGAAAGTTCGACGACCCATTGATCGATCACCGCGTCGACCAGCCCGAGCATGAGCGCTTCCTTGGTCCGGAAGTGGTACATCAGCCCGGGTTTGGTCAGCCCAGCCTCGCGGGCCGCCGATTCCAGGGAGACCGTGTCCCCCTGGCGTAGCAGGCGCAGGGAGGAATCGATGATCTGGTCGCGGGTATCGGCACTCATGCCCTTACTTTACCAACCGGAAGGTTGGTTCGTCATGCCGGGGTGGGTGACGCCGGATCCTCGTCGGCCGCGTCCGAGGGCGTCTCGGGGGCTTCCGGTGGGGGAGCGGGTTGGGTTTGTTCGCGCAGGTAGCGCAGGACGACGACTGCAACGGCGGTCACCGGCACGGCGAGGAAGGCCCCGATGATGCCGAAGAGAGTGAAGCCGAGTGTGACGGCCCCGATGACGACGGCCGGATGCAGATGCAGGGCCTTGCCCACGATGTAGGGCTGCAGCAGGTTCGCCTCGAGCTGCTGGACCGCCAGCACCACCACCAGGGTCGCCAGTGCGGTGGCCCAGCCGTGCGCCAGCAGAGCCACCAGGGTGGCCAGCAGGCCGGTGGAGACGGCGCCGATCACGGGGATGAATCCGGCGAAGAAGATCAGCAGCGCCAGCGGGAAGGCCAGCGGGACGTCCAGCAGCCACAGGCCCAACCCGATGAAGACGGCGTCGACCAGGGCCACGATGATCTGCGTCTTCAGGTAGGCGGACAGGGCCTGCCAGGCCTGTTCGCCCAGACGTCCGGCATGGACGTGGGTCTCCGGCGAGGTCCAGTGGAACACCCAGGGCAGGAAGCGCTCGCCGTCCTTGAGGCAGAAGAAGGTCAGCACCAGGGTCAGCAGCAGCACGACGATGAGGCTGGTCACCGATCCCAGACCCGAGGCGATGCCGAACAGGATGTCCTGCCAGCGGCCGCCCACCCAGCCCAGGATGTCCTCCAGGTTCTGCTGCAGGTCCACCCCGCTCAGATCCAGCGGCAAATCGCGCAGTTGCGTGGTGAAGCTGGTGAGGTTCTCCTGGGCGAGTGCGCCCAGGCGGCGGGTCCCTGAACCGAGGGCGGGGATGGCCGCCCAGATGACGCCCGCCACGACGGCCAACAACACCAGCAACGACAGCAGGGCGGCCAGCGCGCGGGGCATTGCCCGGTGGAGTCCCCGGCATAGCGGCCACAACAACGAGGACAGCAGCAGGGCCAGCAACAAAGGGAAGACCACCGCCCATAAGGTGCGCAGCAGCAGCCACAACACCACCAACCCGACGACCAGCACCAGGGACTTGGCGGTCCAGCGACTGGCCGTGGTGAGGCCGCGGGCCAATGAGCGGGGCGGGGCCTCGCTCATGAGCCGGCCCCCGGCAGGTCCAGGGATGCGGCGAAACGTTCCTTCTCGAGGCCGGTTTTCGGCATCACACCCCTCCTTGGAGTCGACGGGTCAGGGCCCAGTCTCACACCCCCTGCGGGGGATCACAACGACCGTGGGCCTCCAGACAGATGTGTCGGCTAGCGATCGAGGAAGTCCAGCAGCGCGGAGTTGAATTCCCCGGCGTGGGACACGATGAGTCCGTGGGGTGCTCCCTCGATGACGACGAGCTCGCTGTGGCCGATGGCTTCGTGGGTGCGCTGGCCAGAGCCTTCGAAGGGTACGACGCCGTCGCTATCGCCGTGGATCACGAGTGTAGGCACCGTGATGCTGGGCAGGTCCTCGCGGAAGTCGGTGGTGCCGAAGGCATCCATGCAGGCCACTGCGGCCGCCTCGTTGGACCGGCAGGACACGGCGATGGTTTCCTTCAGCTGGTCCTCGCTGACGCACAACTGGTCCCCGGCCGAGTAGAAGCCGGGGGTGAACCCCTCGAAGAAGGCGTTGCGGTCCGCTGTCAGTTGGGACTTCATCTCGTTGGCTTGCGCCTCCTCCAGCGGACCGTCCGGGTTCCCGTCGGTCTTGAGCAGGAAGGGCGGCACCCCCGCGGCGAAGATGATCGAGTGGAGGCGTTGCTCGCCGTGGGCCGAGACGTAGCGGGCGACCTCGCCGCCACCCATGGAGAACCCGACGAGGGTGACGTCCTTGAGGTCAAGCCCCTCCAGTAGTGCCGCGACGTCGGCGGCCAGCGCGTCGTAGTCGTAGCGTGCGGCCGGCTCGGAGGCGCCGAAGCCCCGGCGGTCATAGGTGATGACGCGATGGCCCTTCTCGGCCAGGGGGCCCGCCTGGTTGGCCCAGGAGGTGCCATCGAGCGGCCAGCCGTGGATCAGGACGACTGGACGGCCTTCGCCCGCCGTGTCCTCGTAGTTCAGCGTGTTTCCGTCGGCTCCGGTGATCTGTGGCATGGAAATCATCCTCTTCCTGGTCGGATGGGCGGGGTGGCATCCCCTTCCAGCCAACGTACGCATAAGCTCCCGGTGAAGTACAGGAGCCCTGTTCGTCCCCTCCACAGGCGCCGTGCCGGTGATGGCTGTGCACAGGCGGGATCCCGTCGGGATGGGGTCGGAGGAAGAAAACTAAACTCGAATACATGTTCGAGTATGAGGTAGGAGAAAATGCCGGCGGAGCCCCGGGCTCCCCCGGGGTGTCCGACGCCGCGGCGGTTGCGGAGCCCGCGCTCGCCCGGATCGAGGCGGTGAGGGTGGCCCTGGCGCTCGGGGGAACCCGGCTGGGCGAAGCGGGTCTGGTGGATCTGCTTTCCGGGTTGGAAGCGGTGAAGTCGGCTGCCGGTGCCTATCAGGCACGGGTGGCCGTGGCCCTGCGTGAGCGGGTGGTCAGACGCGAAGCGGCCGCCGGTGTCGACCCCGAAAAGCGTGGGCAGGGGGTCGGTGCGCAGGTGGCATTGGCCCGGCGCGAGTCCCCGCATGAGGGCTCCCGGCTCCTGGGCTTCGCCCGGGCCATGGTGGATGAAATGCCCCATACCCATGAGGCGTTCCGCGCCGGGGAGATCAGCGAGTGGCGCGCCACGTTGCTGGTGGGTGAGACCGCCTGCCTGGAGTTGGACGACCGGAAGAAGGTCGATGCGGCCTTGATGGCCGATCCGCGCACCATCGAGGGGGTCGGAAATCGGAAGCTGAAGGCCATGGCCCGGCATCTGGCCGAGCAGGCCAGCCCGGAGGCGGCGGTCGAACGCGCCCGCCGGGCCGTGGGGGACCGGCATGTGAGCCTACGTCCGGCCCCGGATACCATGGCCATCCTGACCGGGTCCCTGCCCGTGGGCCAGGGGGTTGCGGTGCTGAAGGCACTGACCCGGGCCGCGGATCTCGCGACGGCAACCGGGGATGCGCGCAGTCGCGGCCAGGTCATGGCCGACACGTTGGTGGAACGGGTCACCGGGCAGCAGCGGGCCGAGGGTATGCGCGTGGAGCTCCAGCTGGTGATGACGGACCGGACGCTGTTCCAGGGCGATGCGGAACCGGCACACCTGCAGGGCTATGGGGTCGTTCCGGCGCAGGTCGCCCGGGACATGATCCGCGAAGCGACTCGGGCTGCCCGTCTGTCGACAGCGACACCCCAGGAACCCACCGACGGGCAAGAGTCCAACGCGCCGCCCGGGCCCGACTCCCTGGCCTGGATCCGACGGCTCTATACGGCGCCTGCCACGGGGGAACTCGTGGGCCTGGATTCGCGGGCCAGACTGTTCCCGCGCGGCTTGCGGCGCTTCATTGAAGTACGGGACCAGACCTGCACCCGCCCGTGGTGCGATGCTCCCATCCGGCATATGGATCACATCCTGGCCTGGGCCGGAGGCGGGGCGACCGTCGCGGAAAACGGGCAGGGAACCTGTGTCCGCTGCAACCACACGAAGGAAGCGCTGAACTGGCACTCCCGCAAGGTCGCCGGAGCCCGGCACACGGTGGAAACCACAACGCCGACAGGACACGTCTACCGCTCGCAAGCACCAGCACTCCCCGGAACCGCCGACTGAGGCGACAGCAACCGCGGCACGCGAAAAGCGGCGGGCCGCCCGCGGCACCGTAGTCTGGTCCGCGTGAATCGATCCTTTACCCTCCTGGTCAACCGGGCTGCCGGCAGCGGCGACCCTCTGGCCGCGGCCGCCCGCGTGGAGCGGATCCTACGCGAGTCCGGGGCCCGGGTCGAAACCGTGGCCCCCTCGGGGCCGGCGGAGGGCAAAAGAGCCCTTGCCCAGGCCGTCATCCGCGGCGATGTGGTGGTCGCTGTCGGAGGTGACGGGACCGTCTCGGCGCTCGCCGGAGAAGTGGCCCGGCTCGGCGGGATCCTGGGGGTCATCCCCGCCGGACGGGGCAACGACTTCGCCAGGATGCTGGGATTGCCCACGGATCCTCACGCCGTGGCAACCATCCTGCTCGACGAGGAACCCGCGGAAACCGACCTCATCACCACCACCGCCCCCGACGGCACCTCACGAGTGGTGGCGGGTTCGATCTACGCAGGCATCGACGCAGTGGTCGCCGACCGGGTCGCCCGCGGGCACTGGCTGCCACGGTCGTGGCAGTATCCGCTGAACGGCCTGTACGCCTTGGCCACGTTCCGTCCCACCCGGTTGACCGTGGGCATCGACGGGACCGAGCGGATCTTCAAAGCGGCCTGCGTGGCCGTTGCCAATTCGGCCTACTACGGCTCGGGTATGCGCATTGCCCCGGAAGCCAGCATCGACGATGGACTCTTGGACATCGTGGTGATTGAGGCCTTCGGCCGGCTGGACATGATCCGTGCCTTGCCGAAGGTCTACGGAGGTACCCACGTCGACTTGCCCACGGTGCACACCTTCCGCGGCAGATCCATCACACTCTCGGCCGAGCCGGCGATTCTTTACGGGGGCGATGGCGAAACCGAGGGAATGGTCGGCAGCGGGGCGGTACTGATCGACGTTGTGCCTGCTGCCGTCCAGATTCTGCGCTAAGGCGGTACCTGCAGGGTTGCCTTGGTCACGGTTCGACATCTGGCGGCCTTGCCTCCCCTGCCGGGCGGGTCGAGACTGTACCTTGGGGCTTAAGACAGGTTCTTGGATGAATTCTGTCGCCTGCGAGAACGTATCAACAACTGGGGAGGGCGTCGGCCATGGTCTTTACGATCGTCATGAACATTCTTGGTCTAGCAATGGTCGCGGGGGTGGTGTCCGCGGTGATCAAAAAAGATCGGAACGCCAACGCCAACGCCATCGACGCCGAGTTCGATGATCTCTCCGAAGACCACAGCACGACGCCGGGGCGCGGTTTCTAGGTAGTCTGCTTCCAGATGGCCCGCCCGGCGACGTGCCGGATGCGGTCCTGGCTGCGGTGGCCCTAGCATGGCAGTCGTGAGCATCGAATCGGCCCTGCTGTCCTTCGCCGTCGTGGCCGCCCTGTTGACCATCATCCCGGGGCTGGACACCGTGCTGGTGCTGCGCGCTTCGATCAGCCAAGGACGCCGCCATGGCTACGCGACCGCGTTGGGCGTCAACTCGGGTGCCATGCTCTGGGGCATTGCCGCTGCCGTCGGGGCATCGGCCTTGCTGGCCGCCTCCGAAACGGCGTTCACGATCCTCAAACTGGTCGGTGCCCTGTATATGGCCTGGCTGGGCGCGACCATGCTCTGGCGTTCGCTGGGTCGCACCCCACCCACGGTCGTTGCCGATCAACCCGTCGCGCGGGCCAGCCGAGGGCTGCTGTTCTCCTGGGCCAAGGGTGCGGGCACGAACCTGCTCAACCCCAAGGTCGGGGTCTTCTACATCGCGATGATCCCGCAGTTCATCCCCGCAGGAACCTCGACACTGCTCATGGGCATTGCGCTGGCCGGGGTGCACAACCTGTTGGCGCTGATCTGGTTCTCGCTGCTCATCAACGGAACCCATCTGGCCCGGGGAACCTTCCAGAAGCCGGGCTTCATCCGCTGGACCGACCGCGGCGCGGGAGTCGCACTGCTGGGGTTCGGGGCCTCGCTGGCGGTGAATAGCAGATAGTCCTGCGTTTGGCCTGCGGCCGGGGTCAGTCCCGGTCGGAGAGCCGGGCCGCGGTCACGGCACCGGTCGTGTAGGTCAGTGTGGCCACCAGAACCAACACCAGCGGGGCCGTCCAGCCCCCGGTGAGGGTGTTTAGCCAGCCGGCCAACGGCGGGGCTGCGGTCGCCGCGAGATAACCGCCACCCTGGATGCGGGCCGAGACCGAGGCCGCTTCGGCGTCGGAATGCGAGATGCGGGGGATGACGGAGAAGATCACGGTGAACCCGCCGCCCTGGGCGATGCCGCCGATGATCGACCAGAGCACGAAGGCCTGCGGGGCGATCAACAGCCCCACCGGCAGGGTGATCCAGAAGACCGCCACGACGATCGCCGCCACCGACAGTCGGGTGCGGTTCGCCAGCAACGGGACCCCGAAGGCGCCGAGGATCGCGGCGACCTGGAACAGCGAGGCCGACGCTCCCGAGGCCGCCGGGGCCAGGTCGCGGGTTTCGGTGAGCAGCAACGGCAGCCACGCCGTGGTGGCGTAGTAGGCCGCCGACTGCCCGCAGAACGCGAAGACTAGCAGCGCCACGATGCGCTGGGTGTGGGCCCGCTGTTCCGGGGTGCGGGCCGGGGCCGCCGCCGGGCCAGTCGTCTTGCTCGCCATGCCGGAGGAAACCGGGGCCCCCGGGGCGTTGCGCCGTCGCAGGACCCAATAGATGAGTCCGACGGCGGTGACGATCGACCAGGCGGCGATCGCCCACCTCCAGCCGGCCACCCCGGCCAACGGTGCGGTGCCCAGCAGGGTCGCCATCGAGCCGACATTCATCGTGGCCGAATAGGCGGCCGTCGCCGAGGAGACCTTATTCCAGGGGACGTCCCGGCGGATCAGCACCGGGACAGCGATATTGCCCAGCGTCATGGCGGCGCCGATGACCGCGGTGCCGCCGAGCACCACCAGGGCCGGCCCCGAGGAGCGGATGAGCGTGCCGGCCATGATCCCGGCCAGGCAGAGCACGATCGTGGTTTCGGGGCCGAAACGGCGGATCACCCGCGACGCCAGCGGGGTGGCCAACGCGAAGAGGAGCACCGGCAGGCCGGTCAGCAGGCCCGCCCCGGCGGCACTGAGCCCGGTGCCTTCGCGGATGTCGGCGATCACCGCGGTGGGGGCGATGATCGGGGCGCGCAGACTCAACGCGACCATGACGATCCCGGCGATCACCCACGGCAGGGCGGGGCGGACCGCGGCCGGCCGGCTCATCCGGTGGCCTCGGAGTGGAAACGGTCCGAGGTGGCGAAAAGGGCGCCGGCAGCCAGCAGGGAACATCCGAGCAGGACGAATCCGAGGGGCACGGCGCTGGTTGAACCGCCGAGACCACCCAAGGGGGAGACGATCGCCCCGAGCGTGAACTGGGCCCCGCCAAGCCAGGCGGAACCGCTGCCGGAGACGTGCCTGACCTCGGCCAAGGCCAGCGAGGTGGTGTTGCCCATGACGAACCCGATGCTGCAGGTGGTGGCGAAGATCAATACCGCCAGGGTCCAGCCCGGGGCCCCGAACAGGGCGCAGAGGGTGAAGGCCACGGCCACGGCCACCAGGGTGGTCACCGCCACGGTGACGGTGTTGCGCAATGGGATCCGGGTGGCCAGCCGGGCGGAAACCAGGCCGGTGCTCATCATGCCCAGGGCGTTGGCCCCGAAGAGCAGCGCGAAGGTTCCGGGACTCAGGCCCAGGACCCCCTGGTAGAGGAAGGGAGAGGCGGAGATGTAGCCCATGAGGATCCCGAAGGCCGCCCCGAACAACACGATGTAGCCCACGAACCGGCGATGTCGGATCGCCACCGCCAGCCCGCCGAACAGCGGTCCGGTGCGGCGATGGGAGACCGGCAGTGTCTCGCGGACCTGCCAGAGGGCGCCGAGCAGCATCACCACCGACATCGCGGTGATCGCCCACAACACGGCCCGCCAGCCCGAGGTGATGAAGATCAGGCTGCCCACGGACGGGGCCACCGCCGGGGCGACGCCGCTGATGGTCATCATGATGGAGAACAGCCGGGCGGCCTGGCCTCCCACGGCCCGGTCGGAGATGACGGCGCGGGAGAGGACGACGCCGGCTGCCGCACTGAGGCCTTGGAGGAATCTGAACGCGGTGAGGGTCTCGATCGTGGGCGCCAGTGCGACCGCGACCGAGGACAGGACGAAGACCGAGGAGCCGATGAGTAGCGGCCGGACCCGCCCGAACCGGTCCGAGAGCGGTCCGAAGAGTAGTTGGCCGCCTCCCATGCCCAGCAGGAAACCGGTCAGGGTCAGCTGGACGGACGAGGCGTTGACCCCGAACTCGCGGGCCATTGCGGGGAAGGCCGGCAGATAGAGGTCGGTGGCGACCGGACCGGCCATCGACAGCAGCGCCAATGCGGTGAGCAGCAGGGCCGGGAACCTGAACGCGTGGCCGTGATCTGCGGCGGAACGGCTCTCGGGCATGGGCTGATGCTATCGCCGCTGCGGGCGGGCGGGGGAACGTGGACTGCTTATGACGGGGTGTTCCTGGCCACGCAGGGCAGCAGCCCCGTCAGGGAACCGAAGAGCCCGATCATTATTTACTGTCTTCTCGACAGTAAAGATGATATTGTGTCCTCAAGACATCAAAGAAGGCCACTGCTGCAGGCAGCGACCGGGAAGTAGGAAACGGACATGCTTTTCGAAGACAAAGTGGCACTGGTGACGGCAGCCGGCGCGGGAATTGGCAAGGCCATTGCGGTCCGCCTGGCCGCCGAGGGCGCCGCGGTCGTCGTTTCGGATATCAATGACGAGGCCGGTGAAGCGGTGGTCGCCGAAATCGTCGAAGCCGGTGGACGGGCCGCCTACCAGCGGGCCAACGTCGCCGATCCGGAGGAAGTCGCCGGACTGGTCGACTTCGCCGTGAAGACCTTCGGTGGACTCCACCTCGCCGTGAACAACGCGGGCGTCGGCGTCATGCCACGCCGGATCGAGGAGACCGAGAACTCGGACTTCGACCGTGTCATGTCGGTGACGCTGCGCGGGACCTTCCTGGCGCTGAAATCCCAGATCGGATACTTCCGTTCCCAGGGGAGTGGCTCCATCGTGAACGTCGCCTCGATCGCCGGAGTGCAGTCCACGCCCATGCTGACCCCCTACGGCGCCTCCAAGCACGGAGTGGTCACCCTGACCCGGAGCGTCGCCATGGAGAATGCGCCCGAGGGCATCCGGGTCAACGCCGTGGCCCCCGGGGCCATCGAAACCGCCTCGCTGGCCTCCTTGCCGGCTGAGGCCAAGGCCGAGCACAGCTCCAAGATCCCGATGAAGCGCCTGGGACAGCCGGCGGAGATCGCCAACGCCGTGGCCTGGCTGCTCAGCGACGAAGCCAGCTTCGTGACCGGCGTCGTGCTCCCCGTCGATGGGGGAACCGTCCATGACGACTAACGAGACGGACTACCGGCCAGCACTGATTGCCGCCCTGACCCGCATCCTGGGCGAATGGACGGCGCCGGGATTCCTTACAGGGGTCGCCGCCCGTGAAGGAGTCCATCTGGACCCGCCGGCGATCGTCATGGTCACCGTGATCGCCCAGAAGGGCCCCCAACGCCCCTCGGCGCTCGCCGCCCACCTGGTGACCGGCCCCTCCAACATCAGCAAGATCATCCGGCGCCTCTCCGAGGCCGGGCTGGTCGTCAGGGCCACCGACCCCGAGGATGCCCGGGCTCAGCGAGTGCAGCTGACGCCCGCAGGAGAGCACGTCGCCGGGGCTTTCGTGAAAGCAGGAGACGGGATGGTCGACGAATTACTTGAAGGATGGAGCGAAACCGACCGGCGGACGTTCGTGACCTTGCTCGAACGTTTTGCCGTCGCCTCAACATCCTTCGCAGGAACGCTCGGAACCACCGAACCACCCACCACAGGAGGAACACCATGAGCCGTACCTATGCCATCACCGGAGCCGGATCGGGCATCGGAGCCGCCACCGCGCAATTGCTGCGCGAACGCGGGGAAATCGTCATCGGCGTGGACCTGAAGGGGGCAGAGATCGATGCCGATCTGAGCACCCCCGAGGGCCGCAGCTCGGGCGTCGAACGCGCCATAGACCTGGCCGAAGGCCGCATCGACGCCGTCATCGCCTGCGCCGGGATCTCCATGCCCAAACCGCTCACCGTGAAGGTCAACTACTTCGGGGTTACCGAGTTCCTCGATCAGCTGGCACCGACCCTGGCCAACAGCGATTCCCCCCGAGCCGTCGTCGTCAGCTCCATGGCCTCGCTGCAGCCCAATTCCCCCGAGCTGGTCGACGCGTTGCTCGCCGGGGACGAGGACCGCGCGGTGGAGATCGGCACCGCACTGGCCGAGGCCGGCCCCGAGCAGGGCTACCTGAACTACCCCTCCAGCAAGCGGGCCCTCTCCCGCTGGGTGCGTCGGGCCTGCATCACCGAGCGGTACGCCGGCGCCGGCATCCCGTTGAATGCGATCGCACCGGGCACCGTGATCTCCCCGATGACCACTGAGCTGCTCTCCACCCCCGAAGGCCGGGCCATGGTGGATCAGCACGTGCCGATGCCGTTGAATTACCACTCGGAATCGATCGTGCTGGCCCGGCTGCTGGCCTGGTTGACGAGCGTGGAAAATACGCACGTCACCGGTCAGACGATCTACGCCGATGGCGGCGCAGACGCCTCGCTGCGCGGAGACGATATCTGGAGCTAGCCTCTTCCGGTCCACCACGACGCCTCCGACGCCCCCGCTCCCACGGGCCGCCGGAGGCGTCGTGCGTGGTCGGGTGAGGGGTGTGGCCAGGAGGCCGATTGGGTCCAACCGACGAAAAAATGCTAACGTATAGGTTTGCCATTTTCCGGGAGCAATCCCGGGGAACCCCTTCCTGACCCGGGTGGCCGGACTGTGCCGCAGTCCGCGTGCCGAACGCGCACCATGGCGCGGGTCTCCAAGAACTTTATTCGGTAGTCGCTTCGCACCCGGCTGCGTTCAATCAGCTAAGTGAGACACACATGACTGAGCCCACCCCCCTGACCACCCCCGAGGCTGATGCGCCTCCCTCCGCTTTGGCTGCGGGGCTTGACCGCAAGGTCGCCGGCATCAGCATCGGCATCGTCGTCCTCTTCGTCGCGGCAAGCCTCGGATTCCCCGACTGGACCGCCAACGTCATCAACTCCGGTTTCAGCGGTGCCGCCAAATGGTTCGGCGCCTACTGGCAGTACCTGCTGCTGATCACCTTCTTCGTGGCGATCATCCTGGCCTTCACCCCCTACGCGAAGGCACGGCTGAGCACCGGGAAACCGGAATTCACCCGGTTCAAATGGGTCTCCATGATCATGTGCACCCTGCTGGCCGGCGGTGGCGTGTTCTGGGCCGCGGCCGAGCCGATCGCCCACTACATCGCCTCCCCGCCCTACTACGGGGACAGCCTCGAATCCGAGAGCGACCAGGCCAGCGCGGCCCTGGCGCAGAGCTTCGTGGACTGGGGCTTCCTGGCCTGGGCCATCCTGGGCACCCTGGGCGCCATCGTGATCACCCACGCCCACTCCAAGGGCATGCCGCTGCGCCCGCGTACGCTGCTCTACCCGATCATGGGCAAGAAGGTCCTCCACAGCTGGATCGGCACCGTCGCCGACGTCGTGGCGATCATCGCCGTCGTCGCCGGCACCGTGGGACCGGTCGGGTTCCTGGGCCTGCAGGTCTCCTACGGGCTAGCCGAAATGACCGGGATCCCCAACAACTACGCCACCCAGCTGATCGTCATCGCCGTGTTGACCGGCATCGCGGCGCTTTCGGTGTCCTCCGGGCTGAACAAGGGCATCCAGATCCTCAGCAGGGCCAACGTCTGGCTGGCGATCGCCCTGATGGCCGCCGTGGTCGTCCTCGGCTCGGCCGGCTACGTCTTCAAGGCCTTCCTGGGCGGCTTCGGCACCTACATCGGCAACTTCGTGGGCATGTCCGTCTACCAGGGAGACCCGACCTGGCTCTCGGGGTGGACGGTCTTCTTCTTCGGCTGGTTCCTGGGCTACGGGCCGCTGATGGCCATCTTCGTGGCCCGGATCTCCCGCGGCCGGACCATCCGCGATCTGATCATCTGCACGGCAGTGATCCCGCCGGTGTTGACCACCGTCTGGTTCAGCGTCCTGGGCGGAACCGGCATCATGTTCGAGCAGCAGAACCCCGGAAGCGTGGGCGCCGCCTACGAATCGGACGGACTACCGGCGGTGGTGATGTCCATCGCGGCCCAGCTTCCGCTCTCCGGTTTGGTCGGAGGCGCCTTCCTGCTGCTGACGGTGACGTTCGTGGCCACGACGACGGACTCCATGTCCTACGCCATCGCCCAGTCCTGCACCATTTCCGGTGAACCGTCGACCAAGCTGCGCGCCACGTGGGCCGTGATGATGGGGGTGGCGGCAGCCGTGTTGATCGCCATCGGTGATGGCGGCATCTCCGGACTGCAGTCCTTCATCGTGATCACCGCGGTCCCGGTCGGCTTCCTGATGCTGCCCTCGGTGTTCGCCGCCCCGATCTATGCCCGGCGGATGGCCATCGAACAGGGAGTCATCCACCCGCGAGGTTCGGGCCCGACGCAGGAAGCCGTGGGGGAGCAGGCCGGGGAGAAGGAATCGGCGACCACCACGAAGCTGCCGACCTCCAAGGAATAGTCCGGCCGGCATGCACCCAGGCAGGGGCCACGGTTCAGCCAACCGTGGCCTCGGTGCTGGCGAAACCGGTGGCGGCGGCGGTGAACCGGGCGATCAGGGGGGTCTCGGCCCGGTCGGTCTTGACGATCAGCGAAACGGTCGAGGTGGCCGTGGTGTCGGTCAAGGGCACATAGCGCAGCCCGGCCAGCTGGAGGGCGCGCATTCCTTCGGGCACGACGGCGATACCTGTCTTGGCGGCCACCAAGCCCAGGATCGTCGGGAACTGGATGGCCTCCTGGGCGACGCGCAGACGGAATCCAGCGTGCAGGCATAAAGCAGAAATGACGTCATAGAGCCGCGAAACCTGGTCGCGGGGGAAGACCACGAAGCCGGCCTCGGACAGGTCGGCCAGGGCCAGGGACGGCCGGCGGGCCAACGGATGGTCGTCCGGAAGCGCGACGATGAGGGGCTCGCGGGTCAGTTCGCGGGCGGTGATGCCCGGCAGCGACTCGACATCGCGCACGATGCCCACATCGAGGGTCCCCGACTCCAGCGCCCCGAGCTGTTGTTCGGTGGTCAACTCGTGGAGTTCCAACTCCAGACCCGGATATTGGATGCGCAGCGGCGGGACGATCCGGGGGATGAGATTCAGGGCCGCCGACCCCACGAAACCCACGCGAAGCAGGCCGGTCCGGCCTTCCACCGCCTGTTCGATGCCGCGCAGTGCCTGCTCGGACTCCAGGATCACCTTGCGGGCAGCCACCAGCAGGACCTTGCCGGTCTCGGTCAGTTCCACCGATCGGGTGGTGCGGGTGAACAGCCGGGTCTTCAGCTCCCGTTCCAGTCGTTGGATCTGCTGGCTCAGCGCCGGCTGGGCGATAAGCAGGCGTGCTGCCGCCCGGTTGAAATGCATTTCCTCGGCCACCGCCACGAAGTAGCGCAATTGACGGATCTCCATATGAACTAAGTGTTATTGATGATCAATACATAAGCAATAGATACTTCACGCCGATCAAATAGCGCCGTAGCCTCAAAGACATGACGAGCACCACCGCAGCACGAAGGAGCATCAGCGTGACCAACCCCGGACAGCAGACCCTTGGCCTGAAGCAACTCATCAACGGCCAGTGGGTGGAAGGAAGCGGCCCGGCTGCCACCAGTTCCAACCCGGCGTTGCCCCAGGAAGTGGTGGCGCAGTACGCCACGGCCACGTCCACCGAGCTCGACCACGCCCTGGACGCAGCCACGCAGGCCGCCGCCGGCTGGGACCGGATGGGCATCATCGCCCGCGGGAACATCCTGCGCCGCGCCGCCGAGATCCTCGGCCGCCGTGCCGAAGAGGTCGCCCAACTGATGACCCGCGAGCAGGGCAAGATCCTGGCCGACTCCCGCGGCGAAGTCGGGGCCAGCATTGAAACCCTGTACTACAACGCAGGGTCGGCCCGTCGGGCCAACGCAGCGGTCTACCCCTCGGCCAACCCGGACGAAGTGGTCCGCACGATCCGCAGGCCGTTGGGCACCGTTGCGGTGATCACCCCCTGGAACTTCCCGCTGCAGATCCCTGCCTGGAAGATCGCCCCGGCACTGCTCTGGGGCAACACGGTCGTGTGGAAGACAGCCAGCGACACCCCGGCCACCGCCGTGATGTTCGCCGAGATCCTTGAAGAAGCCGGAGTCCCGGCAGGTGTGTTGAACCTGCTGCTCGGCCCCGGGGCCCTGGGCTCGGAACTCGTGGCCGATCCACGGGCCGACGCCGTCACCTTCACCGGATCCGTGGAGGTCGGACACCGGATCCGCGAAAAGACGGTCCTACGCGGAGCGAAGCTGCAGATGGAACTCGGTGGACATAATGCCGCCATCGTGCTGCCCGATGCCGATCTTGCCACCGCCGCCGACTTCATCACCGCCGCGGCCACCGGCAGCACCGGCCAGAAGTGCACGGCCACCCGCCGCGTCATCGCCGTGGGAGCCATCCACGACCAGCTCCGGGATGAACTGGTCAAACGGTTCAACGCACTGAATGTGGGCGCCGGCACCGACGCAGGAGCCGGCATCGGACCCGTCGTCAACGAGCGCGCCCGCCGTGATATCGACGAGGCCGTCCAGCAGGCCGAAGCCGAAGGCGCCCAGGTCCTGGCGCGTGCACCGATCCCCGACGCGGAGGGACATTTCGTGGCCCCCACCCTGCTCGGTGGCACCAGCGAGCTGACCATTTGCTGCGAAGAGGTCTTCGGGCCCGTGACCACCCTGTTGCGCGCCGAATCCCTTCAGGAGGCCATCGAACTGGCCAATGCCACCGAATTCGGTCTGACCGCCTCCGTGTTCACCAGCGACGAGCGTTCCATCCGGCGCTGCCTCAACGACCTGGTGGCCGGGCTGATCAAGGTCAACGGCCCCTCCACCGGCTCCGAGGTCCATGCACCGTTCGGTGGCCTGCGCGACTCCTCCCAGCCGGGTCCGCGCGAGCAGAACAGCGACGCCGCCTCCGACTTCTTCACCCTCACCAAGACGGCCTACCTGCGCCTGGCACCGGAAGGAGCATGAAAAATGTCCGCATCGATCAGCGAACCGGCGCTGCGACTGCCGTCGCCCTCGGAGCTGCGCCCCGCACGTGAAGTGATGGACCCCGCCGACATGGGAGGAGCCCGCGCCACCCGGCACAGCTTCATCCGCACCATGATCCGCCGCGCCACGGCCCGGGGGTGGAAGATCAAACGCACCCACTTCGACATCGACGCCGATGGCTGCGGAGACGCCGTCTACCGGATTCGTGCCGAATCCATGACGTTCAGCTTCGTCATCTTCTCGCAGAAGACCGGCGAACACACCGACCGGGTGATCGCCAAGGCGTGGGACATCACCGCTGCCCTGGTGGAGGGAACCGTCGATGAGGAGCGGTTGGCCCGGCTCCGGACCCAGGTCCCGCTGCAGGAGCGTGGCCGGGCCGAACCCGGCTCGATCATCTGGACCCGCGCCAACCGCAGCGAACGGTTCTTTGAATACGTCGCCGATCGCCTGGCCCACGGTGAACAGCCCGACAGCGCGAAATTCGGGGGGTCGCCGTATGTCATCCGCAGCACCGCGTTCTACAGCAACGGCAAATGCGGTCTGGCCGACTACGAACACCTCACCGACGCCCACCCCTTCTCGGCCCCCTACCGGGCGCATATGCTCTCGGCCTGGTTGCTGCGCGAATTCAGCTACAACCTCGTCGAGGCCTGTGCCCGGCACCGCAACCCTGACGCCGCCACCCTGACCGGGGGCTGGCGCCACTACCTCGGCATGGGCAACGCGACGGGTCTGGGCATGGTGCCCTACGCCATCAACCACCCCGAGGTGCTCAACGCGTGGGCCGAACTGCGCGAGCTGCCGCTGGCCGAGGTCACCGGTCGCAGCACCGAAACCACGGACCCGGAGGTGGTCCGGGTGCTTGAACTGTTCGACCGCGCCATGGACTACCTCGAGGAGCAGGACCTGGATGTCTCCCAGCCGTTCCTGCCGGGACCGGAACTGGCAGACCGGGTGCGTCCGCTGCTGGAGGATCTGCGTCGCTGGTCCTCCACCGGGAGCTTCCGGGGTACCGAGACGAATCGGATCTGGAAGGCCCTGCACGCGGCGGCCGCCGCCTCCGGGCCCGAGGAGCGTGGTCTCGTCGCCACGATCCTCACCGAACTGACCGGCGACCTCGACGCGGAAGTAGAAGCCCGGCTGCGCTGTGATGAGTCCAGGCCCTTGGCTCCGGGCATGAGCTGCGCGGAACTGGCCCACCTCATCGACACCGACTACGAGTGGGTGGCCGACCACGACTTCGCCGATCCGGCCCAGAACCGCTACTTCTGGTTCTCCTCGGCGGACAACGAGGAACCACGCAGGGGAGTGCACGGACGGGACCCCGGGGAGAACGTCCAACACGGCGTCGATATTGCCCGTGCCGTCGCCGAACTGCGCCGCGACCTCCTGGCCGCCGACGCCGGGACCAGCGTGGCCGAGTTCCTGCTGTCCCACCCCTGGCACCGCCAGTTCACCGCCCGGGTCCAGAACATCGGGCCGCTGGCCTACGGCGAGGTCCACGATAATCTGCGCGGTGCCGAATTCCTGCCGTTGAACGTCCAGCGCTACCAGCTCTCGGTCTACGGCATGGAAAACTACACGCCGCAGTCCACCGACTGGCTGCGCGTGACACTGCTCTCCGGCGGTCCGCGGATCGCCGATCTGAAGGACGGCAGCATCACCGATGACTGGCTCTTCACCCAGCGCCCCACCCCGGAGGCAACGGCATGACCGCCCTTCATGAACAGGCCACCGTCGTGGACGGCCTGCAGATCAATAATTGGGACCGTGCCGTCCTGCAGGAACTGATCGACGGCGGTGTCAGCGGCGTCAACGCCACCTGCGCCGTCTACCACGGACCCCTGGAAACGCTGCAGGAGATCGGGGACTGGTACCAACTCGCCGCCCGCAACGCCGATCTGGCCTTCCTCGCCCACAACGCCGCGGATATCCGCAGGGCCAAGGCCGAGGGCCGGGTGGCCGTGCTGATGGGGCTGCAGAACACCAGCTCCTTCGGCGATGACTTCCGGATGGTGGAGGTCTTCCACAAGCTGGGGGTGCGCATTGCCCAGCTGACCTACAACATCCAGAACCTGGTCGGCGGCTCCTGCTACGAACCCTCGGATTCGGGTCTGACCCGATTCGGGGCGAACATCATCGCCGAGATGAACCGGGTGGGCATGCTGGTGGATCTCTCACACGTCGGCAACCGCACCTCGTTGGATGCCGTCGAGGCCTCCTCGGCACCCATTGCCATCACGCATTCGAATCCCACCTGGTTCGTGGACAACCCGCGGAACAAACCCGACGAGGTCATCCGTGCCGTCACCGACCGGGGCGGAATGATCGGGGCCTGCCTGTATCCGATCGTGCTCGGCGGGGAGACGACGAGTCTGGAACAGTTCTGCACCATGGTCGCCCGGATGGTCGACGACTACGGACCCGACCGGGTGGGCCTGGGCAGCGACTGCACCCGGAACTGGGGCCAGGACTATGTGGGGTACCTGCGCAACGGACGCTGGCAGCCACCGACCCAACCGGCTCCCGAATGGCCGGCCTGGCCGCATTGGTTCGCCGGACCGGAAGATTTCCCGCAATTGACCGAGGGCCTGCAGAAGGTCGGACTCCAGGAGTCCACCATCCGCGGGGTGCTCGGGGAAAACTGGCTCGACCTTTTCGACAAGGTCTTCGTCGGAAAGGATGCATGATGGTGGCAGTGATCTCCGAACACATCGAAACGAGGGAACACATGGACGGCACCGAGGACCGGATCGTGCGCATCGCGGTCCGCGAAATCAGGGAGTACGCCTTCCGGGCCATGGTGGCCCACGGGGCCTGCACTTCGGTGGCCCATGCGGCCGCCCACCAGGTGCTTTTCTCCCAGGTCCACTACGGCACCGGTTTCGCCGAGCTGCTGGACTGCCTGAAACAGCTGAACTGGAGCGCCCCCGCGCTGGCGTTTGAACGGAGCGAATACGACGGCGGTCACCGTTACGTGATCGACTCGAAAATTGACGTCGCGCCGCTGATGCACGGCACGATGCTCATCGAACTGGCAACGGCCCGGGAGGGCAACGTGGTCGTCGCCCCGGAAATCGACCTCGAGGCCGGTTTGCTAGACGCCCCGCTACTGGCCGCGGCAGTCCGTTGTGGGAAGACGGTCATGGTCGCTCGGCTCACTCGTGGCACCGCAAGCCACCATGGCACTCGTATCGCCACCCCCGCCGGCTACGTGGGACAGGTCAGGGTCACTTCCGAGGCCTTTGTCCCCGTCGGCGGGGCGGAACCCGGGACCCTCATCCGCACCCTGGACGAGGTCCCCGACGACAACTTCGCCCTCCATACCCCGGAGGAGCTGGCCCAACGCCGTGAAAATGCGTGGGCCATCGGATTGCCGGTGGACGGACGACTGTGGAAGACCATCAAGGCCGCCGCCGAGGGATATCTGGTAGGAGAAGACAATGCCTGAGATCGAACGCCACTGGCACCAGGACTCGAAGGTCCGCCCCTATTCGGCAGCGGCGGTGTTCGGCGGTGTCGTCTACGCCTGCGGACAGGTCCCCACGTTGGCCGATGGCAGCACCCCGGTCACGATGACCGATCAGGTGGCCGCCGCCTTCGACCACCTCGAAGAGGTCCTGGCCCAGGCCGGGGCCTCGCTGACGAGCCTGCTGAAGCTGACCGTTTTCGTGGCGGATTTCGATGAATTCGATGAGTTCAATGAGGCCTATCTGTTCCGGCTGGAAGGACATTCCCTTCCGCCCAGGACCACCGTGCAGGTCTCCCGGTTCCGGGGGGAGAAGCGTATCGAAATCGACGCCATCGCCGCCGTCATCGGTGAGAACACTGCCGTCTAGCACTACACCGCGTCAGGGATGCCGGGCCCGGTGTCCCGTTCCACAAGGGAGACATGACCATGGGCGAACCCAGCACCTGGTATTCCCGTCCAGCCGCCAAGAGGTGGCGGACCACAGCAGCGGGATCGGGGCTGGACTACCACCGCAGCTTGGCCGGCTATGCGCCCACGCCCCTGGTTGAGCTGCCGTCGCTGGCCGCCGAACTGCGGGTGGGGCGCGTCCTGCTCAAGGACGAATCCAGCAGGTTGGGGCTGCCGGCCTTCAAGATCCTCGGCGCCTCCTGGGCCGTGTGCCGGGCGCTCTGCCAGCGTCTGGGCCAGGACCCCGAGAGGATGACCGTGCCTCGACTGGCCGGACTCTTGCGCCAAGAGGGCGCGCCGGGAAAGCTGCCGGTGCTCGTCACGGCAACGGATGGCAACCATGGCCGGGCCATCGCCCGGATGGCCCGGCTGCTCGGGGTGGAGGCCCGAATCCATGTTCCCGCTGGACTCGGAGTCGCCGCGCTGGAGGGGATCAGGGGCGAAGGCGCCCGCCTCGTGGAAGAGGAGGCAGTGTACGACGACGTCGTGGCCAGGGCCGCCGCTTCGGTCGAGGGCAGCGAGAGGGATGTGCTGATCCAGGACACCGCCTGGGAGGGGTACACCCAGGCCCCGCAGTGGATCGTCGACGGATACACCACCCTGTTCCGCGAGATCGACGACGCCCTTCAGGCTCAGGGGGTCAGCCCGGATCTGCTGGCCTGCCCGGTGGGGGTGGGTTCCTTGGCCCAGGCGCTCGTGGAACATTATCGAAGCCGCCCAGGCCCAGGGCCGGCCCTGCTCGGGGTGGAACCGGACTCCGCGGCCTGCCTGACCCGATCGTTGCAGGCCGGGGCGCCCGTCACCGTGGATACCTCGGTTCCCACCCTGATGGCCGGGCTGAACTGCGGGAGCGTTTCCTCACTGGGCTGGCCGCTGCTCTCCGCCGGAATGGACGCCGCCGTCGGGGTCACCGAAGGCCAATGTCGCCGGGGGGTTCAGGATCTCGAGGAGCTGGATCAGGATGCTGGACCCTGCGGGGCCGCAGCGCTGGCAGGGACCCGGAACGCCCTGGCCGTGACCGCACGACGCCGGGAACTGGGCGTCACTGAAGACTCCGTCGTCGTACTGGTCAATACCGAGGGGCGGGCCGCCAACCCGCTGGTCTAGCGGGGCTGCTGCGCCACCGGTGCAACGGTCCGGAAGCCGAGATTGCTGCTGGCCGAATCCGGGGTGTTGGCCGACCGTGCTGAGACCCGGTACCGGTTGCAATAGGAATCGTGGCAGAGGAACGAGCCTCCCCGCATCACCCGCCCGGGGCCGGCAGCTGGCCCGGTAGGGTCCTTCAGCGGGGAGTTGCAGTAGTAGTTGGGGTCGAACCAATCGGCGCACCATTCCCAGACGTTCCCCGCCATCTCGTAGAGGCCGAACCCGTTGGGGGCGAACGTGCCCGTCGGAGCAGGTCCGAGATAGCCGTCCTCGAGGGTGTTCTGCACCGGGAACCTTCCCTGCCAGATATTGCACAGGTGCCCGCCGTCGGTGGCCAACAGCTCATTCCCCCACGCGTAGCGGCGAGATTCCAGGCCCCCGCGTGCCGCATGTTCCCACTGTGCTTCGGTGGGCAGGGACCTTCCGGCCCACCGGCAGTAGGCCACGGCGTCGTTCCACGAGACCTGGACCACCGGCGACTGCGGTTCCTGCCGCCAGGAGGAACGGGGCCCATGCGGATGGGCCCAGTCGGAGCCGCGGACGGTGATCCACCAGGGCACATCACTGGAGCGGCCGAGGATGTCGCGGTCGTCGGCGTCGACCAGCAGATGGAAGACCGCAGAGTAGCCGTACTCCTCGGACTCCGTGCGGAATCCTGTGGCCTGAACGAAACGGTTGAATTCGGCGTTGGTGACCGTCGTGGAATCGATGGAATAGGGCGAGAGTGACACGTCATGGACCGGAAGTTCCCCGTCGTGGGGGTATCCCTCGTCAAAGGCGTCGCCCATGCTGAAGGTTCCGCCGGTCAACTCGACCGTGTCGAGCAGGCGATGCTCTTTCGTTGCTGGCCCGGCGGCAGGTGCGGCAGAGGCGGCAGCAGCAGCCTCGGTGGTGTGGGCTGGCTCGGAGCGGGCCGGACCATGGCAGCAGGACAAGGAGTTCTCCTTCGGATCGGATGCGGTCACTGTATCGCGACCATGAAATCGGTGCCCCACCGCTGCAGCGCCTGCAGGGCGGCCCCATGGCTGGCCTCGTATTGAGTGCCTTCGTGGAGGACGAGTTCGGGGACCGGGAGCGAGACGGCGGTGCGTCGACGGGTTAGTTCCCGGAGGGCAGCTTCGTGGAGCGAAACCCCCAAATGCGCCAACTGGCCACTGAGGATGATCCGGCGGGGGTCGATGAGCATCGTCGCGCTGGACAATGCCACACCCAGCAGCGTCCCGGCCCAAGAGACCAGCTCGACGGCGCGCTGCTCTCCGTCGCCGGCCAGGGCGGACAGCTCCGACAGATCGGTGACCTCCAGCCCGTGATCGGTAGCGCGGCGCAGGATCGCCCCCATACCGATCAGAGCCTCCAAGCACCCTCGGGAGCCACACCAACACAGGGGCCCTGCCGGATCCATGCACAGGTGCCCCAGCTCCCCGGCGGCCCCGTGCCCTCCGCGGAAGATCTCGGTCCCGTCGATCAGTCCGGCGCTGATCCCGTCCGAGAGGACGACGTAGAGCAGGCCGGTCGTGGCCGCGGCAGGGGCCTCCCGCAGATGGCGGAGTGCTGCCAACCGGGTGTTGTTATCCCAGAGGACCGGGGCGGGGATGAGTCGACGCAGCCGCTCTAGGGGGAAACCTGCGGGGTCTGCGCCGGTGGCGTCCGGATCATCGGCGGCGGGCAGATGCCTTCCGGAGATCGCCACACCCGTTCCGATGATCGAATCCGCGGTGATGGTCCCGGAGCTGATCAGGGCACGGACCGAACGCAGGGCGATACCTAGCCGGTGAGACAAACTGGGTCCGGCTTCGAAGGTGGTGAGTTTCTGGGCGAGGACTGTTCCGTCCAAAGCGGCGACGGTGACGGCCACGCGCGCCCGCCCCACTTCGATTCCCAGCGCGGCTCCAATGGTGCTGCGCGGGCGCAACAGGACCTGCGGCCTGCCGTTGCGTCCGGCCCCATAGGCAGCCAGACCGGCCTCCTCCAACAGGCCCCGCTCGATGAGACGAGTGACCGCGGAGGAGATGGTGGGACGCGAAAAACCCAGCTGCTGCTGCAAACCAGAACGACTCGTGGGGCCATCCTGAAGCAGTGTTTGGACAACCCGTTTATCGGTAGTCGAGAGTTCACCCTGGGCATTCATACCTTGGAGCCTAGCGGAACTTGATAAGAATCGACCAGAATTTTTGTTGCACAGAAATGACTTAGGTAAATGTGCTTGTCGTAAGTAGCGTCAGTGGATAGTGTGACCTGTATGACATCGCAAACAGCTCCCGCCGACAGCGGGCGGGGCACTATTCCTTCACAGGAAACCCCGGGCCCGCGGCCACCGCGAAAAGAAGCCCGCCAGCCTATGTCCACGCAGACCTTGCGGATCATCAGCGTTCTAGCAGTTATCGGTGGCATCGCTGTCTGGTGGCTCGTCTCGGCCAGCGGTCTGGTCGTGATCCCCGGGCCCGTCGCCGTGGCGGCGAAGGGCGTGGAAATGGGTCAGTCAGGGGTTTTGATCTCGGATATCGCAGCCAGCCTGGCCCGTGTGCTGAGCGGTTTCCTGCTGGGCGTTCTCTTGGCCATCCCCGTGGGCTTCCTGATGGGCTGGTACCCGTTATTCCGGTCCATCCTGGAGCCATACGTCCAGTTCTTCCGCACCGTCCCGCCGCTGGCCATCATCCCGTTGGCGATCGTCCTGATGGGCATCGGCGAGACACCGAAGATTTTCGTGATCTTCCTGGCCTCGTTCCTTACCTGCGTGGTCTCGACGTTCCAGGAGGTCGTGACCGTTGAAAAGACGCTGATCAACGCGGCCCGGGTTCTGGGAGCTTCCAGCTTCGTCGTGTTCCGACGAGTCGTGGTGCCGGCGTCGAGCCCGTTCATCCTCGTCGGCATGCGCGTGGGTTTGGGTGCTTCATGGGCCACCGTGGTGGCCGCCGAGCTCATCGCCGCACCCAGTGGATTGGGCTTCCGCATGCAACAGGCGCAGCTGTACTACGACCTCCCCACCATCTTTGTGGACCTGATTGCGATCGGTCTGCTGGGGCTGATCATGGACCGCATCCTCCTGCTGCTTGAGGCCCGCCTCACGCGCTGGCAAGAACGACGATAGAGAGAAGACGATCATGCCTCGTGCGACCACCAAGCCGATGATCCAGTTCGAAAACATCCACCAGGAATTCATGCTCGGCGGAGAGATCTTCACCGCCGTAGAAGATGTGTCACTGGACGTCGCCGACGGGGAGTTCGTCACCGTCGTCGGCCCCTCGGGATGCGGGAAGTCCACCATCCTCAACGCAGCAGCCGGACTGTTGGAACCGACCAGCGGACGGGTCCTCGTCGACGAAGAGGAGGTCACCGGTCCGAGCCCGCGCACCGGGGTGATCTTCCAGCAATACGCACTGTTTCCGTGGCTGACCGTACGCAAGAACGTCGAGTTCGGTTTGGAACTACAGAAAGTCCCCGCGAAGCAGCGACGCCACACCGTCGACCACTATCTGGAACTGGTGGGGCTCACGGCGTTCGCCGAGGCACTTCCCAAGGAGCTGTCCGGCGGGATGAAGCAACGGTGCGCCATTGCCCGCGCCTATGCGGTCAACCCGGAGATCCTGCTCATGGACGAACCCTTCGGAGCTCTGGACGCCCTCACCCGCGTGCATATGCAGGAACAACTCCTCGAGACGTGGGGGCGGGAACGGCGCACCGTCCTGTTCGTGACCCACGACGTCGACGAAGCCGTATATCTGGCCTCGAAGGTCATCGTCATGGCGGCCCGGCCCGGCAGGATCTACAAGGTGGTTGACGTCGGCCTTCCCTACCCGCGGGACAACGACCTGCGCATGACCCCCGAATTTTCCGAGCTCCGCTCACAGGTCTGGGACGCGGTCTACAACCAGCCGGACTCCGATACCGAAAACAGCGGATAAGGCACCAGCCTCGTTTTCGTTCCGCACCACCGACATCCACTCAGCACACCTCTGGAGGGCATCATGAACCTGAACAACACCAAACGCCGGGATTTTCTCGCCGGTGGCCTCGGCCTCGCCACCATCGCCGCGCTGACGGCCTGTGCCGGCTCCGAATCCAGCGGCTCGTCCGGCGGGGCGGAAAAGATGCCCATCAAGGTGGGCTACATCGCCGACTATAACGGCGCCGCCCTGCTCGCCCTGGCCAACGAAGAAGGGTATTGGGATCAGGCCGGGCTGAAGCCCGACTTCGTGCCCTTCACCAATGGACCGTTGGCGATCCAGGCGCTGGGAACCAATAATGTGGATGTCGCGTACATCGGGTCGGGAGCCCTGTGGCTTCCGGCATCGGGCAAGGCAGAGATCTGGGCGCTGAACACCGTGTCCAACGCCGACCGGGTCATCGCCCAGCCGGGGATCTCCTCGATGGAGGACCTGAAGGGCAAGAAGGTCGGTGTCCCCGAGGGGACGTCGGGGGATCAGCTGCTGAACCTGGTCCTCAAGAAGGAGGGCCTGAAGCGCGAGGACTTCGACATCGTCACCATGGATCCCTCGACGGCTGTTTCGGCCTTCGCCTCGGGACAAATCGACGGAGCGGCCCTGTGGTACCCGTTGATCGACAACATCAAGGAGCGCGTCCCGGACGTCGTCGAACTGGCGGCCAATAAGGACTACCTGGACGACTTGACCTTCCCCAGCTCCTTCGTTGCGGCAGCGGGCCGGGCGGAGAAGGACAAGGAGCTCGCGCAAAAGTTCATTTCCGTGGTCAAGGCCTCCAACGACTTCCGGCAGGAGAACACGGAAAAGAGCCTCTCGGCTTCGGCGAAGTTCCTGAAGGTCGGGGAGGAAACGCTCAAGCCGCAGGTCGACGTCGCGATCACCTTCACCAGTGCCGAGCTGGAGGAGAAAACCAAGGACGGAACCATCGGCAAATGGCTCAAGGGCTTGGAGGAGCAGTTCCTCGCCGACGACAAGATCGACAAGATCGCCGATCCGAAGACGTTCTACACCGGCGACTTGTACGTCGAAACGAAGAAGGCATAGGTCAATAGAGTTGGAACCGACACAGAAGAAGCGCAACATCCTGTTCCTGATGACGGATCAGCAGCGCATCGACACGCTGGGCTGCTACGGGAACAGTTCGGAACACACCCCGCATCTGGATGCGATGGCCGAACGCGGCACCGTGTTCGAGCGGGCCTACACTCCGACGGCCATCTGCACTCCGGCACGGTCCTCGTTGCTGACGGGGAAGCATCCGTTCGAGCACGGACTGTTGGCGAACTACGAGTGGAATTCCGGTGCCCGCGAGGAATTGCCCGACGGAACTCCCACGTTCGCCGATGAACTACACCGCCAGGGCTACCGGCTCGGACACGTCGGCAAATGGCATGTGGGCCGCCATCGCGGACCGGAATACTACGGTTTCGAGGGCAAGCACCTGGCCGGGGCACTGAACACCTTCGACGACCCGGACTACGTTCAGTGGCTCGAGGACCACGGGCATCCGGCCTTCAAGATCGTGGAACCTGTCTACACCACGGCCTCCGACGGTTCGCAGGGACACCTGATTGCCGGGATCACCGAGCAGCCGACTGAAGCGACCTTCGAGGCCTGGCTGGCCGACCAGACCATCGCCAAGCTGCGGGAATTCGCTGCGGGGACCGGCGCCGAAGGGAACGACGACGGGACGCCGTTCTTCCTGTCCTGCCATATTTTCGGTCCTCACCTTCCGTACCTGATCCCACGCCAGTGGTACGACTTGGTGGACCCGAGCGATATCGAATTGCCCGGTTCCTTCGCCGAAACCTTCCACGGCAAACCTCAGGTCCAGCAGACCTACGCCGAATACTGGTCCACGGAGTCCTTCAGCACCGAGGAGTGGAAGAAGCTCACCGCCGTGTACTGGGGCTATGTCGCCATGATCGACCACGAGATCGGCCGCATCCTGGCCGTGGTGGACGAGCTGGGGCTGGCCGATGACACCGTCACCATGTTCACCGCCGACCACGGAGAGTTCACCGGGGCCCATCGCCTGAATGACAAGGGCCCGGCCATGTATGAGGACATCTACCGGATCCCCGCGATCGTGGCGGAGCCCGGGCAAGAAGGACGGCGCGAGGAGAAGTTCGTCTCGTTGCAGGATTTCACGGCGTCGTTCATCGACATTGCCGGCGGCAACGCAGAAGGCATCCGCGGCGAATCGCTGATGCCGGCCTGCACCGCACCCCTGGGACAGGAGTGGAGGACCGAAATCGTCTGCGAGTTCCACGGCCACCACTTCCCCTACGCCCAGCGGATGATCCGGGACTACCGGTATAAATACATCGCGAATCCGGAGGGGATCGATGAGCTCTACGATCTGGAGGCCGACCCCGACGAGCTGAACAACGTCGTGGACGTCCCGGTCTACCGCCCGGTGCTCAAGGACCTGCGCCTGCGCCTGTACCAGGAGCTGATCAGGCGGGGGGACCGTTTCTACCAGTGGCTGGCCTTTGCCGGGGACATCGATCCCGCCGATCGGCTTCGTCCGGAGACCGCCGTCGAACGCTTCATCGACGCCTAGGGTGTGCAGAAGGCCCGGGTTCCTCCCAGCAGGGAAGGAACCCGGGCCTTCGCCGTTCCCGGATCAGTAGGGGATCGCGTAGATCCCCGCACGCACTGCAGGGTCCACCCCGGTGGGCAGCACGAGCTTCTTCAGGAAGGCCGCGTCGCCGGTCTCCAGGCACCAGGCGAGCAGCCGGGCGCGGAAGTCCTCCAATACCTCGTCGAAGGCCGATTCGGCGGCCAGATTGCGCATTTCGCCCGGATCCGCGATCAGATCCACGAGCTGTTCGCGGTATTTTCCCCAACTATAGACCGAATACTTATACCGTTCCCCGATGAAGGCCCGGCCCAAGGTGGAGCCTTTGTCGCCGGTCCCGAAAGCCGTTTCGATCGCGACTCCGTCGTCGCTGGTGCGCGGCTGCGCCAGGACATCGTGCCCGGTGGCCCCCGGCGGTGCATTAATGCCGGCCACCCCGCACAGGGTGGGGATCAGATCCACTCCGAGGGAAATGAGCTGCTCGGAGACCTGTGAAGCGCCGATACCGGGGCCACGCATGAGCAGCGGGATCCTGACGGTCTCTTCCTGCAGGGAGGTCTTTTGGTTCCAGCCGTGGGAGGCGTCACCGTCTCCGTGGTCGCTGGTGAAGAGCACTACGGTGTCATCGGCCAGTCCGTGCGCCTCCAGCGAGTCCAAGATCGAACCGATCTGTCCGTCCGCCCACTCGATGAGTCGGGCATAGGTGTGTCGATACAGGCGCCAATCATCGGCGGTGAACTCGGAGGTCCCGTAGGACGGCTCGGCCTGAGTGCGTTCGTACGTCAACGCCTGGGGACTAGCTGGCGGTGTCGCGAAGTTCGCCGGCAGGGGAGGAGCATCGCGGACGGAAGCCGGCGGGGGGACATCACCATAGGGCAGATGCTGTCCGCGGGCGTATTCGCAAATGGTGTGGGGGTTATCGAAGGAAGCGAAGAGCAAGAACGGCTTCTCCTGCTGCTGCCGGGTCCCCAACCAGGCGTCGGCGGCCTCGGGAAGCCCCAGATCACCGAAGGGGTGGATCACCTCGAACCCATCGGCCTCGACGGCACTGGCCCCCGGGGCATGCCATTTGCCGGCGTACGCGCAGTCATAGCCTGCGGAAGTGAACCAGTGCCCCAGGCTTTCGGGGGAGCGGCCCGGGGTCTTCTCGGAGACGCCGGCATTGCCGGAAATACCCAACTCGTGGGGGTACCGCCCGGCGACCAGCGAACTGCGGGCCGGAACGCAGAGCGGAAAGGTGGTGTATGCGCGGTTAAAGCGAAGGCCGGCCCCGGAAAGTGCGTCCAAACAAGGAGTCTGGACGATTTCGGAGCCGGCACAACCCAGCGCGTGGGCGGCCCACTGGTCGGCCATGATGATCACGATATTCGGCCGGCCGCCAGTGGGGACGTTCACTACTTGCCCATGCCCAGGGTCAACCCCTCGGTCAGGCGGCGCCCCAGCCAGAGGTAGACCACCAGCATGGGAATGACGACGATCACCAGCCCGGCGAACAACCCGCCCCAGTCGGCACCCGAGTAGGTCTGCTGCTGGATGAAGGAAATGAGAGCCACCGGGAGGGTGTAGTTCTCGGTGGACTGCATCAGCGTCAAC
>NZ_JBQSWX010000011.1:0-95180 GCF_052377615.1 Arthrobacter sp. AOP36-A1-22
CCAGGCCGGTGAACTTGGAGAAAACCGCCCAGAAAACCATATAAGGCGAAAAATACGGATTGCCCAAGCCTGGTTCGTTGACCATCGGATCTCGGGGGCGCCAAAAGTTTTGCTGGAGTCGCTCGAGCGTTGCCGCGTGGACAAAGAGATCGTTGAGAGCCGGCAACTTCAGAATGATAGGTATGAAAGCGACAAATAGAAGTATGCACAACAAGCGATAGGGGTTGTTGCGGAAGCAGGATTTGAGCACTGGATGAGTCTACGGGGACAAAGCCGGAGGTGGCCGCACACTCGTTTGAGCAGCGAGAGTCTTTCTCGCCCCGGGATTTTCCATGCAGCGAAACACTGCATTTAGGGGTGTGGCGCTGTCTCGCGGGACGGGAAGCTCTCGACGCTGAGGACTTCGTAGGCGCATTGCTGGACTGCCCCAGCCATTCGGCTTGAGAAGCGAAAATTGTTACCGTAGTGTGATGAGAGAAGTTGAGGTGAAGCGGCGCGACCAGCGTCTCGACATTGCCAAAGGGCTCCTGATTGGGCTGGTGGTCCTCGGACATTTGCTCGAGGGGACGAATGTTTGGTCGGCAACTACGGTGCGTCTCCCTTTGACGCTCATATACGCATTTCATATGCCTGCTTTCGCGTTCCTCACTGGGATCACTGGAACTCCAAAAAATTTGGTCCGGAGAGTGGGCCCGCTTCTGGTGTTGTTAGTCCTCTTCCAATTCCTATATTTCGGGGCGACCCGCGTCCTTAAACCGGGCGCAGAGTTTGAATGGGATACTCCTTTTTGGATGCTCTGGTTTATAGTGGCGATGATCTGGTGGTTGTTACTCACGCCCATCATCGATAAATTTCCCAGGGCTTCCATTGCGGTCTCTACCGCTTTAGCCATCGCAGTCACTGCTGTCCCGTGGATTGGCTACCCCTTGTCATTGGGGCGAGCTTTGGTCTTCCTGCCGTTCTATGCTGTTGGATACGCGTACGGCAAACGGATACTCGATTGGTGCATGAGCTCCACGAAGGTGCTCAAGGGCGTAACAGTCGCTGGTGCCGCGTCAGCCCTGATGGTCTTGTATTTTGCACACCTTAAGCATGAATGGTTTTACGGCAGCTTGAGCGCCGAAAGCTTGGAGGTGAATCCAGCAGAAGGCTTGGTCATCAGGACCGTACTTCTTCTCGCAGCATCCCTGGGAATCATGGCGTTCCTGATGCTCGTACCGCAGCGTGAGTCCCCGGGATTGGCCATGGTGGGCCGTCACACGTTGCCGGTCTTCTTGCTGCACGGATTCATCGTGCTGGGCGCCGAACTGTACCTGCCCGCAGTGTTGGCACGGAATAACGTCGTTGCACTTGCTTTTGTATTGACCCTGACCGCGGCCACGGTGTTATTGACTTCGGGGCCACGCACCAATGCCGTGATGCGCACTATCAGCGGGTACTTTTTCAAACCGTCAACTCAACAGGCAACCAAGAAGTATTCGAAGCTGCAAACATTATCTTCATGACGGGCCCGGCGTTTGCTTCTCCACCACGCGCCGCGACGAATGTTCACCGCGAGAAAATAGGTGAAACGAGCCTGGAGTAGGTCACCGGCGATCTACTCCAGGCAGCACGGCTATTTACGTTTCTTTCTATCTTCCTTTTCGCTGGGAACGACGACGAAAGGGGATTTCGAATGTGCCACACAGTGCTGACTTACGGAGCCCAACAGCATCCCGGCAAAGGCTCCATGGCCTCGGGTGCCCAAGACCAGTAGCTGTGCGTCTTTAGATGCCTCGACCAGTGTTGAAGAAGGATGCCCCCGCTCGGTCCGCCGAATAACATTGGAGTCCGCTCCGACGGCTTCGGCGACGGTTTCTTCGAGAAGTTCGCGTGCACGCGCCTCGATTTTCTCCCCGGATTCTGCGTACGCGGCCAAGTATCCGTAGCTCGTCGGGATATCCCAAACGGCCAGTGCCTCTACCGGAGCTTCGTACCGCTGCCCGTATTCCACGGCCCATTTCAGGGCTGCCTTGGAATCATCGGACCCATCGACTCCGACCACAACTGGTTTGGTTGCCATGATTTCGTTCACCACCTCCGGTGTGCACCGAGCACACCCTTGAAGACTGCGGCCACGGTTCTGGTGGACGTGCCTTCTGGCAGGACCGCCTCGTCCACTCAATAGCCAGCATATCACGGCGGCAGAGCCCTGATCCGGGGCCAGACTGGGGTCGCCGGAGGGTCCTTCGACCCTGCGGCGACTCGAACATCAATTACTTCGCTTCGACGTCGCTCTCCGGATGCCGAATGACGACGAAGGGGCATTTTGAATGAGACGCGCAGTGCTGACTGACGGAGCCCAACAGCATGCCCCTGAAAGCACCGCGACCTCTGGTGCCCAAGACCAAGAGCTCGGCGGACTCCGAGATTTCCACCAGAGTTTTGGCGGGGTGCCCACGTTCCGTGCGTTGAAGCACTCCGGAATCTGCGCCGACGGCTTCTTGAACTGCTTCGTTGAGGACCTTGCTGGTGCGTTCCTCAACTTGTGCGCCGGTCTCTGGGTAGGTGGCCATATTCCCGAAGGCCAACGGAAGTTCCCAGACCGCCACAGCGTAGACCGGAAGGTCGAAGCGCTTCCCATACTCCACGGCCCACTGAAGAGCTGCCTTGGAGTCGTTGGAGCCATCGATGCCGACGACTACTGGTTTGGTTGCCATGTGTTCGTTCACCACCTCCGGTGTGCTCCGAGCACACCTTCGAAGATCACGGTCGCTGTTGCAGAGGACGTGCCGGATGGCAGGACCGTTTCGTCCACCTGAGGCCAGCTTAGCAGCGGGTACGAAGGGGTCAGCCGGCTGCTGGAGGAGCGTCCTGTGGTGGGAGTTCGGTGCCCGGAAGGAGGCCTTCCATCGGTTCGCTCTCCAGCTCGACTTCTTGGGAAGTCACCCAGTGGGTGGGTCCGTTGGAGCCGGCGGGGTACTCCTCCATCGGGACCTCGCCGTTCGACCAGGCGGCCAATACCGGCTCGATGATCCGCCAGCATTGTTCGGCGGTGTCATCACGAACCGACAGCGTCGGGTCCCCGGCCAGTACGCCCGCCAAGACTTCACCGTAGGGCAGCAGGTCGGGGGTGTTGAGCTGGGCTGAAAGACCGACACGATCCAGGTTGTACATGTCCCCGGGGCCATTGACGTCTAGCTCGAGTTGAAGGATGTCCGGGCCGAAACCGATGCGCAGGCGGGTGGGGGAGTCGTTGCCGGTGAAGCCTTGCGGTAGGTGGGCGACCGGCTTGAAGGTAATGACGGCCTCTTTGCGGGGCTGCGCCAGAGCCTTTCCCGAACGCAGGATGAACGGTACGCCAGACCAGCGGGAGTTGTTGATCTCGACTTCGATCTCCGCCAGGGTTTCGGTGTTGTTGGTCCGATCCACACCGTCTTCGGAGGTGTAGTCAGGCACATGGTGTCCGCGGCTCGTCCCAGCGGTGTAACGGGCACGCCGGGTGCTTTTGGTGTAGTCGGTGGGGACCTTCGTCGCCCGAAGGACCGAACCGATGTGGTCGCGTAGATCCCGTTCGCCCAAAGTGGCGGGGGCGTTAAGGGTCAGCAGGGCCAAGATCTGCAAGAGGTGTGACTGGATCATGTCCCGTAGGGCACCGGCATGGTCGTAGTATCCTGCCCTGGACTCCAGGGCCAGGTCTTCGTCGTAGAAGATCTCCATCTTCGCCACGTGTTCGCTGCTGAACAGCGGTTCTAGGAAGCGGTTGGCGAAGCGTAGGCCCAGGATGTTGAAGACCGTGGCCTTGCCTCGGAAGTGGTCCACACGCTGAATGGATTCCTCCGGCACCAGGCGGGTGAGTGTCTTGGTCAGGGCGTGGGCTGATTCGGCGCTGGAACCGAAGGGCTTCTCCATGACCAGCGAGGTACCCTCGGGGACTTCTTCCGGTGTCAGGACTTCGCAGGCTTTCTGGCTGACCGTCGGGGGAAGCGCGAAATACAGGGCGATCGGGCCCTCGCACGTGGCCAGTAGTTTGCCGAGTTCGCCCGGTGCGGTGACGTCGAGGGCCGTGTACGTCGTCTGCCGGGCAATGCGGTCCAAATGTGCGGCACCGTCTCCGGAAGCCTTCGTCCGTGCGTTGGCGAAGGCCTCGGTGACGCGGTTGGACCAATCTTTGGGGGTGAAATCCGGGGAGCCGGCCCCGGCGAGGATCAAGTCAGGCTGATCTCCCTTGGAGATGAGGGCAGCCAGACCGGGCAGCAGCAATCTCCCGGTCAGGTCCCCTGAGGCGCCGAGGATGAGTAACGTCTTGACATGGGATTTCTTTGCTTCACTCACCTGCCTAGCTTGCCACCATTGCGCCCACCGTGTCTGCCCCCGCTGGCCGATACCGTTGGGCACGTTGGACCTTGGTAACCTTGGTAGTCGAGTCCAGCGGGGTTTCCCGCAGCCACCCACACGAAAGTAGTTCAGCTCACGTGTTCAATTCTCTCTCCGACCGGCTGACAGCGACCTTCAAGGGCCTGCGCGGCAAGGGACGCCTTTCCGAAGCCGATGTCGACGGGACCGTCCGGGAGATCCGGCGCGCCCTACTCGACGCCGATGTCGCCGTCCCGGTGGTGCGTGCCTTCACCGCCCAGGTCAAGGAGCGTGCGCTGGGCGCCGAGGTCAGCGGTGCGCTGAATCCGGGCCAGCAGATCATCAAGATCGTCAACGAGGAACTGGTGGGCATCCTCGGCGGAGAGACCCGCCGGCTGAACCTGGCCAAGGTTCCACCGACGGTCATCATGCTGGCGGGCCTGCAAGGCGCCGGTAAGACGACGCTGGCGGGCAAGCTGGCCAAATACCTCAAGGCCCAGGGGCACACCCCGCTGTTGGTGGCCTGTGACCTGCAGCGGCCCAATGCCGTCAAGCAGCTCCAGGTCAACGGTGAACGCGCGGGTGTCCCGGTCTATGCCCCACACCCAGGCGTCTCCTCGGAATTTGAGGAGGCCACCGGCGACCCGGTCGTCGTCGCCCGCAACGGCGTCTCCGAAGGCCGGCAGAAGCAGCACGATGTGGTCATTGTTGACACCGCCGGCCGTCTGGGTGTTGACGAAGAGCTGATGCAGCAGGCAGCTGACATTCGTTCGGCAGTCAATCCACATGAAGTCCTGTTCGTCATCGACGCGATGATCGGTCAGGATGCCGTGAACACTGCCCAGGCCTTCAACGAAGGTGTCGGAGTTACCGGTGTGGTGCTCTCCAAGCTCGATGGCGACGCGCGCGGTGGCGCCGCGCTGTCCGTTGCCTCGGTGACCGGCAAGCCGATCATGTTCGCATCGACCGGCGAGAACCTGAGCGACTTTGAGGTCTTCCACCCGGACCGGATGGCCAGCCGCATCCTGGACATGGGCGACATGATGACGCTCATCGAACAGGCTGAGCAGAACTGGGATAAGGGCGAAGCCGAACGGATGGCGCAGAAGTTCGCCGACCGCGAGGACTTCACCCTGGACGACTTCCTGTCCCAGATGCAGCAAATCAAAAAAATGGGCTCCATGAAGAAAATGCTCTCCATGATGCCCGGAGCCGCCATCTCCAAACAGCAGCTCGAGCAATTCGATGAGCGTCAGATCGACAGGATCGAAGCCATCGTCCGCTCGATGACCCAGCACGAACGCGTGGCGCCGAAGATCATCAACGGTTCGCGTCGAGCCCGTATCGCCAAGGGTTCAGGCGTGAGCGTTTCCGAGGTCAACCAGATGCTCGAGCGCTTTGGTGAAGCACAAAAGATGATGAAGCGCATGGCCGCCGGCGGTGGGATGCCGGGCATGCCCGGTGGCGGTGGTCGGGGCGGCGCCAAAAAGGGTAAAGGCGCTGGCAAGAAGAAGCAGAAGTTCGGAAACCCGGCCAAGGCTGCCAAGGCGGAATTGGATTCCAAGAACCGCAAGTCGGCTGCTCCCTCGGCCCCGACGGGTGCCTCCTTCGGGCAGCAGGGCGGGCAGGACTTCAATCCCTCGGACCTGAACTTGCCCAAGGGCTTTGATAAGTTCCTGGGCAAATAGGTCGGCGGCGGTAGCGGCTGATGACTGTTGTGCAGGGACTTGACGGATTCCTCGGCGCCCGGTGGAAGCACCAGGCCTACGCTTCGACCCTGGTACGGCGCTCCGATGGGGCCGTCCTGACCGTCAAGGACGCCGTGGGAGTCAACGAATCCCGTTACGGCGAGGACTCGGAGCCGGACTGGGTGCTACCGACCGCCCAGGTCAGGTCAGGGGCGACACCGCGCGGGGCTGCCGCCTCGATCCTGGCCCGGATGGCTTTGGAACCCTCGATGGGCCGGATGCTGGTCCATGATTTCCGCCCCGCTACCGGAGGAGCGCACTCGGCCGGAGGAAATGACACGGGCCAAGAGTTCTTCGTGTACGACGGAGGCACCTGGGTCACCGAAGTGGAACGCTTCACCGCCGACGGCGGGCTGCTCCAGGTTAGATTCTGCCCGCTAGATCAACTTCCGGTCCTGTTGCCACCCGGGGACGCAGAACGTGCCGCAGCCGGTGTCCGTGCCCTGGAGCTCGGGGGAGTGACCGAACTCGAGCACGGCAGGGACATGACCCCTCGCCATGTACCGGGTAACCGGCAGCCTCCCCGCGGCCTCATGCCCGAGCTGCCCGCGACCGCGCCGGTACCCGGGTTGCGCCAAACGCGAGGATGAGCGCAGGCTGCGTGTCGCAGCCCCGACAATAAATAATCGCCTGTCCATCGAGTCAACTGTGACGTGCTAGGCGTAGAGTCCACATCGGAGGGGCCTAGTGGATCCGGCACGGGCCGGCACAGCACTGGCAGGCCGGAACCTATGGATGCTGTGGAATCGATCAGCCTCGTTGGCGGCTGGCTACCCCCACTGGTTTGGGTAGTGGGTATTATCGGCCTCATCTTCCTGGTGCTACCGCGTCAACGCCGTCGATGGTGGCTCGCCTACCCCTTGCTTGTCTTGGCCGCGGCTCTGGTCACCTGGGTGATCTATCTTCTCCTCGTGTACGTCTGGTTCGTCATCGCCGATCCGCTCCCACTGGTCGTCATCGCCTGGGCTGGGTTGGCCCTGTTCGGCATCCTGCTCGGCGTGTATTCGGCGTCAAAGTCTCCCTGGACCTGGAAGCTCCTGGCCACACTGGCGACCATCGCCGTCGTTCTCCTCGCCGGATTGCAACTGAACGCCTATTTCGGGCAATACGTGAATGTGAGAAGCCTGTTGGGCGATCAAGTGGCGGTGCAAGCCCTGCCACCGAACCTCATGCGCGGCGGATCCGGGACCGGCAGCCAGAAGATTCCAATGCCCGGTACCGTCAGTCAGGCATCGATCCCGGGGACCGTTTCGAAGTTCACGGCGCGCGATGCCATCATCTACCTGCCGCCCGCCTACGAACCGTCGGGACCGAGGCAGCTACCCGTCTTGGTGTTGGTCGCTGGACAGCCCGGCGGACCGCAACGTTGGCTCGACGCAGGGCATCTGCCAGGAATCATGGACTCCTTTGCCGCTGCGCACCACGGCATGGCACCCGTGGTCGTTGTCGCGGATCCCAATGGAACCACTAGCGGAAATTCAATGTGCATGGATTCGGTCATCGCCCAGGCGGACACCTACCTCTCGGTCGACGTGCCGACCTGGATCACCACGACGCTCAACGTGCAAAAACCCAGCCCGGGCTGGGCCTTTGGCGGGTTTTCCTTCGGGGGTACCTGCGCGCTGCAAATGGGAACCATGCATCCGCACCTCTACCCGAACATCATTGATCTCTCCGGTCAGCAGGAGCCGGCCCTGTCGGTCAGCCGAACCGAGACCATCGACAAATCCTTTGGCGGAAACACGGCTGCCTTCGAGTCCCGCCTGCCACTCACGCTCCTGCACCACCAACGTTTTCCCTCAACCCACGCTTTCTTTTCGGTGGGGGCCAGCGATCATCAATATGGTCCCGATATGGAGGTGGTGGTCACCGCTGCCCGTGCCGCAGGTATGCAGGTGAAGGAACTCCGGGTCCCCGGAGCGGGCCACTCGTGGGCGGCCGCCAGGGCGGGGCTTACCGCGGGCCTGGATTTTCTGGCGCCTCACTGGGGCATGGTGCGCTAAATGAGCCTGGGAGAGAGAAACTCGGTTGATGCCTGGAGCGCCGGCATTCAGGGAAAGCTCCTGCGGCTGCCGGTCACCCTCGTCCTGCTCTGTGCTTATGTCGCCGCCGGCCTCGCTAGCAGGGGACATATCTCGGAACCGAAGGATCCCAGGGGCCCGGGTACGCCCAGTCCAGCCGTTCTCTCGCCTGTGCAAGCGGCATGGGATGCCTATCTGCCCAGCACCAGCCATCTGACGGCGTTCATTCTCGGCGCGGTCTTCATCGCGTTGGTGGCCCTGTGGGTGGAGACCAGGATGGGTAGCCTGAGATTTCTCGTCGCCTTCTTGTTCACCCAGTCTGCGGCCTTGGCATCCGGGGCAGTGTTCGTGGCCTTGATCCAACCGGACGCAGCGGTCCATAGGGCTGAGCCGGGCCTCCTGGTGGGGGTGACGGTCATTGCTTGCGGCACGGCGATGGCAGCGACCGCAGGGCTACGGGTGATGTGGCGCAGACGGCTGCGCACCGGGTTGCTGGCCGTTGTCCTGGTCACCGCGCTGTATGCCGGGACGCTGCCGGATGTCATGCGTTTGGGGGCGGTACTGATCGGGCTATTGCTCGGTCCGCTGCTGATCGGTCAACGGCCGGGCAGGCCGCGGATCAGGGCTACACGCCATGAGGGCCGTGTCCTCGTGGCGGTCGTCATCTGCGCTGCGGCACTGGGGCCCGTGGTGGCGGCCCTCTCACCCGGGGCCGTAGGACCGCTGGCCGTCCTGCGTTATCTGGGAACCAACATCGTGCCGGTCGATCCCCAGTCGCTGGCCGAGTTGTGCTCGAGTCCGGAACGCATCAACGAATGCGCCGCAGCACAGCTTCAACAACGAGCCGGCCTCGGCGCCATGTTCTCCGCAGTCCTTCCTTCCATTCTTCTGGTGGTTCTGGCCGACGGTCTGCGGCGGGGGCGCCGCCTCGCCTGGTGGGCGGCAGCCGTGGTCCAGGGAGCCATGGCCGGGTTGACCCTGATTTTCCTTGCCGGCGTCGTGCTTCAGGCCAGGGTCCCGGACGCTGGCCTGCTGGAGGGGTTGGGCGAATATGACTTCACCGACTACGGGCAAGCCAAGGCCATCATCCTGCCCTTGCTGGCTCCACTGGCCGTCTTTCTCCTCTTGCTGGCCACCCGGCGGCTCTTCAGCATCAGTGCGCCGCCCCGAGTGAACCGTCGTCTACTGCAGAAGATCCTGCTGCTCGGGGTTTTCCTGTCGGCGCTCTACCTCGGGGTGGGGTTCTGGTTGCGCGAGGGGTTCCGCCCGGTCCCGGATCTTGGCGAGCTGGCAGAGAACCTGCCCGAGCGTTTCGTTCCCCTGGTCTATGCCCTTCATATCAGCCCCGAGTTCGTCCCGATCACCGCGGCCGCAACCATCCTGTTCGAGGGGTTGGGGATCCTCTTTTGGGCTGCCGTCTGCCTCTGGCTGCTCGCATCCTTCATCACGGCAGGGGACCACGATTCGACGGCAGATGGGACCCGCGCCCGGGCCCTGGTGCGAGAGGGGACGGGAGGAACGTTCTCGTGGATGACCACCTGGGAGGGCAACAGTTACTGGTTCGCACCAGATGGTCGCTCGTTCATCGCCTACCGGGTGACCGCCGGAGTCGCCTTGACCACGAGCAACCCCATCGCTGCGCCCCAGGATGTTGCTGCGGTGGTTCGCGGGTTCGCCGGGTATTGCATAAGCCACGCATGGATCCCGTGCTTCTACTCCGTGACGAGCGAAGTCGCAGACGCGTTGCCGCCGGAGACGTTCAGCAGGGTTCGCGTCGCCACAGAAACGGTGCTTCCACTCGGTTCGATGGCGTTCACCGGGAAGAAGTTTCAGGATGTGCGCACGGCACTGAACCGGGCAGAGAAGTCGGGTGTCGAGGCGGTGTGGAGCAAATACTCGCTGTTGACCCTGAACAGGCGCGAACAACTCCGGGCCATCTCCGAGGAGTGGGTTGCCGATCGGGGCATGCCCGAGCTCGGTTTCACCCTCGGCGGGCTGGCTGAGCTGGACGATCCCGAGGTGAGGCTGTTGCTGGCCGTTGACGACGCGGGTGTGCTGCAAGGGGCCACCTCGTGGCTGCCGGTCCGGCACTGCGGGCAAGTGACAGGGTGGACTCTTGATTTCATGCGGCGGAAACAGGGAGGGTTCAGGCCGGTCGTGGAGTTCCTGATTGGCACCGCGGCACTGACGCTCCAAGCGCAGGGCTATTCCTTCGCCAGCCTGTCCGGTGCGCCGCTCGTCTCCGCGAACAAACCACAGGACACGGTGTCGCCGACCGGAGATGACACCGGAGTGCCGCCCATGGAGCGGGTACTGGGTTGGCTGGCAGCCACCTTGGAGCCGGTCTATGGATTCCAGTCGCTGATGTCCTTCAAGAAAAAATTTCAGCCACAGTTCGTCCCCCAATACATGGTTTACCCCGACGCAGCCGCCCTGCCAGCCATTTCCGTCGCCATCTCCAAGGCTTATATCGGGGACGCATCATTGAGCGCCGGCTGGTCACTGGCCAGGACATTGCTGAGCCGTCACTAATAGATCTGTAGCGACTCGGGCCCGTTCGGCGGAGCGAACAGGTCATCGAGTGCCGCCAAATCTTCCGTCGTGAGTTCTAGTTCGAGGGCGCCGGCATTCTCGGTGACCCGCTCCACCTGGGAGCTCTTGGGGATGGGAATGACCTGGTCTTGGGCCAAAAGCCAGGCCAGCGCGACCTGGCCTGCGGTGGCACCACGTTCACGAGCGAAGCCGGTGAGCCCCGCGTGATGGGCCAGATCGCCGCGGTCGAACGGGGAATAGGCCATCATGCCCAGACCCTTCCGCTGCAACCACGGCAGAAGGTCCCATTCGATTCCTCGCTGGTTGAGGTTGTAGAGCAGCTGCTGGACCTGGGTGTGACCGCCGCCGGGCAACGAGTGGAAGTACTGCATTTCCTCGAGGTCCAGGTTGCTGACACCGAACTGGTCGATTTTGCCCGCAGCGACGAGATGCTCGAAGCCCTCGAGCGTCTCCTCAAACGGTGCGGGTCCGACCCCGTGGAGCAGGTACAGATCCAGATGGTCGGTGCCCAGGCGTTCCAGGCTCTTCTCGCAGGCTTCGATGGTTTCGGCGCGGTTGGATCCGGGGAGGACCTTGCTGACCAGAAACACGTCGTCGCGACAGCCGGAGATGGCCTCACCGACGAGGTCCTCCGAGCGACCGCCTCCATACATTTCAGCGGTGTCAATCAGGGTCAGGCCGCATTCAACGCCGGCACGCAGCGCAGCGATCTCCTGCGCCCGACGCTGGGGATTGTCGCCGAGGAACCACGTGCCTTGGCCCATCGCGGGCATGGTCGTCCCGTTAGGTAGTTGAACTGTTCGCATGATGGGTCCTTTCGTTCACGTCACCGTCACATGAAATCATGCAAAGCTGCTGCGGGCTGCTCGCCGCCCGTCGTGGAAAGCGCCGAACGTGCCGAGGGGATCATCAGCGTCGCTGTGGAAGATCTCGTCATCTACCGATGTGGTTGGGTGTTGGGTGCCATTGATACATCGCATCGTGGGCCCGTGCCCGCTGTGGGTGGGAGACCACCTCTGGCGACGGACTGTTGTTGGCCCATCGTGCTGGATGTAGGCTTCGTTTCTCCGGTCCCGGTGGATCCTCACGAGTCGCGGGCGGCTCTAACACCCGGCTTGGTCGGCAAGATGGGGGGCGTAGCGGTGGTCGAAGCTCCACGGGATTCGAGCCCGGGCCTGCACGGGTATTGGTGGAAGGTGCTTCTCGGCGGAGTCGCCTTGTGGATCCTCACCATCGTCGTCACCGCCCGTACAGAGAACACCAATCTGATCCCCACGCTGATCCTGTTGGGGAGTTTCTTGGTCCCCTTCGTGGTGGTCCTGTTCGTGGGAGCCCGACAGGAAGGCGTTTTATCGCCGGTCCGCTTATTCTCGGCTTTCTTCATCGGCGGGGTCTTCGGTGTCTTGGGGGCTTCCCTCCTCGAAGTGGACCTCGGTAAATCAGCCCTCCAGTTCGCCCTGGTGGGGTTCATTGAAGAGTTCGTCAAGCTCCTGATCTTGGCCATCGCCGCTCGCGGGATCACCCGGCGCACGGCGCGTTTGGGAGCATCGCTGGGTGCGGTGGTTGGGGCAGGCTTCGCGGCCTTCGAATCCGCGGGTTACGCCTTCAACGCAGCATTGGGCCAAAACACCATCAATCTCACCTCTCTTCTGGAGACGGAGGTCCTGCGGGCAGCCCTCTCTCCCGTGGGGCACATCCTGTGGACGGCCATCCTCGGTGCCGCACTCTTTTCCCTGAGGCGGCCCGGCCGGCCGGTCTGGAGGCTGATCCTGACCTTCATCGGCGTCTCGGCACTTCATTCCCTTTGGGATCTGATCGGACCGCTGAGTTCCTTCCTCGCCGTTCTCTTCACCGGAACCGTCAGATTTGAGCTCACCTACGGTCATCTGCCCCCATCGGTAGCTCCCGAGGTCGCCTTCATCTCATTGCTGATGTATATCGGTGGAATGGTGATCATTGCCCTTATCGGGATCAACTGGCTGCGCCTATCAGTGCGCCACGGGGCTCGCAGGGAGCAGGAATCCGTCGACCGCTCCATGCGCTGACCAGCCAGCACCCGCTTCCACCAACCCGCCGTGCGGCCACGGCTCGCCCGTCTGAACGATGGGTCGCGTCGCGCGCCGCGTTCTGGCATAATGGCAAGGTACTCGATCGACGTGGCCCCTCTCTCCGCGTGTGCATCTTGTCCTCAGACCCTTCGCAGTATGGCCCGCCCCACGGGTGCAGAAACGCGGGATCGCCCAGTATTAGATACAGGAGTGACCACTACAGTGGCCGTTAAGATTCGACTCAAGCGCCTCGGCAAAAAGGGCGCACCGTCCTACCGCATCGTCATCATGGACTCCCGCGCCAAGCGCGACGGTTATGCCATCGAAGAGGTCGGCAAATACCAGCCCACCGAGGAGCCCTCGTTCATCGAGGTCAACTCCGAGCGTGTTGGCTACTGGCTCTCCGTCGGCGCCCAGCCGACCGAGCAGGTTGCCGCACTGCTGAAGATCACCGGTGATTGGCAGAAGCATAAGGGCATCGAGGGCCAGGAAGGCACCTTGAAGACCAAGACCGCCAAGGAAGCGTACGTCGCTCCGGAGAAGTCTTCGGTCATCCTGCCCGAGGCCATCACCAAGAAGGCCGATAAGACAGAAGAAGCACCCGCCGCGGAAGCCGAGGCCGAGAAGGCAGAAGCCACCGAGGCTGAGTAGAAATGCTCGTTGAAGCTCTCGACCACCTGGTCCGCGGCATCGTCGACTCCCCGGAGGACGTCGCCGTGGAGCAGAAGGCCAACCGCCGAGGCGACACCCTCGAGGTCCGGGTCCACCCGGACGACCTCGGACGGGTCATTGGCCGTCAGGGACGTACCGCCCGCGCATTGCGCACCGTGGTAGCGGCCCTGTCGGACGGCGAACCGGTCCGCGTCGACGTGGTCGACACCGACCGACGCCGCTAGGCCCGGTCGCAGAGTTTCACCCCGCCGGCCCCGCACCGTACACCGGTGCGGGGCCGCGCGCTTTAAACACATCGTCGGAACGTTGCAGAACGTTCCCATCTCAAGGAGTCACCATGCGCCTCCAGGTCGCACGCATCGGCAAGCCTCACGGAATCCGGGGGGAGGTCACCGTCCAGCTCATGACCGACGACCCCGACGCACGCTTCGAACCGGGAACCGTCTTCGATGTCGAATCCTCCCCGGCCAAGCACCTGACCGTGGAGGGGGCGCGCTGGAATAAGGAAATCCTGCTGGTTGCCTTCGAGGAGATCCCCGACCGCAACACCGCGGAGACCATGCGCGGATCCCTGCTGTTCCTCGAGACAGCGGATCTTGAAGAAGACGATGAGGACGCCTGGTATGAGCATGAGCTGGTCGGCCTCACGGCCCGCATCGGCGGGGAAGCCGTCGGCACGGTGACCGGACTACGCACCAACGACGCCCAGGACCTGCTCGTCATCGAAGACACCGAGGGCGCCGAAGTCCTCGTCCCCTTCGTTGAAGCCATCGTCCCCGAGGTCGACCCGCAGGCCGGCTTCATCCGGCTCACCCCGCCGGACGGGCTCTTCACGCTCAATCGTGCGCAGGGCGCCGAGGAGGGCCAGGCCTAGGGCATGCGCATCGACGTCGTCAGCATCTTTCCCGAATACCTGCAGGCACTGGATATCTCGCTGATCGGCAAGGCCCGGCGGGAGGCCCTACTCGACGTGCGGATCCACGATCTACGCGACCATACCCACGACCGACACCGCACCGTCGACGACACCCCTTACGGCGGGGGAGCCGGCATGGTGATGAAACCCGGCCCCTGGGCCGAAGCGCTTTCCTCGATCGCCGGAGCCGAGTCAGGAGCACAGCACGCCGATTCTTCCCGGCCCCTCTTGCTGATCCCCTCACCCGCTGGAGAGGTCTTCACCCAGCCCATGGCCCGGGAACTGTCCGAACGCGAACATCTGGTCTTTGCCTGCGGACGTTACGAAGGCATCGACGAGCGGGTCTATGAATTCGCCGCGGAACACTACGAGGTCCGCCCCGTCAGCCTCGGCGACTATGTCCTGAACGGGGGAGAAGTTGCCGTGCTGGCCATGGTGGAGGCGATTGGCCGCCTAGTCCCCGGAGTCGTGGGCAACCCCGAATCCTTGGTCGAGGAATCCCACTCCGACGGGTTGCTCGAATACCCCGTCTACACCAAACCGTCCAGCTGGGAGGGCCGCGACGTCCCCGAGGTTCTCCTCAACGGCAACCACGCTCTCATTGCCCGGACCCGCCGGGCCTGGCAGCTCGAACGCACCGCCGAACGCCGCCCCGACCTGATCCGGGCGCTGGACCCCGATTCCCTGAACCGGCGCGACCGCGACACCCTGTGGCATGCGGGCTTCATGATCGAAGACGGCTGCGTCGTGGGTCGCCCCGCGGACTAACCAGGCCGGGATCCCCGACAGCACGCTATGGGCCGGCACGGGATTAACCACCGCGGGGATGCGTATGGCAAAATGAGACCTTGCGTCTACTGGGTGCGCCCCTGCCACAGGGGGAGTGCGCCAACAGTCAGAGCGCCGACGGACATAGACGTGTTGGTCGGTTCACCACACTCCGTTTCCACGGTTTCCGCTTTCCTCGTATCGCGGCCGTGAGAACGTGTCGAAGGTGGGTGACCTGTGGCATCCGCCCAAGGAGAAGCACCAGATGCATATTCTCGACTCAGTTAACGCAGCCTCGCTGCGTAACGACATTCCGGACTTCCGGACCGGTGACACCCTCAAGGTGCACGTGAACATCGTTGAAGGCAAGAACACTCGTGTTCAGGTCTTCCAGGGCTACGTCTTGGGCCGCCAGGGCCACGGTGTGGGCGAGACGTTCACCGTGCGCAAGGTGACCTTCGGCGTCGGCGTGGAGCGTACCTTCCCGGTGCACTCGCCGATCGTCGAAAAGATCGAGGTCGTCTCCCGCGGTGACGTGCGTCGCGCGAAGCTGTACTACATGCGCGATCGTCACGGCAAGGCTGCACGCATCAAGGAAAAGCGCGAGTTCGGCTCCAAGTAGAGCCGTGCGTCGGGACGAATTCGTCCCGTCCATGATCGTGAAGACATCATCCGTCCCGCACGCTTCGCCGAGCGGGCGGAGCAGGCGCCGGTCCCGTTTGCGGGGCTGGCGCCTTGTCGTGGGCGCACTGATGGTCGCCGCCATCGCGGCGATCATCGTGCGGGGCACGCTGGTGGACTTCTACTACATCGGCTCCGACTCCATGGAGAGCACCCTGGAACCCGGCGAGGGGTTGCTGGTGAACCGGACAGCCTACCACCAGGATCCGCCACAACGCGGCGACGTCCTGGTCTTCGATGGCCGCGGATCCCTGCTGCCCTACCAACGGGCCAGCCCGCTGGATGATGTGCTGCGGGCACTGCGCGTCTCGGGGGACGACACGGCCTTCGTCAAACGTGTCATCGCCGTCGGCGGAGACACCCTAAGCTGTTGTGACAAGGACGGACGGCTATTGCTCAACGGGGAACCGCTCCACGAGCCCTACCTTTTCGCCGGGGACGCAGCCAGCGAACAGGAGTTCACCGCAGTGGTCCCCGAAGGCAGGATCTGGGTCATGGGCGACCACCGTTCGGTTTCGGCCGATTCCCGCTCCCTGCTGGGGGCACCCGGGGGAGGAATGATCCCCGAGGAACGAGTCATCGGACGGGTGGAACGGGTGATTTGGCCCATGGGCGCGGCGCGGCATATCGAGGGAAAGGCACCACGTGAATGAGCAGCAGGCGGTAGGACCGGCCGAGGACGACGGCGGTGCGCCCGTCAAGGGTCCCCGGAACCCCGTCTGGGGCTGGGTCCGCGAATTCCTCATCGTGGTCGGTATCGCACTGGTGCTCTCCTTCGTCATCAAAACCTTTTTCTTCCGCGCCTTCTACATTCCCTCGGGCTCCATGGAGCAGACCCTGGAGATCAACGACAGGATCTTCGTGAACCTGCTGATCCCCGGCCCCTTCGACCTGCACCGCGGCGACGTCGTCGTCTTCAACGACGATCTGGGCTGGCTGGGCGAAACCCCGCCGACCCCCACCAACCCGGTGACCGAGGCGATGACCTTCGTCGGCCTGCTCCCCAACACCGCAGACCAGCATCTGGTCAAACGCCTCATCGGCATGCCGGGAGACACCGTGGAATGCTGCTCCGAGGACGGGCGCCTGATCGTCAACGGGGTGCCCATCACTGAGCCCTACATTTACCCCGGAGCAGCCCCCTCGGAGGAGTCCTTCAAGGTCACCGTGCCCGCAGGCAAGGCCTGGGTCATGGGGGACCACCGCAACGCCTCCGCCGATTCACGCTTCCACCCGGATATTCAGGACGGATTCATCGACACGGACTCCATCGAAGGCAAGGCGGTCCTGCGTGCCTGGCCCCTGGACCGCTTCGGAACCATCGACGGACACCACGAAGTCTTCGCCGACGTCCCCGACGAATCAGGCCGCTAACCCATGGCGAACCGGACCCCCGCCCCGACCCTGGACACCGAACTCGCCCTGGCTACAGCCCTGGGCGGCGGAGGAAACCAGCTCATCGGCGGTTGCGACGAGGTCGGCCGCGGAGCCCTGGCAGGTCCCGTCAGCGTGGGCATGGTCGTCATCGACCCGGCGACCGCCGAACTGCTCGAGGACGTCAGGGACTCCAAACTTCTCAAGGTCGCCACTCGCGAAGCCCTCGTCCCGGTGATTCGGGAATGGGCCGCCGGTTGGGGTGTGGGCCATGCGGCAGCGACCGAAATCGACGAGCTGGGTATCGTCGGCGCCTTGCGCCTCGCCGGAAACCGGGCCTGGGCGAACCTCGCCGAATCGGCGCGGCCCCACGCCGTATTGCTCGATGGCAGCCACGACTGGTTGACGGCCCCCGGACAACCGGCACTGCTGGGCCAGGGCACCGGTGCCACAGCGCCGTCGTACCCCTTCGACGCTTCCGAAGCCCGGGTGAGCACCCAGATCAAGGGAGACCTGCTCTGCCTGTCGGTGGCCGCAGCCTCGGTCCTGGCCAAAGTGGAACGCGACACCCTCATGGCCACCTATGATGAACTGGAGCCCCACTATGGGTGGGCGATCAATAAGGGCTACGGAACGGCAGCCCACCGCCAGGCCATCGTCGAACACGGTGCCACCGACTACCACCGCCGCAGCTGGCGGCTCACGGCGCCGGCGGCAACCCGTTAGACCCAGGGAGGAACCATGAGCGCCGACGATCTCGAGAACTATGAGACGGATATGGAGCTGCAGCTCTACCGCGAATACCGCGATGTGGTGAACCTGTTCACCTATGTCGTGGAAACCGAACGACGGTTCTACCTCGCCAACGAGGTCGACCTCCAGATCCGCTCGGCCGACGGCGAAGTCTATTTCGACGTCACCCTCAAGGACGCCTGGGTCTGGGACGTCTACCGTTCGGCCCGATTCGTGAAAAACGTCAGGGTCATTACCTTCAAGGACGTCAACGTCGAAGAACTCGCGGAAACCGGGGAACTGACCACCAAGGATGCCGGCCTGGGCAGCTAGGCCGCCGCCATGAAAGACCAACCCACCCCCGAACCCTCCGATCTGGGGCACCCCGCACCCCGACTGCTCAGCTGGGACGACGACGGAACCCCCCGCAGCGCCCGCTGGTACGGCACCGGCCCCGTCCCCACCCGGATACAGGTTGTCGACGATACGTTGAAGGCCGAGGACGCCTATCGGCTGGCCACCCGGGGCACCACGATGCTTTGGAGCGGCGACTACCATAACGCCCGCCAACTGCTCAGCGCGCTGGGCCGCCGGATCCCCGGCGCCCGCCCCGCAAAACGGTCCGCGGGCCAGAAGGCAGAACCCGGGCCCGACGTCGGATCCGACTTCTACCGGCACCGCCAGGCCCGCTCCCGCCGCTCGCGCCTGCTGGTCTCCATCCTGGTCCCGCTGGCCCCCGGCCCCGCGGTGGACCTGCGCCGGGCCCCGGACATCGCCCAGGCCTGGACGCACGCCCACGGCCGGCTCCCCGAGGCCGCCGTCGTCCCGCTGCAGGATCTGTTGGGGGTGCTGGGCGCCGACCAGTGGAGGATCCGCGGAGTCTCCGTGCCCGCACTCCAGGACACCATCCACCCGCACTACGGCACCTTCGCCCCGGTGCGCGGGGAATACCTGGACCTGGTCGCGGAGCAACCGTTGCCCGAGACCACCACGGCCTTCGACATCGGCACCGGGACCGGGGTGATCGCCGCGATCCTCGCCCGACGCGGCATCAACCACGTCATCGCCACCGACCTTTCCGACCGGGCCATCGCCTGCGCCGGGGAGAACCTGGCCCGGCTCGGGGCGGGCGACATCGTCGAGCTGGAACAGACCGATATGTTCCCGGCCGGCCGACGGGCAGGACTGGTGGTGTGTAATCCGCCCTGGCTGCCCGGCAGTGCCAACACCCTGCTGGATCAGGCGGTCTACGATCCCAAGTCCCGGATGCTCCGTGCTTTCCTAACCGGGCTGCTTGCCCATCTGGAGCCCGGGGGAGAAGGCTGGTTGGTGATCTCGGATCTGGCCGAGCAGTTGGGGCTGCGCAGCCGCGACGAGCTGCTGGGCTGGATCGCCGACGCCGGACTGCGGGTGGCCGGGCGCCGCGACGTGAAACCCACCCATCGCCGCGCCGTGGACCCCGACGACCCCTTCCATTCCGCCCGCTCCGCCGAAATCACGTCCCTCTGGCGGCTCACCCCCGCTTAGCACCGAGTGCTTGGGTGCCCCGCATCCGCTGTGATGTCTGCACTGCGGTTGCCAAGGATTTGAGGCATCTCCTGAGCCTTCTTTGCTCCGGCCGGGGTCTGCTATCCGGTGAACTCGTGATCAGGGAAGAGCTGTTCGCGTCCCCTGATGGAGGAAAACAAATCGGGCTCCATCGGAAGGTCATCGGGACCGTGCACCAGGACGGATACGACTCCCGTCGCCTCCATGACCACGGCTCCGACCTGGTCGTACCGGGTGACGCCTGCCTCGCGAAGCTTCCCCCGCAGATCATTCTGTGTAACTTGGGCCATCGCGAGATGTTCGGGTATGAAGCGGCCGCCCTTCATCAACAGCAAGGGGCCACTGTCCACGACCCGATCCGCCCCGCGGATGCGTCGCACCTGAGCGAGCAGCCACTGGATGGCGAATAAGACGGCGAGCCCTACGGCACCAGACAACAGCGACGTACTGGTCGTCACCGCGGTCGTTGCCATGATCGAGCCGAAGGCCACTGTGGCAGCCATATCGAAGTTGGTCATTTCGGAGAAGGATCTCAGGCCCGCCAAGCGGGAAAATACGATCAAAGCAACGTAAATGCCGATTGTGGCAATGGCAACCAGGAGGAGCGTCTGCCACGACGCACCCAGAGCGTTCATGAACATTGAAGACACCTTTCAAGGGAAAGCTTAGGTAAAAAATATGGTCGGCTGCACGATGCCGCCCAATAAGTTGTGGGGGAATCATCAGGAGGGGTGGGCAGGAATTGACGATCGCGGGTAGTGGACACCATCCCACCCGTGGCAAAGAAACGCCGCGGGGAGACTCGCCGATCAAGCCCAGGGGCACCTATATGATCCTACCGTCCAGCTGATCTACGAGCCTGGACTCGCAGTCTTTAATAACGGCAGAGAGGATTCGGACGCCCTCCGGGTGGCCGATCGTGCCCGCGGGTGACGTGCGTCCGCCAATCACCGGCCAGGGGAACCCCTCCACAGCCCGAAGGAGTGCTCACGGGTCCACAGTCGGATACCGGTCCGAGCTACGCACTGTCGTAGCCGCGGAGAGTGGAGGCGGAGGTGGCAGATGGGACATAACCAGGAATTGGGTCGACGCGGGGAACTGCTGGCCGCGCAGTACCTGACCGGGCGGGGGATCAGCGTGCTGGCCCGCAACTGGCGGTGCCCCCTCGGGGAAATCGACCTCGTGGCGGACGACGCCGGCACGCTGGTGGCCGTGGAGGTCAAGACCCGTTCGGGGCTGGGCTTCGGGCATCCCGCCGAGGCGGTGGATGCGGTGAAGCTGCGCCGGCTGCACCGTCTGGCCAGCGCCTGGTGCCGGACGGCGGGCCAACCGGGTCGACGCCGCCGCGTCGATGTCATCGCGATCGTCGCCGCCCCGGGCCAGGAACCCCGGATCGCCTACTTCAAGGAAGTCACCCCGTGAGCCTGGGACGGGCCAGCGGGGTGTCACTGGTCGGGCTGAACGGGCACATCATCGATGTCGAAGCCGATATCGGGGGAGGGCTGCCGGGCTTCATCCTGCTGGGACTGCCGGACGCCTCCTTGATCGAAGCCCGCGACCGGATCCGCTCCGCCGCCCGCAACTCGGGCGTTCCCCTGTGTCCGCGGCGCATCACCGTGAACCTGGTCCCTGCCTCGCTGCCCAAACGGGGGTCCTCCTTCGACCTGGCAATCGTCGTCGCGGCACTTGCTGCCGCCGGGGAGATCGAGAATCCACCCGAGGTCGTCCATCTGGCGGAACTTGGCCTGGATGGCACCCTGCGTCCGGTCGCCGGGGTCCTCCCGGCGGTGATGGCGGCCGTGCGGGCCGGGCGACCCCGGGTGGTCGTCGCCGAAGCCAATGCCGCCGAGGCCCGGTTGGTCCCCGGTGCCCGGATCAGCGCCTACCGCCATCTGGGTGAAGTCCTCTCCGACTACGGCTGCCTCGATACCGTGGTTCCCCCCAGGAATGAGGCCCAGGTCGTCACACCGGCCGCCGCCACGGACTACGTCAGCGAACCCGCGCAGCGAGCCGACCTCAGCGACGTGATTGGGCAGCCGCTGGCCCGTTTCGCTCTGGAGGTCGCCGCGGCCGGCGGACACCATCTGTTGCTCGTGGGCCCGCCCGGCGCAGGCAAGACGATGCTGGCCGAACGGCTGCCCGGTCTGCTGCCCGACCTGGATCCGGTCGAAGGGATGGAGGCCACTGCCATCCACTCACTGCATCGCGGCACCGCAGGGCTGGACCACCTGCTGCGCAGGCCGCCCTTTGAGAGTCCACACCACACCGCGAGCCAGGTAGCCCTCATTGGGGGTGGGGTGGGACTCCCGCGGCCCGGGGCCGCGTCCCGGGCCCACCGTGGGGTCCTGTTCCTGGACGAGGCACCGGAATTCAGCGCCAAGTCGCTCGACGGGCTACGCCAACCGCTCGAATCGGGATATATCACGTTGCACCGTGCCGCCGGCATGGCCACCTACCCCGCCCGTTTCCAACTGGTGCTGGCGGCCAACCCGTGCCCCTGCGGGCAGAACACGGGCAAGGCGCTGGACTGTCGGTGCACGCCCACCCAGCGCCGCCGCTACTTCGACCGGCTCTCCGGCCCGCTGCTGGATCGGATCGACCTGCAGATCGAGGTCCCTCGCGTGAACACGGTCCAGCTGGGCACCGGTCGCGGTGAGGAAACCTCCGCCGTGGTCGCGGGGCGGGTCTCCGCGGCCCGTCAGGTCCAACGCAGCAGGCTCCGGGCCCTGGGGTTCGGTCGCAACGCGGATCTTCCCGGAACGGTACTGCGGCACGAGCTGGCCCTGCCCCGGCATGTCACCGCCACGGCCGACCGACAGGTCGAACGCGGCCTGCTCACGGCCCGGGGGTATCACCGGGTCCTGCGGTTGGGCTGGACCATCAGCGATCTGGGCGGGCAGGAATGCCCGCGGCAAGGGGACATCGAAGTCGCCTTGCAACTACGCCACCACGCACGAGGAGGAAGACCATGAGCATCGACGCGGAAATACTCGTCGCCCGCGCCGGATTGGCGCGTCTGATGGAACCCAACGACCTGACCGGAACCGCCCTGGTGGCGGTGAGTGGTCCGGTCGAGGCGTACCGGCTGATCACCACCACCGCCGGCAAGGCTCCGGCCGCCGAACAACAAGCCGTGGCTGAACTCCTCGGTGGGGACGCCGGAACGCGGGGCGCCCACCGGCTCGACGCGGGACTGGAGCGGTGGAGGCCACGGGTGGACGCCCAGGGCCCGCCCCGGGATCTCGAGACCATCCGTCGATTCGGTGGGGGTCTGCTCGTCCCCGAGGATCCTGCGTGGCCGGGACAACTGGATGACCTGGGTCTGGGGGCGCCCCTATGCCTGTGGTGGCGGGGCTCGGTCCCTCCCCAGGAGTTGCCGGCCACGGACGCGCTCATGGCCGTGGTGGGAAGCCGGGATGCCACGGAGTACGGCAGACAGGTGGGCAGCCAGATCGTCTCCGAGCTCTGCACCAGGGGAGTCACCATCGTCTCCGGCGGCGCCTACGGCATCGACGCACGCGCCCACGAAGCCGCACTCCAGGTCGAACATCACGGGCAGGCGCCGCCGACGTTGGCCATCATGGCCGGGGGACTGGACCGCTTCTATCCCGCCGGCAACGACGAACTACTGCGCCGCGTCGAAGCCAACGGGCTGTTGTTCGCCGAGGTCCCCCCGGGGACGGCGCCGACCCGTTGGCGCTTCCTGCAACGCAACAGGTTGCTCGCTGCGCTCTGTGGGGCGACCCTCGTGGTCGAAGCACGGTGGCGCTCGGGCGCCTTGACCACGGCCCGGCGTGCCAGTGAGCTCGGCCGGGACGTCGGCGCGGTCCCCGGTTCGGTGTTCTCCGCCAATTCGGCAGGCTGCCACCGGCTCCTGCGGGAGGGCTCTGCCATCCCCGTCACCGACGCCGCCGAAGCCATCGAACTGGTCGGCCTGCCGACGGGGGCCCCGACGACCAGCGGACCCTGGCACGGGAACGGATCCACGGCGGCGGATACCAGGCCCCATGACGGCTTGGATATCCAAGACCTGCTGCTCATGGATGCCCTGCCCATCCGCCAGCCGGCGACCCCGGATAAGTTGTCCACGGTCTCCGGCCTGGGCATCGGTGCCGTCCTGGGCGGACTCAGCCGACTGCAGGCCCGCGGGCTCGCCGAATCCAGTGCCGATGGCTGGCGACGCCGCCGTGGAGGCTGAACCAATCCTCTCCAAATCGCGCCCTGTCCTCTCCGGACCGCGGCGTGGCAGTACCGGTTACGGGACAAACCAATCCACACTGAGAGTATGAGTAGCAGGCCCGATTCCGCGGACCCCGCAGCGGCACAGCCGCCTGCCGGGGCCGGGGACGCGAGCCGTCTTCCTGCCGGGTACGAAGCGGCACTGGATCGCTTCGAGCGGTATCTGGCATGGGAACGATCCCGGAGCGAGCACACCCGCAGGGCCTACCTGGGGGATGTCACCTCACTGCTCGAATTCGCTGCCAGCGAGCACAGCATCAAGGCCTTGGCGGAAATCGATCTGGCCGTTCTGCGCCTCTGGCTGGGACAGCACCAGGCCAGTGGCAAGGCCCCGGCCACCCTGGCCCGACACGCGGCATCGGTGCGGACGTTCATGGGGTGGGCCCTGCGGGAGGAACTGATCGCCACGGACCCCTCGCTCCGGCTGAAGTCTCCCAAGAACGCCAAACGGCTCCCGCACGTCCTCCAAGGCACCCAGATGCACCGGCTGCTCGACGACGAACCGGCGGCGGACCCCGAAGCGACGCCGGCGCCCGTGACCACGCCACGCCAGCAGGCGGTGGCCGACCGTAACCGGGCCATACTCGAATTGCTGTATGCCACGGGGATCCGTGTGGGGGAACTGACCGGACTGGATGTCGATGACATCGATCACGACCGGCGAACCCTGAGGGTACTAGGCAAAGGCGATAAGGAACGCACGGTTCCCTTCGGACAGCCGGCCCACCAGGCCCTGAGCGACTGGATCAGCCGCGGTCGGACACGGTTGGCGATCGATAAATCCGGCCCCGCCTTGTTCCTGGGGGAACGAGGGGCACGCATGGGAGCCCGCCAAGTCAGGTCCATGGTCCAACGGGCCCTGGAAGGACTCGGCGACACCGCTGCCCGGGGGCCCCACGCCCTACGCCACACCGCAGCAACCCACCTGCTCGATGGCGGTGCCGACCTGCGTACCGTCCAGGAACTGCTCGGACATAGTTCCCTGGCCACCACCCAGCTCTACACCCACGTCTCGGTGGATCGGCTGCGCAACAGCTACCAGCAGGCCCACCCACGGGCCTGAGGCGTCCGAACGGGACCAAAACGTGCCCTTGGGCAGGTCACGGTGGAGATTCGGCGAATAATCGGGCACAATGAAATCAGGCAGCATGTGCTGGCCTCCAAGAGTGACTGTGGTCGTTGGGGAAGACGTACCAACAGGAACTGGAGGATGGCATGTCTGTACCCATGACCCGGGGCGTACTCTTCGTACACTCAGCCCCGACAGCGTTGTGCCCGCATATCGAGTGGGCCATCGGGTCCGTCGTCGATGAGCGCACGGACCTCAGCTGGGTGCCGCAATCCGCCGCGCCCGGAATGTACCGCACGGAGATCCACTGGTCAGGTGCCCAAGGCACCGGCGCGCAATTGGCCTCCGCCCTGCGTGGCTGGGCCCACCTGCGGTACGAGGTCACCGAGGAACCCAGCCGGGGCGTCGACGGAAGCCGTTGGTCCCACACTCCAGAACTGGGCATCTTCCATGCCGCCACCGATTCCGCCGGCAACATCATGGTCGGCGAGGACCGGATCCGCTTCGCCTATGAGCAAGGTGCCGGGGACCCTGCCGCGGTGTACCAGGAACTCTCGTTGGCACTGGGCGAGGCGTGGGACGAGGAACTCGACCCCTTCCGCCACGCCACCGAAGGTGCCCCGGTCCGCTGGCTGCACCAGGTCGGTTGAGCCCCTGCCCTGTGCTCGGGTCCACCGTTCTTTCGATCATCCTGCCGACCAGTTCCCGGCAGCAATGATTCAGGAGAGTATGTCCATAGTCGATCTAGCAGTCAGTCGACTTCTCTAATAGTTAATTGTTGATATTAAAAACCAAGGCCCGCACCAACTGGTGCGGGCCTTGGTGTGGTGGGTGACGTCGTTAGACGCTGCGGATCGCCACCACGGCGTTGTGGCCGCCGAAACCGAAGGAGTTGTTCAGCGCCACGATCTGCCCGGAGGGCAGCTCGCGCGGACTGCCGGTGACGACATCGAGCGGGATCTCGGGATCCTGGTTTTCCAGGTTGATGGTCACCGGCGCCTTGCGCTCCTGCACGGCAAGGACGCTCAGCACGGATTCAACGGCACCGGAGGCACCGAGCAGGTGACCCATCTGCGACTTCGTCGCCGAAACACAGACCTCGTCGAGGCGGTTGCCCAAGGCGGCCCGCAGGGCCGTGTACTCGGGCTTGTCGCCCACCGGGGTGGAGGTGGCGTGCGCGTTGACGTGCACCACGTCCTCGGGCTGGATGAGGCCATCGAACATGGCGGCCTTCAGCGCCCGGGTGGCCCCGAGGCCTTCGGGGTCGGGTGCGGTGATGTGGTAGGCATCGGCAGTGACCGAGGTGCCGGCCAGCTCCGCATAGATGTGGGCGCCACGAGCCAATGCGTGCTCCTCTGCCTCGAGGACCAGCGCGCCGGCGCCCTCACCCATGACGAAGCCGTCGCGGTCGATGTCATAGGGGCGTGAGGCATGCTCGGGATCGTCGTTGCGCTTGGACAGCGCCTGCATGGCGGAGAAGGAGGCCATCGGCATCGGGTGGATGGCCGCTTCGGCGCCACCACACATCACGACATCCGCCTTGCCCGAACGGATCAGTTCCAGCCCCATATGCATGGCTTCGGTACCCGAGGCGCAGGCCGAGACCGGGGTGTGGGCGCCGGCGCGTGCCCCGAGATCGAGGCTGACGGCGGCGGCCGGCCCGTTGGGCATCAGCATGGGAACGGTCATGGGCAGCACCCGACGCGGCCCCTTTTCCTTCAGCGTGTCCCAGGCGTCAAGCAGGGTCCATACCCCACCGATCCCGGTGGCGAAGGTGACGGCGAGGCGGTCGTGGTCGACGTCCTCGATCCCCGAGTCCTTCCAGGCTTCCCGCGCGGCGACGACGCCGAACTGGGTGGAGGGATCCATGCGTTTGAGCTCGACCCGGGACAGCACATCCGCAGCCGGAGTAGAGGCCTTCGCGGCGAAGTGGACCGGCAGGGAATACTTCTCGACCCAATCGGCGGTCAAAGTGTGGGCGCCGGATACACCCTTGAGGGCGTTGGCCCAGAGGGTGGGGACGTCCCCACCGATCGGCGTCGTTGCGCCGAGGCCGGTGATTACTACTTTGCGAGCCATCAACATACTCTCTGTGCTGGATTGCTGGTGGCGTGGAGCAGGTTGCCCCACGCCCGAGTGGTGGGTGGGGTGGTCCGCCGACCTCGGTGGACCACCCCGAAGACCATGGCTTCCCGGCGAGAAGCGCCTTCAGCGGCGCCCGCGGGAAGAACCGGAATCGATCAGGCCTGGGCGTTCGCGATGAAGTTCACGGCGTCGCCGACGGTCTTGAGGTTCTTGACTTCCTCGTCCGGGATCTTCACATCGAACTTCTCTTCGGCATTGACGACGATGGTCATCATGGAGATGGAGTCGATGTCGAGGTCGTCCGTGAACGACTTGTCCATCTGGACTGCGTCGGTGGCCAAACCGGTCTCTTCGTTGACGATCTCGGCGAGGCCGGCCAGGATTTCTTCGTTGCTAGCCATGAGGCTCCCTTTCTTTTGTGCCGGGACTCTCCCGACGATTTTTCCCGTCCGGCGGACGGTGAACTTAGTGATGTCCGGTCAATAGCCTAGGGCAGGACGATGACCTGGGCACCGAAGACGAGGCCCGCGCCGAACCCGATTTGCAGGGCCAGGGTTCCCGAGAGCTCGGGGCGTTCCTGCAGCATGCGGTGCATGGCCAACGGAATCGAGGCGGCGGAGGTGTTTCCGGTATCGGCGATATCCCGGGCGACGGCGACGGTGTCGGGCAGTTTGAGCTGCTTGACCATCTCGTCGATGATGCGCATGTTCGCCTGGTGGGGGAGGAAGACCGAGAGGTCTTCGGCGCTGATCCCGGCGGCATCCATGGCGCGTTTGGCTTCCTTGGCCATGCCCCAGACGGCCCAGCGGAAGACGGTCTGGCCGTCCTGGCGCAGCGTGGGCCACAGCTTGGCTTCGGTGCTGGCGACCAGGGCGTCACCCTGGGGGTCCTCTTCGGCCTGGACGGCGACATCGCGCAGGTCCAGCATGGAGTGGGTCATGCCGATGGCATCCCATTTTCCGCCGTCCGAACCCCAGACCGACGGGCCGATGCCCGGTGTCTCGGAAGGGCCGACGACCACGGCGCCGGCGCCGTCGCCCAGCAGGAAGGAAATGGTGCGCTCGTGGTTGTCGATGATGTCCGAGAGCTTCTCTGCCCCGACGACCAGGACGTACTCGGCGGCACCGGATTTCACCAGTGCATCGGCCTGGGCCACGCCGTAGCAGTAGCCGGCGCAGGCGGCGGAGATGTCGAAGGCCGGGGCCGGGGTGGCGTCGAGGCGGTGGGCCAAGGCGGAGGCCGCCGAAGGCGTGGCATAGGGGGAGGTCACCGTGGAGATGATGACCCCGCCGAGCTGGGAGCCCTCGATGCCGGCATTCTCCAGCGCCTGGCGTGAAGCGGTCTCGGCCAGATCGACCAGGGAGGTGTCGGCGTCGGCCCGGCGACGGGTGATGATGCCGGTACGCTTCTGGATCCACTCATCGGAGGAATCGATCCACTGGCAGACGTCCTCATTGGTGACGACGACGTCGCCACGGGCGGCGCCCACCCCCATGATGCGGGTGTACTCCCGCGGCGTGTTCTGGGAAAGTACTGCGCTCACGTTAGTTCCTGTCCTCTGCGGTGGCCGTCCGGCCATGTTCGTTGATGAATTCGCGGGCTGCCTCGAGGTCCTCGGGGGACTTCAGGGCCATCGTGGGCAGTCCCTTCAGACCGCGACGGGCCAGACCGACCAGGGTCCCTGCCGGGGGCAGTTCCAGCAGGCCGGTGACCCCCTGGGCGGCCATGGTCTCCATGCACAGGTCCCAACGGACCGGACGGGACACCTGGGCGACCAGGCTGGAGAGGTTGGCTTCGCCGTCGGCGACCACCGCACCGTCGTAGTTGCTCAGCAGGGACACCGACGGGGCTGCGGGGTGCAGGGAAGGGACCAGATCCTGGAGGATGCCCGCTGCGGGGGCCATGTGTTTGGTGTGGAAGGCGCCGGCGACCTTCAGCGGCATCACGCGGGCCTTGGTAGGCGGTGAGGCGACCAGGGCGTCGATCTGCTCCCAGGTCCCTGCCGCGACGGTCTGTCCGCCGCCGTTGGCGTTGGCTGCCGTCAGCCCGAAGGCGGCCAACGTGGCGGCCACCTCCTCGGGGTCGCCGCCGAGGACCGCGGCCATCCCGGTGGGGGTCACGGCGGCGGCGTCGGCCATGGCGTTGGCCCGTTCACGGACGAAGGTCATGGCGTCGGCCTCGGGCAGGGCCCCGGCCAGTGCGGTGGCGGTGATCTCACCGACGGAGTGTCCGGCCAGGATGGTGGAGGCGGGCAACTGGCCGAGGCCCGAATCACCCAGCAGGGCGCGGGCGGCGATCAGGCCGGCGGCGACGATGAGCGGCTGGGCCACTGCCGTGTCCTTGATGGTTGCCTCGTCGGAGACGGTTCCGTGGGCCACGAGGTCGCGGCCGGTCAGCTCGGAGAGCCGGGCGAGATGGTCGGCGACGCCGGGCACCTCGAGCCAGGGTTCGAGGAATCCGGGGGTCTGGGAGCCCTGTCCTGGGCACACGATAGCTAGCACTGTTCCAGCTTTCCAAAGATCGGGGACATGACGGGTGTCTTGCGGCACGAAGCTGCGCAAAGGGCTTTAGAGGAATCCTACAACGACTCGCTCGCATCCAGGCGTCCCACCACGAGGGCCGTCTGCAGGACGAAGGCCTCCCGGGGGACCAACGGGTCCCATCCCGAGACGTCGCAGACCCGCTTCAGGCGGTACCTGACGGTGTTGGCATGGACGAAGAGTTCACGGGCCGTTCCCTCCAGTGAATGGCCCAGGGCCAGATAGCTGGACAGGGTCTCGACCAGGCCGTTTCCGGCCTTGACGAGGGGCTTGTGGATGTCGTTGATCAGGGCGGTGCGGGCCGCGACGTCACCGTTCATCACCCGTTCGGGCCAGAGGTCGTCGGCGGCCACCGGACGGGGGGCCAACGGCCAGGCCCGGGCGGCGGCGATGCCCTCGAAGGCGGCATGGGCGCTGGCCGCGGCGTCGCGCAGGCTGGCGGCCTCCGGGCCGTAGACGATGGGACCCGGGCCGAAGTATTCGGCGAGCCGGGAGAACGTGGTTTCCAGTTCACGCACCCCGCCGAGCATGAGGATCAGCCGGTCGCCCTGGATGCCTACGAGGCAGTCCTTGGCGACCCGCTGGCCGGCCCGGCGCAGGTCACCGACGAAGGTGGCGCCGGCGTCCTCGGGGGAGCTGCCGACGATGACGTGGATCCCCGACTGCGAGGTCCAGCCGACCGCGGCAATACGCGAGCGCAGGGCGTCGGGGCTCTCCCCGCGCAGCACGGCGTCCACGACCAGGGCCTCCAGCCGGCTGTCCCAGGCCCCGCGTGATTCGGCGGCCCGGGCATAGACATCCGCCGCGGCGAAAGCCACTTCGCGCGAATAACGCAGCACGGCCTCACGTAGCTGCATCTGTTCGGAATCGGGGGCCAGCTCGGGGACCTGGTTCTCCACGACCTCCACGATGGTGCGGATCAGCTGCAGGGCCTTCTGCAGGGAGATGGAGCGGGTGAGCTCGGTGGGGGCGGTGCCGAAGACATCGGTGAGCACCCACTGCGGGGAACTGGGACGTTCATACCAGGAGACGAAGGAGGCGATGCCCTTCTGTGCGACCAGGCCCAGTGCGGCCCTCTCCTGCGGGCGCAGACCCCGGTACCAGGGCAGCGACTGGTCCAGGTGCTTCAGGGCGACCGTGGAGAGGATTCCCAGATGGGACTTCAGCCGCTTCAGCGTTTCCGGGCTGGCCTTGGGCTGACGCACGGGGCGGATGCGGGGGGATCCGGTGCCCGGACGTTCGTCTGTCATGGCTCCACCCTACGCACAGGTGGCCCGTGGCTCCATTTTGGAGGAACACTACAAAAGAAGAAGTCCCCCGGACACCTGCCTGGGCAGGTGTCCGGGGGACTGCCGGGACCGGGAACGATGGCGGGGAGGTCCTCGCCAGCGTCCTCGGTGGCCGGGGGTTAGGAATCGCCCCCGGCGGTGCCGGAGGTACCGGCGTTCACATCGTCGAGCTGGTATTTCGTGAAGGCCTTGGCCGAGGTGTCCTTTTCGACCTCGCCCCGGCGTTCGAGCATTTCCAGGGTCCTGACGACCATCGAGTGGGCGTCGATCCTGAAGAAGCGACGGGCCGCGGCACGGGTGTCCGAGAAGCCGAAGCCGTCCGCCCCCAGGGTCGCGAACTCGTTGGGGACGAACTGGCGGATCTGGTCCGGCACGGCCTTCATGAAGTCCGTGACCGCGACGACGGGCCCAGTGGCCCCGGCCAGCTTCTGCGTCACGTAGGGAACGCGCGGTTCGCTGCCCGGGTTCATGAACGCCTCCTCCTCGGCATCCAGCCCGTCACGGCGCAACTCGTTCCAGCTGGTCACCGACCAGACATCGGCGGAGACGCCCCACTCCTCGGCGAGGATCTGCTGGGCCTCCAGGGCCCACGGCACCGAGACGCCAGACGCCAGCAACTGGGCCCGAGGTCCGTCGACCTTGGCGGGGGAGAGCAGGTAGATGCCCTTGAGCAGCCCCTCCACATCCAGGTCCTCGGGCTCGGCAGGCTGCAGCATCGGCTCGTTGTACAAGGTGATGTAATACATGACGTTGGGGTCTTCGTGCTCGCCCCCGTACATGCGCTTGAGCCCGTCCTTCATGATGTGCCCGATCTCGTAGCCGTAGGCCGGATCGTAGGAGACCACTGCGGGATTGGTTGCGGCCAGGACGGGGGAGTGCCCGTCGGCGTGCTGCAGCCCCTCGCCGGTCAGCGTGGTGCGCCCGGCGGTGGCGCCCAGCACGAAGCCGCGCGTCATCTGGTCCCCGGCAGCCCAGAAGAAGTCTCCGGAGCGCTGGAAACCGAACATCGAGTAGAAGATGTAGATCGGGATCAGCGGTTCGCCGTGCGTGGCGTAGGAGGTTCCCGCGGCGGTGAGCGCGGCCACGGAGCCGGACTCGTTGATGCCGGTATGCAGGATCTGCCCCTGCGGGGATTCCTTATAGGCCAGGATTAGGTCACGGTCCACCGACAGGTAGTTCTGCCCCTTGGGGTTGTAGATCTTCTTCGTCGGGAAGAGCGAGTCCATGCCGAAGGTGCGAGCCTCGTCCGGAATGATCGGGACCACGCGATCGCCGAATTCCTTATCGCGCATGAGGTCCTTGAGCAGACGCACGAAGGCCATCGTCGTGGCCGCCTGCTGCTTGCCCGAGCCTTTCTTCGCGACCGCATAGGCCTTGTCGTCGGGCAGGTGCAACGGCGTGTGCTTGGTCCGGCGTTCGGGAAGTGAACCGCCCAGGGCCGCCCGGCGATCCATCATGTACTTGATCTCCGGGGCATCCATGCCCGGGTGGTAGTACGGCGGGGTGTACGGGTCGGCTTCGAGCTGCTCATCGGTGATCGGGATCCGCAGGTGGTCGCGGAAGCCCTTGAGATCATCCAAGGTCAGCTTCTTCATCTGGTGGGTCGCGTTGCGCGCCTCGAAGCTGTTGCCCAGGCCGTAGCCCTTGACCGTCTTGGTCAGGATGACCGTGGGCTTGCCCTTGAACTCGGTGGCGGCCTTATAGGCGGCATACATCTTGTTGTAGTCGTGGCCGCCACGCTTGAGGTTCCAGATCTGGGCATCGGTCAGATCCGCGACCAGTTCCTTGGTCTGCGGGCTCTTGCCGAAGAAGTGCTCGCGGATGAATCCGCCGGACTCGGCCTTATAGGTCTGGTAGTCCCCGTCCGGGGTCTGGTTCATGATGTCCACCAGCGAGCCGGTGTCGTCCTTGTCCAGCAGGTCGTCCCATTCGCGGCCCCAGACCACCTTGATGACGTTCCAACCGGCACCACGGAAGAAGGCCTCCAGCTCCTGCATGATCTTCCCGTTGCCCCGCACGGGGCCATCGAGGCGCTGGAGGTTGCAGTTGATCACGAAGTTGAGATTGTCCAGCTGTTCGTTGGCCGCCAGCTGCAGGAAGCCACGCGATTCCGGCTCGTCCATTTCGCCGTCGCCCAGGAAGGCCCAGACGTTCTGGTCGGAGGTGTCCTTGATGCCGCGGTTGTGCAGGTAGCGGTTCAGCTGGGCCTGGTAGATCGCATTGGACGGACCGATGCCCATGGAGACGGTGGGGAATTCCCAGAAGTCGGGCATGGAGTGGGGGTGCGGGTAGGAAGGCAGCGCATGGCCTTCCTTGGACTTCTCCTGGCGGAAGCCATCGAGGTCCTCTTCGCTCAGCCGGCCTTCCAGGAAGGCGCGGGCGTACATGCCGGGGGAGGCGTGGCCCTGGAAGAAGACCTGGTCGCCGCCGCCGGGGTGGTCCTTGCCGCGGAAGAAGTGGTTGAAGCCCACTTCATAGAGCGTGGCCGCGCCGGCGTAGGTGGAGATGTGTCCGCCGACGCCGATATCGGGGTGCTGGCCGCGGTGGACCATGATGGCGGCATTCCAGCGCATCCAGGCACGGTAACGGCGTTCGGTTTCTTCGTGTCCGGGGAACTCGGGTTCCTGGTCCACGGGGATGGTATTGACATAGTCGGTGGTGGTCACCATGGGGACACCGACGCTCTGGGCACCCGCGCGTTGCAGGAGGGAGCGGACGATGAACTGGGCCCGTTCGGTGCCCTGGGCCTCGACCAGACCGTCGAAGGATTCAATCCATTCGGCGGTTTCCTCCGGGTCGCGGTCCGGCAGTTGGCTGGTCAAGCCACTGCGAATGTGGGAAATGTGTTCCTCTTCAGCCACGTCCAACTTCTCCTCGGTACGGGTTACAGCGTGGGGAATGCGACGTTCCCGTTGTTGGAGCGGGGCGCGTCGCGGCGGCAAGGCCGCTTGACGATGGACGCACACCGGGTGGGTGCGAGTCCATCCCGTCCACTGTAGTTGCCTTTCTCTGGTGATGCGTAGCCGGGAGAGGTGTCCGTGACCTCGGTGACCGGAAGAACAGACGTACGGGGGCCGCGAACGACCGCACGTTCCGGGCCCAGATCCGGGCCCGGGTGGTGCGTTTTTCGCCGCTGGGGCGTGTTTGCGGGCTCTGCGCTTGATGGGAAGTGTTTAAAGGTGTTGGCTTGAGAGGTGTATATGCATCTAGTGGGAGGAGAAACGTGAGCGACGCCGGAGCGGCTAAGACCGCAGCCGTGGAGAAAATGGGCTTCAAGGATGGAGACCTGATCCAGGAGCTGGGTTATGACGACGACGTTGACGACGGTCTCCGTGACACGTTGGAAGAAGTTACCGGCCACGCACTGCTGGCCGAGGACGAGCATGAAGTCGTCGATGGCGTCCTCCTCTGGTGGCGCGATGGCGAGGGCGACCTCGTGGACGAACTTGTCGATTCGCTGACCACCTTGGATGAAGGCGGCGTCATCTGGTTGATGACCCCCAAATCGGGTCGTGACGGCTTCGTCGGCGTGCCCGAAATCCAGGAAGCCGCCCCGACGGCCGGGCTGCACGTCACCAGCAGTGAAGGTGTATCCGAAGACTGGACGGCGACCAGGCTCGTGGGTCGTCGAAAGAACTAATGACGGCTGAGCCGGGAACCCACGCGCTGCTGGGTTCACCGATTCCTGCCTTCAGCCTCCCGAACCAGTTCGGTGGGCCGGTCTCGCTGGAGGGCATCGGCGCCGCACGGGCTTTTCTCGTGTTCTACCCGTTTGCCTTTTCCCGGGTCTGCACGGGGGAACTGGTTGGTCTGGAACGGGTGCGTCCGGAACTGGAAGCCTCCGGGGTTTCACTGCATGGAATCTCCGTCGACCATAAGCACGCCTTGCGGGCCTATGCCACCGAGCAGGGCCTCGGATTCGATCTGCTGGCCGATTTCTGGCCCCACGGAGAGGTGGCCCGGGCCTTCGGTTGCTTCGACGAGGAGCAGGGCCGGGCCCTGCGTTCAACGTTCCTGCTCGCCGGCGGACGCGTGGTGGATCATTTCAGCAGCGGCATCGGCCAAGCGAGGCAGGAACAGGATTACTTCGACGCCATCGCCCGGCTGCGCCGCTGACGTAGGCGTCGTGACCCCGAGTTGGTGGCGGGGCCGATTGCCGGTAAGCTCGATCCCCGCAAGGGCCTTTAGCTCAGCTGGTAGAGCGTCACGTTTACACCGTGAATGTCATCGGTTCGATCCCGGTAGGGCCCACGCCATGAATCCCCGTCATCCTTCAGGCACCGCCGAAAGGACGACGGGGATTTTTCATTCCCACCGCGGTTCCGCGAGGCGCGGGGGCGCCATTGTATGGTGCGCCACCGCCGTGTGGATGCCGCCTGATCCGACACGATCTAGGCTGTCCCCATGCAGATGCGACTTGCCGCCGACTGGACACCGTGGCGAAGCGAATCCCCGCTGGGTGGAAAACGGCCCACGAAGACGGACGTGGCCCACGCGGCGCACTCGGGCCTGGGGCGCGAAGACGTCCTGCCCTACCCGGCGGACCGGTTATCGGCTGGAATGCTCCGATTGCTGATCGTCGGGATCAACCCCAGTCCCTGGACGGCAGCGGTCAATGCGCCCTTCGCCCGGCCGGGAAACAGGTTCTGGACGTCCCTGGCCCTGGCGGGAGTCCTCGACCGGAAAGTCGATGCCTCACGAGGACTCGCCGCGGTGGACGAACGGATGCTGGCGGAGCGCGGCCTGGGGATCACCAACATGGTTGAGCGCACGTCGGCACGGGCAGACGAACTGACGACCGAGGAACTGCGGGCCGGCGGGGCCCGACTCGTGGAGCGGGTACGCATCCTGCGGCCCCGGGCAGTGGGCGTCTTGGGGGTGACGGCCTACCGGGTGGCCTTCAGCCAACCCCGGGCCACGCTGGGCTTGCAGACCGACACGCCACCGGAAGGGTGGCCGGAGGACGTGCAACTGTGGGTCCTTCCCAACCCCAGCGGGCTCAATGCCCATGAAACGGCCGGGTCGTTGGCCCTGAAGTGGGAGGATGTCTGGCACGCCAGCGCCTGAGTCGGAACCGCCGGCGGGCCGGGGGTAAGGATGGTCCCCGGGTGGAACCTACTCCGCGGAGGGCCTACGGCGCTGCTGTTTGACGTCGGATCGTTGCTTCTTCGCGGCCCGGTGACGGCGTTTGGAGCCCCGGGTCGGTTTCGTCGGACGCCGCTTGGGTCCTGCCGGGGCCAGGGCCTCGCGGATGAGTTGGGCCAGTTTCTCCAGGGCCCTCTCGCGATTTCGGCGTTGTGAGCGTTGTTCGGAGGAGGTGACGGTGAGGGTTCCTGCGACCAGCCGCGGACCCAGATGGTCCAACAGCAGTTCACGGTCCTCTTCGCCCAGGGTGGGGGAGGCGGCGATGTTCCAGAACAGTTCCACCCGGCTATCGGTGGTGTTGACGTGTTGCCCGCCGGGACCGGAGGACCGCGAAAAACGCCAGCCGAGCTCCGAAGCCGGGATCGTCAGCACCGGGGATACCTGCAAGTCCATGTCCTGATCGTCCCACGACGCAGGATTCCCAGGAGCCCCGCCGTCGTACTGGCCCCTGTGGGCGGGACGCCGGAACCTTGTGCGCAGCCGCCGGGTGATCCGAAGCCAGGGCAGATCGTGGGGCCAATGCAGGAACACCGTATGGAACCCGCGGCGCAGGCGCAGGACCGCCCCGCCATCGTGGAAGGGGCGCATCGAGATGCCGGTGCGCAGGGTCGGTACGAAACGGAGCACATGCTTGACGCCCAAATGGAACGAGAGATCGAAGTCGTCGTGGACCAGCCAACGATCGGTGTGGAGGTGATCGCTGACCTCGTGCCAGGCTCGACGTCTGAAGGCCATGTTGGAGCCGAAGAGCGGCACATGCCCCAAGGCCAGGGAAGAGAGCGCAAAGTAGGGCAGGAGGTAGGCCCACAGGGCCGGTCGGCGCAGGGCGGAGGGGCCGTCATTGAAGTGGGCTGGGCCGGTGATCGCATCCACGCCGGCATCGGCATGGAAGGACGCGACGATCGTGGCGATCCAGTCCGGGGCCGGCACCGAATCGGCGTCCAGCCGGGCCAGGATGTCTCCACGCGCCCGGTGGTAGCCGGCAGCACTGGCGACGCCGATTCCGGGGCGGGGTTCGAAGAGGACCTGTGCCGCGTTGCCTCGGGCCACGCGCGCGCTGTCGTCGCTGGAGCCGTTGTCCACGACGATGATTTCGAGGGGGGCCACCTGCTGCCCGGCCAGCGCCTCCAGGCAATGCCGCAGTTTTTCGGCGTCGTCCTTGACCGGGATCACCACACTGACCGTCGGGCGGTTCATGGCAGCTCCCGGGGGCCATGCGGCGAGGCTGCCTGCCCGGGGGAGCATGGCGGGGCGGCAGGTTCCGGGGGATCAGCCGTCAGGGAGGGAAGGAGGAATCCCCCGATCAGGGCCCCCAGGCCGTCGGCCGCCAGATCGCCCATGGTGTCCTGGTAGCCCACGTGTACCCCCGGGTCGATGAGGGTGTGTCCGGCCCACTCCAACAGCTCCCAGACTGCTCCGGTGGCCAAGCCGAGAACGAGGGTGGCCACGACCAATGCGCCGGGCCGCTGAATGGTCGGCGGCAGGATGCCCGCCCGCTGGGCGATCACCACTGACAAGACGGCAATCAGTCCGCCCAATACTGCATGCATGAACTTATCCCACCCCGGCAGGAGCACATACAGGTCGAAGACGTTGCTCCAGGCGGCTGCCAGCGAGGCGATGCCGACGCAAAGGTCCAGGCTGGCCCGTACTCGCAGCGCGCGAGGGATCAAGGTCGCCAATACGGCGAGCATGAAGACAGCTACCTGGATCCAGCCCCACCCCACCCCGGCGACCACGACGCTGATGAGCATGGCTGCCCGCACGACGTCGGCCAGGAGCACCACCCGGTTCACGGGAGGCCGGAAGAGGGCGTGTCTCACCGCTTCCATGACGGGCCCCCTTCGGGGTGGGCCGAATGCTTCGGGCCGAGGTTCAGCACTGCGTGGACGGGTTCGTGGTCTGAGACGGCGGCTCCGCCCAGGCGCAGTGCATTCACTCCCGCCGACTCGACCTGAAGGCCGGGGGAGACGAGGATCCAATCCAACCGGGGGCCGGTGCTGGTGGGGCTGCCATACCGGGTGAACGTCGAACAGTCGGCGCCGACCTGTCGCGTTGACACCTCCAGGGCATCGGCCAGGACCCGACCGTCGACCAGGTGACGGTGGGCCGGGGAGCCGGTGCCTGCGTTGAAGTCCCCCAGCAGGATGACCGGATCGGGAAGATCCGCCACCACGCGGTGCAGTAGTTGGGCCGAGGCCCGGCGCGACGGGGCGGAAAACGGATCCAGATGCGTGACCAGGACATGGAAGCGTGCACCGGTGCCCCGATCGCTGAAGTGTCCCTGGACGACGAAGCGGGGTAGTGGGTTGCCGAAGGAACGCGAACCGGGACGTTCCGGGTGCTCCGAAAGCCACCAGAACCGGGAATCAAGCAGGTGAAGTCGGCGGCGGTCGTAGTGCAGTTCGCAGCGTTCCCCGCCGCCACCGGCGGACCGCCCGGTCCCCACGGAGGCGTAGGCAGCGCCGAGCATGTCCCGGATCTGCCGGGATGGGCCCGGCATCACTTCCTGCAAGGCCAGCACGGTGGGTTGCTCGGCGGCCAGCAGTTGCTGCAGCAGGGGACGGCGGCGGGCCCATCGATCCGCCGCCGGAAACCAGAACGGTGGCATGCGCCGCCGGATGTTCAGTGTCATGACGTGCAGCAGGGGAAGTGCTAAGGGGCCGATGAGGGGTGTCGGAGGAGAATGGGCGGGAAAAGAGCGCAATGCGGTGTCCCCATCGTTCGTCGGCCAGCCCATATCGTCACGCTACCAGCGAGCCCCGGCGCAGAACTCCCTTCGCAACAATACCGTGTCTTTGTATGTTTCTATACAAACTCTCCAGTAGGTGAATCGTTGAATTGTTGCTGTCGGTCGCAGGCAACAGCTTGATCGGCTTTCCGCCGAGGGGCGGGCGAACTAGACTGGGAACCAGTCACGGAGCCGTGTCCGGCACCGTAGTGTGCCGGGGCACCAGCTCGTCTTGTTTCCAATGGATGGAGTCCTGATGAAGGCACAAATCGGCGTCACCGGCCTAGCGGTCATGGGCGCGAACCTCGCCCGCAATTTCGCCCGCAACGGCTACACGGTGGCCCTGCACAACCGATCGATCGAGAAGACCGACGCCTTACTCAAGGAACACGGCGATGAGGGCGAGTTCATCCGCACCGACACCATGGAGGAGCTCGTCGAGTCGCTGGAGACCCCGCGCCGCGTGCTGCTCATGGTCAAGGCAGGCGCCCCGGTCGATTCGGTCATCGACAAGCTCGTTCCGCTGCTCGAAGCCGGTGACATCGTCATCGACGGCGGCAACTCGAACTTCCAGGACACCCGCCGCCGGGAGGCGGCCCTGGCGAAGAAGGACCTGCACTTCGTGGGCATCGGCGTCTCCGGCGGTGAAGAAGGAGCCCTGTGGGGCCCCTCCATCATGCCCGGCGGCTCCGAGGAGTCCTACAGGGCCCTGGGCCCGATGCTCGAGAAGATCTCGGCCCACGTCGACGGCACCCCATGCTGCGCCTGGATCGGCACCGATGGCGCCGGCCACTTCGTGAAGATGGTCCACAACGGCATCGAATACGCCGACATGCAGGTCATCGGCGAGGCCTTCGACCTGCTGCGCTCCGGCGCCGGAATCGAACCGGCCGACCAGGCCACGATCTTCACGGAATGGAATAAGGGCGAACTGGCCTCCTTCCTCATCGAAATCACCGCAGAGGTCCTGGCCCACCAGGACGCCAAGACCGGCAAACCGCTCGTGGACGTCATCGTGGACTCGGCAGGCCAGAAGGGTACCGGCCGCTGGACCGTGCAATCGGCCCTGGATCTGGGATCGCCCACCTCCGCGATCGCCGAATCGGTCTTCGCCCGCGGGCTGTCCTCCCAGCGCGACCAGCGCGCCATCGCCCAGGAGGTGCTGGCCGGACACGAGCAGGACGTCACTCTCGGCGACGACTTCGTCGAGGACGTCCGCCAGGCGCTCTTCGCCTCCAAGCTCGTCTCCTACGCCCAGGGCCTGGACATGCTCACCGCGGCAGCCACCGAGTACGACTGGGATCTGAAGCTCGACGAGATCGCCTCGCTTTGGCGCGGTGGCTGCATCATCCGCGCCGAACTGCTGGCCGACATCATGAAGGCCTACTCCTCGGACGACAAGCCGGCCAACCTGCTGTTCACCCCATCCTTCTCCGAGGCCATTGCCGGGGCCGTCCCGGCCTGGCGCCGCGTGGTCTCGACGGCGGTTTCCCTGGGCATCCCCGTCCCGGTCTTCTCCTCCTCGCTGGCCTACTACGACGGCCTGCGCCGCAAGCGCCTGCCGGCAGCCCTGACCCAGGGTCTGCGCGACCTCTTCGGCGCCCACACCTACAACCGGATGGATGCCGAAGGAACCTTCCACACCCAGTGGAGCGGAGACAAGACCGAGATCGAAGCAGTCTCCACGCACTAGCGACCACACCGGCGGGGCCACCCCCTGCCGACACGCTCCTGCGGGCACGACGGCGGAACCATTCCGGGTTCCGCCGTCGTGCCCTGTTTTGACTCAGGCCCGCGGGCATAGGCTGAGGGCATGGATTATAGATTTCTCGGGGCCTCGGGGCTCAAAATTTCCGAAATCACCTACGGCAACTGGCTGACGCACGGCTCCCAGGTGGAAAACGACGTCGCCACCGAATGCGTGCAGGCCGCCCTGGACGCGGGAATCACCACCTTCGACACCGCTGACGTCTACGCCAACGGGGCCGCCGAAGAGGTCCTGGGCGCCGCGCTGAAGAGCCAGCGGCGTGAATCGTTGGAGGTCTTCACCAAGGTCTTCGGGCTGGTGGGGCCCAAGGGGCCCAACGATTGCGGGCTCTCGCGCAAACACATCATGGAAGGCATCAACGGCTCGCTGAGTCGGTTGGGGATGGACTACGTCGATCTGTACCAGGCGCACCGCTACGACCACCAGACGCCGTTGGAGGAGACCATCCAGGCCTTCGCCGACGTCGTACGGGCCGGCAAGGCCCTCTATATCGGGGTCTCCGAATGGAGTGCGTCCCAGCTGCGCGAGGGTCAGGCGTTGGCCAAGCAGGCGGGATTCTTGCTGGTGTCGAACCAGCCGCAGTACTCCGCGCTCTGGCGGGTCATCGAGGCCGAGGTCGTCCCGGCCTCGAAGGAACTGGGTATGTCCCAGGTCGTCTGGTCGCCCATGGCCCAGGGCGTGCTCTCCGGCAAATACCGCCCGGGGCAACCGGCGCCGGAAGGCAGCCGGGCCACGGATGAGAAGGGCGGCAAGAAGACCATCTCGGGCTTCATGACCGATGACGTGCTCGGCCGGGTGCAGCAGCTGGAACCGATCGCCGATGAACTGGGGTTGAAGATGTCCCAGCTGGCGATTGCCTGGGTGTTGCAGAACGAGAACGTGGCCACCGCCCTGGTCGGGGCCTCACGCCCCGAGCAGGTCGCCGAGAACGTGAAGGCCTCGGGGGTGGAGATCCCCACGGAATTGATGACCCGCATCGATGAGGCGTTGGGGGATGTGGTCGAGCGAGATCCGGCCAAGACGGTCAGTCCCGAACAGCGCCCCGCCTAGCACGGACGCACACGAACGGTCCGGGACCTGCAGCAAAGAACTGCCGGTCCCGGACCGTTCGTCGTGGGAGGCCTTGGCCGCCGGTCAGATCCACATCGCCGGGTCGATGTATTCGGCTGGATCCACGGCCGGCTGGTGCTCCTGGGGTCGGCGTGGCCTGTTGGTTGCAGGGATCCCGGTGATGATCGAATCCTCGGGAGCGTCCTTGACCACCACGGCGTTGGCTCCGATCGCCGAATCGGCGCCGATGACGATCGGCCCCAGGACCTTCGCCCCGGCACCGATGACCACCCGGTCACCGATGGTGGGGTGTCGCTTGACCTTCGCCAAGGACCGGCCCCCGAGGGTCACTCCGTGGTAGATCATCACGTCGTCGCCGATCTCGGCGGTCTCGCCGATGACGACGCCCATGCCGTGGTCGATGAAGAACCGGCGGCCCAGGGTCGCCCCTGGGTGGATCTCGATTCCCGTGGTGAAGCGCGCCAACTGCGAAATCAGCCGTGCCGGAAGGCGCAGCGCGGGGGTCTGCCAGAGCCGGTGGGTCAGCCGGTGAACCCAGATGGCATGCAGGCCCGAATAGGCCAACGCATTTTCCGCGTCCCCGCGTGCTGCCGGGTCATGGGCGCGGGCCCCTTCGAGATCCTCTTTCAGGCGGGATAGGAAAGTCACACGAAACCTTTGCTGGTGGTTGTCCTTCAGGTGCTGCCGCTATCCGCGGATGTCGTCGTACAACAGGGTGGAGATGTAGCGTTCGCCGAAGTCGGGGACCACGGCCACGACCAGCTTCCCGGCGTTCTCTGGACGGGCGGCGACCTGCAGGGCACCCCAGACGGCGGCACCGGCGGAGATGCCCCCGAGGATGCCTTCCTTGGTTCCCAGGTCACGGGCGACCCGCACGGAATCCTCGATCGTGGCGTCCAGGACCTCGTTGTAGATTTCGGTGTCCAGGACCTCGGGAACGAAGTTCGCGCCCAGGCCCTGGATCTTATGCGGGCCGGGGGCGCCACCGTTGAGGATGGCCGAATCCTTCGGCTCCACCGCGACGATCTGCACCTCGGGCTTCTTCTCGCGCAGCAGCTGGCCGGCCCCGGTGATGGTGCCGCCGGTGCCGATGCCGGCGACCAGGACGTCCACCGCCCCGTCCGTGTCGTCCCAGATCTCCTGGCCCGTGGTGGTGCGGTGGATCTCGGGGTTGGCCTGGTTGGCGAACTGCTGGGCCCAGATGGCGTTCTCGGTATGGGCGACGATTTCCTTGGCCTTCTCCACGGCGCCGCGCATGCCCTCGGACCCGGGGGTCAGCACGATCTCGGCACCGAAGGCGCGCAGCATGACCCGGCGTTCGGTCGACATGGTCTCGGGCATGGTGAGGATGACCCGGTAACCGCGGGCGGCCCCGACCATGGCCAGGGCGATCCCGGTGTTGCCGGAGGTGCCCTCCACGATGGTCCCACCGGTCGTCAGGGCGCCGGCCTTCTCGGCGGCGTCGACGATCGCCACCCCGATGCGGTCCTTGACGCTATTGGCGGGGTTGGCGAATTCGAGTTTGACCGCGACCTGCGCCGGCAGGCCCTCGGCCAAGCGGTTCAGGCGGACCAGGGGAGTGCGTCCGACCAGTTCGGTCACGTCGTTGTAGATCTGTGCCATCAGCGGCCTGCTTTCGGAAGAGTTTGTGGGGTTGATCGGTGGTCCAGCTTATCGAGGTGCCGAATCACGGTTTATTCGGCCAGCCACCGGGAGTAATATTTCCTGGCTTTGGCCAACTTGGGGTTGATGATGACCTGGCAGTAGCCCTCGTAGGGGTTCGCGGCGTAGAAATCCTGGTGGATCGGTTCGGCCTCGTGGAAGTACGGGGCGGGGACGATCTCGGTGACGATCGGGTCCCCCCAGTTCTCCTGGTTCCGCCGCAAGGACGCCTCGAAGAACTCCTTCTGCCGGACATCGGTGTAGAACATGGCCGAACGGTACTGGGTCCCGACGTCGTACCCCTGGCGGTTCAACGTCGTGGGGTCATGACCGGTGAAGAACATGTCCAATATGACGTCGGCCGGGACGACGGCGGCATCGAATGTTACTGCGACCGCCTCGGCATGTCCGGTGGTTCCGCTGCACACTTCGCGGTAGTGCGGGTCCGGGGTGTGCCCGCCGATGTATCCGGAGACCACCGAGGAGACGCCGACGGTCTTGCGGTAGATCGTGTCCATGCACCAGAAGCATCCGGCACCGAGGATGAAGGTCTGGATGCCGTGGTCGGGTAATCCGGCGGAATCGGACGTGCCGAACTGCGCCGCTGACGTTGGGATTGCTGACTTGCTACTCACATCCATGGTCAATGCCCGCAGGCTCCCATTCATTCCCGGACGACTTCGCGATCAGGGTCGAGGGGGCACTTGACGCCCGGTTGACTCCCCGCGGACTACGGTAGGAGCATGCGCAATGACCAGGACAAGACGCCGCAGGACTCCCCCCAGGGCGAGACGACCGTGACGGACGACGCCCCAGGACGTGACGAGGCCGTGGAGGCCACCGATGGCGGTGCCCGGGATGCCCGCGCCGCCGTGGCCCCCGGTCCCCGCCCCGGGGCCACCGTTCCCACCCTGGGTGAGGTCCTGGTGGCGATCGAAGAGCTCTGGCCGGCCTCGCTGGCCGAGGAGTGGGACGCCGTCGGCCTCGTCGCCGGACGGGTCGAGCGTCCGGTGCGGCGCATCATCTTCGCCGTGGACCCCACCCTCGAGGTGGTCCGCGACGCCATCGCCCGGGGAGCGGACCTGCTGATCACCCACCACCCCCTGCTGTTGCGTGGGGTGAAATCGGTGGCGGCCGACCAGTTCAAGGGCGAGGTCATCCACGAGCTGATCGAGAACCACTGCGCCTTGGTCACCGTCCACACCAATGGCGACTCGGCGGTGGGCGGGGTCAACGACGTGTTGGCCGACATCCTCGGACTGACCGATGTCACCCCGTTGGTCGCGGCCTCCGAGGGGCTGCCCGAGGAAGGGCTCGGCCGGGTCGGCACCCTGCCGGATGCCCTGGCGCTCTCCGACTTCGCCTCCCGGGTCTTCGGCGCGCTGCCCGCGGTCGCCGGGGGCGTGCGCGTGGCCGGTGACCGGGACGGGATCGTGAGCACGGTGGCGATCTGCGGCGGTGCCGGGGACAGCCTCTTCTCCGCCGTGCGGGCCGCCCGGGCCGATGTGTTCGTCACCGCCGACCTGCGTCACCACCCGGCCTCCGAAGCACGCGAGGCAGCCGTGGAAGACCGGCCCTATCTGGTGGACATCTCCCATTTCGCCGGGGAATGGCTGTGGCTGCCAGCCGCCGCTGAAGGGCTCTACAACGTGCTGATCGACCAGAACTTCGTCCTGGAGATCGGGGTCAGCTCGATCAACACCGATCCCTGGGATTTCATCCTCACCCCGGGGGGGTGATCGGCGACGGCGGGCAGTAGGCTGGGGAACCACCGAGCAAGAGGAGAAACACCGATGGCCAAGGCATCACCCGCCGACCAGCTGCTGCTGTTGGACCTGCAGGGGCTGGACTCGAAGATCGTGAAGATCGACCGGGCGGTGAAGGCCCTCGACTCCGATCCCGAGATCATCGCCGCCGGGGAAGCCGTGGCCGACGCCGAGGCAGCCCGCCGCGAAGTGGCCGAGGAATCGGCGGCGGCCCAGCATGCCTTGACCGACATCGAACACCAGGGCGAGAAGATCCAGGGCCGGATCGATAAGGACCGCGCCCAGATCGAGGCCGGTCGCGGCACCGCCCGGGACATGATGGCCCTGCAGCACGAGATCGACTCCTTGCTGCTCAAGCGCGGGGAACTCGAAACCACCGAACTGGAACTGATGGAAACGGCCGAAGAGGTCGCCGGCAGGCTCGAAGGCGTCACCGCCTCCGCCGACGGCACCGCGGCCCAACTCGCCCAACTCGAACGCGCCCGCGACGGGAAGGCCGCGGAACTGGCCGCCGAACGGGCCACGCTGGTGAACGAGCGCACCGAGCTGGCAGGAGGCATCGACCCGACCCTGGTGGGGATGTATGAAAAGCGGCTGGCCCAGCGCGGTATCGGCGCCGCCCGGCTCTTCCACGGCACCTCGGAAGGATCCGGCATGCAACTGGCCGCCGGCGATCTGGCGGAGATCCGTGCCGCCGCCGAGGACGACGTCGTCTCCTGCCCCGACTCGGGAGTCATCCTGGTCCGCTCGCCCGAGTGGAACTAGAACAAGAAGCCCGCGAGCCGGTTCCGCGCGGGCGGCTGCACCATCTCGAAATCGCGGCGCTGCATCCACATGCCGGCGGAGCCGACCATGACGCCGCCTATCTGCAGAACACGGACGGCTTCGAAATCGAACTGGTGACAGACCATGGGGCCTCTAGGTGTTCTATGCCGCGAGGTTGGTGACACCGATTGGCGCGCGGCTGGCTGGGGGCCTGCCCTTGAGCGCGGTGTGTGATCGAGTGTAGTTGTAGTGGTCTAGGAATCCTTGCAGGGCCGCCGTTCTTTCGGCGTTGCTGGCCCAGGCTTGTCGGTGGGCCCATTCGCGGGCCAGTGTGCGCTGGTAGCGCTCGACCTTGCCGTTGGTCTGCGGACGGTAGGGCCGGGTGAACTTGTGCCGGGTACGGGACTTGGCCAGCGCGGCGGTGAACAGCCAGGACCTGTAGCAGGAGCCGTTGTCCGTCAGGACCCGGCGGATGCGAGTGATCCCGTGACGGCGGAAGAACTTCACGGCCCGTTCCCAGAATCCGGCGGCGGTGGCTCCCTTTTCGTCGATGTGTTCCTCGGTGTAGGCCAGCCGGGAGTGGTCATCGACGGCTGAATGCAGGTACACGTAGCCGGCGCGGGCACCTGCATTCTTGGCGCGGCTGGAGGCCTTGTGCTGGGCCGAGCCCCGGCCATGGATGCGCCAACCGCCACCGTCGGGGATGAAGCCGATCTTCTTCACATCGGCGTGGACCATGTCCCCGGGCCGGTCCCACTCGTAGCGGACCACGGGCTCGCGCAGGTCCTCCCCGGACACGTCCAGGTCCCGGAGCCGGGAGATGCCATGGCGCAGCAGGATCCGGTAGATGGTCGAGGCCGGTAGCTCGATGCCTTTGGTGACGAGCAGCCCGACCAGCTGCATCGGGCCGAGCTTTTCCTTCCGGCGTAGCTGGCAGACCCGTGCCTCGATGTCCGGGTCGGTCTGGTTCGGGCTGGTCTCGGGGCGTGAGGACCGGTCTTCGAGCCCTGGTTCGCCTTCCGCGGTCCAGCGGGCGTACCAACGCCCGAGTGTCTGACGGGCAATCCCCGCCTCGGAAGCGACGTGGCAGATCGGGCGGCCGGCATCAACACGCTCACAGAGGCGGCGACGTCCTTCAGGGGTCAGCGGGGCGTTACGGTGGGACATCGAGGGCCTTTCTTTTCGGCGTTTTGCTTGGTCGCTTAACACCGAATCCAAGAAAGGCCCTCTTTAGCTATCCGCCACACCGGGCGTCACCAACCTCCATGAGCAGAACACCTAGGCCCTGATCCTGCGTGTTTCGGGATTATTTGGTGGCGAAGCTATGGTCCTCGGGCAGGATGATGTTCAGCTGGTGGGCCTTCTTTGCGGTGGCGGGCACCAGCTCCGCATCCCATTTCTCCTGGACGGCCTTGAGCAGGGCCGCCGGAGTGCTTGGTGCGCTCCGCCGGGCCAGGACGTGGCGGGCCACCTCACCGCGGGTGTGCTTGGCAAAATGCGAGACGACCTTGCGCTGGCCTCCGCGGAGCTGGAACACCGAGACGGCCACCGTGTTCTGTGGCGGGGGAGTGAAGGCGGCGGCATAGGTGCTCGAGCGGCAGTCGATGACCAGCCCGTCGCCGGCCCGCTCACCCAACACGGGATTGAGCCTGCTCTTCCACCAGTTGGCCAGCTTCCCGATCCCCGGCAGCTTCACCGACATCGACAACCGGTAGGCGGGAATCCGGTCGGCGAAGCCCACGGCGCCCCATAAGGCCGAGACCACGACGACGGAGGCATCCGCCGTGCGCCGCTGGGCCGCAGTGAGGGTGTGGTAGCCCAACGCCTCGAAGAGCACCCCGGTGTAGACCTCGTGGGCCGGGGCCGCCGGCTCCTGGTGGAGGGCGATGTTGCGGGTCACTTCCCCGGCCAGCGAGGCGCCCACCCCCAAGGCCTCCAAGGCGTCCTCCTGGCCGGATACAGCGGCCAGTGCCTGGAGCACTTCGGCGCGATCAGCCGAGAGTTCGGGGAACGCCAGGGTCTCGGCGTCGTAGGCGGGGCCCGCGGCGGCAGGCTTCTTTCCTTCGGAAGGGGGGAGCAGAATAAGCACCCATCGATCCTAGCGGCGCCCCGGGGACCCCGGAGCACGTTAGACTGCCGGGGCGGGTATGGCTGCACGGCCTTGCCTCGCACGATCGGTCCATGGAACGTCCGGGTTCCACGGATCAGTGGGGGGTAATGCCCAACCGGAGCTCGTCAGGAATATGTAGTACATGATGGTTACCCCACGAACCCGTAGAGATCCCGTCTTGGACGCCGCCAAGGGGATCTTGATCCTGTTGGTCATCCTGGGCCACCTGCTGGCCCGGTCCCATCCAGATGATGGATTCATCACCAAGGCCCTGATCACCGGCATCTACGCCTTCCATATGCCGGCTTTCGTCTTCCTCGCCGGAATCACCTCCAAACCAAGGGGGATCCTCCAGCGCTGCACCCAGTTCCTGACCCTGCTGGTCGTTTTCCAGGGCGCGTATTTCGCGGCCCGGTGGGTGATGGGTTCCGACGCGAAGTTCTCGTGGGAGAGGCCCTACTGGATCCTGTGGTTCCTGCTGTCCATGGCGGTATGGACCGCGCTGACCCCGCTGATCGCGAAGATTCCCCGCACGAGCCTGGCCCTTTCCGTCCTGATCTCCTTGGGATCGGGCATGGTCGACGTGATCGACTACCCGTACAGCGCCTCCCGCACCTTGGTGTTCCTGCCGTTCTTCGTGCTGGGCTTCACCTACGGCAAGGCCATGCTGGCTTTTGTCTCCCGCTTGCGGCTCCGGGGCCGGTCCGCAGTGGTCGCGGCCGCCCTGCTGGTGTTCGGCTTCCTGCTGTATTGGGCCCCCGACCACAGATGGTTCTACGGGAGCAGGGGCTACGACGTCCTGGACGTTTCCGACCCCACGGGCGTGGTCTACCGACTCGTGCTGCAGATCTGTGCGGTGGTTCTGACCGTCGGCCTGCTGGTCCTGGTGCCCCGTGAACCCGGCCTGCTGGTCAGGTTCGGCCAGCGGAGTCTTTCCATCTTCCTGCTGCACGGCTTCGCGGTCCTGGCCGTGGCGCGCTACGCGAAGATGATGGCGGAGGACAACAGGTACGTCGCCGTGGTGATCTATCTGATGCTCATGACGGGGATCGCCTTGCTCGCCTCGATGAAGCCGGTCCACCAGGTGGTCGGACGCATCGGCACCGTCTTGGTGCCGTTGGTCGACAGGATCGTCCCGCCGAAACCGGGATCACCAGCCGTGGCCCCGAAGACTGGACCGGCCGACGCGTCGACGGGGGACGAACGGGCCGAGCAAGGACCCGTAGGGGTGGCTGACCGGACGCCGCCCGGAGCACGCTAGACTGGTCAACGGACGGGATGGCTGGACGATCGCGTGTCGCGCAAGCGGCCCGAGGAACGTCCGGGCTCCACAGAACAGGGTGGTGGGTAACGCCCACTCGGGGAAACCCGCAGGCCAGTGCCACAGAAAACAGACCGCCCGCCGAGTGCGGGTCAGGGTGAAAAGGTGGTGTAAGAGACCACCAGCGCCCCAGGTGACTGGGGCGGCTCGGTAAACCCCACCCGGAGCAAGGCCAGACAGGCTGCGTATGAGGGCTGTTCGCCCCAGTAGTCGGGTAGGCCGCGTGAGGGCATCGGCAACGGTGCCCCTAGATGGATGATCGTCACCGGCAGCCGGGCAACCGCTGCCGGTACAGAACCCGGCGTACAGGCCATCCCGTCCACTCACCTTCCACTGCGGACCCGGTGTCACCTCCCGGTAGGGCTCACGGGGGTTGGAGTGGACCACGATCGGTTTCGTCATCCGGTTCCCAGTCATCCGGGTGGACCTGCGGCGGGTAATCCCCCGGCATGAGGCTCCGCTTCACCCGAGGTGGCCGGCCCCCGCTGGCCAGATCGGCGTTGAGGGTCTGCAGCGCCTGGGCGACGTCGACCTTGTTGATGGTGTCCTCCCCGGTGGTTGGCGAGGTTTAACCATAGTCGAACATACGTTCTACTGTGAGCGGTGGCGGTCCACCGCGAATTCGGTTACACGGACGACTTGCCGTCTGTCGGCGGGGTGGGGTCGGGCTCGTGGACTTCGATCTCTGCATCCAATGGCAGGGGAGGTGAAACCCATCCGCTGATGGTCAGCACCTGCCGATATTCGCTGCCGACCCAGATGGCCCTGAAGTAATCCAGCGTCCCGTTGATGGCCATCGTGTCGCAGAGGAAGACGATCCCCAGGTGTCGATGCTCGCGGGACAGGTCCCCAATCCTCATGTTTCCCCAGTCAGTAGCCGGTCGACGGCGGCGTGCCGAACCTCCAGCCAGTCTAGCGGCACCCGGTTCTGTTCCGGCCTGGATGACGGACCGGATGCGCGGATGACCAGGGGGTGCGGGATGCGTCGGGGCGGCAACCGGCCCCGCCCGAGGTGAAGGAGCGGGGCCGGTTGATGGGCACGGCCTGGGGGAGCCGTGCCGGCGGCGCAAGAGACGGGGCGCCGCCAATTCAAGTATAATCGAAGATGTCTTCGAATGCATGGTTTTGGGGCGGCGTGGCGCTGCGGCAGGTCATGTGAGTGAGTTCACCGGTATCAATGCGGTGATCGGGGGTCAACAACCTAGAATGGAGGTGGGCGCAGCCCCGGGGGCGAGGAATCTCAGACCCCAACCAACCGTATCTGCAATGGTGCTTTCGCGGTGCCAACCGGCTAGTGGATCCCGGCCGGCTGAATTGGAAGGACAAGAAGTGACCCAGCAGTCTGTCGCCGCCCAGAACGAATGGAGCGGCCGCGAGGAACTCGCCGAGGCCATGATTCCCCTGATCGGGCGTCTCTACCGCAAGAACAATGTGGTGACCTCCATCTACGGGCGCAAGCTCATCAACAAATCCCCGATCGACATCCTCAAGGCCCACCGGGTGGCCCGCCATATCGACGGCGTGGAACTCTCCCCATCCCAGACGTTGCCGCTGCTCCAGGGACTGGATGCCTTGGATCTCGGGGCGGTATCGGTGGATCTGGCCCGGCTGTCCCGCAAATTCAACGAGCAGGGCAACGACGCCGTGTTGGCCGACTTCCTAGTCGCCGAATTCGCCGAAAAGGCCGGTGGCGCGGGACGCACCGAAGCCGAATCACGCGATATCGTGCTCTACGGCTTCGGCCGCATCGGCCGCCTGCTGGCCCGCATCCTCATCGAGCGCGGTGGCTACGGCCTCCGGCTGCGCGCCATCGTGGTGCGCAAGAACGGTGAGAACGACCTGGTCAAGCGCGCCTCGCTGTTGCGCCGCGACTCGGTCCACGGACCCTTCGAAGGCTCGATCACCGTTGACGAGGAAAACAACACGATCCTGGCCAACGGAACGCTGATCCAGGTCATCTACTCCAACGACCCGACCGCCGTGGACTACACCGCCTACGGCATCAACAAGGCGATCGTCGTGGACAACACGGGCCGCTGGCGCGATCGTGAAGGACTGGGCCAGCACCTCAAGGCCAAGGGCGTGTCCCAGGTGCTGCTCACCGCCCCGGGCAAGGGCGATGTGAAGAACATCGTCCACGGCATCAACCACGGGGACATCGCCGCCGACGACACCGTCATCTCCGCCGCGTCCTGCACCACGAACGCGATCACCCCGGTGCTCAAGGCCATCAACGACGAGTACGGCGTGGCCCACGGCCACGTGGAAACCGTCCACTCGTTCACCAACGACCAGAATCTCACCGACAACTTCCACAAGGGCGACCGCCGTGGACGTTCGGCGGCATTGAACATGGTCATCGCCGAGACCGGAGCAGCGAAGGCCGTCGCCAAGGCCCTGCCCGAATTCGAGGGCAAGCTCACCGGAAACGCCATCCGGGTCCCCACCCCCGACGTCTCCATGGCCATCCTGAACCTGAACCTGGAAAAGGACACCACCAAGGAGGAACTGAACACGTTCCTGCGCCAGACCTCGCTGGGTGCCGAACTGCATAAGCAGATCGACTACATCGACTCCCCGGAGATCGTTTCCACCGATTTCGTCGGCTCGCGCCGGGCCGGCATCGTGGACGGGCTGGCGACCATCGCCAACGGCCGCAACGCCGTCGTCTACGTCTGGTACGACAACGAGTTCGGATACTCCTGCCAGGTGGTTCGCGTCATCGAGGAACTCGCCGGAACCCATCCGGCAGCCTTCCCGGCCGTCGACAGGACCGAAGACATCACGGTCGAGGCAACCGCCACCGTGTAGCAACCACCGGAGCCGACGACGGCGCCGGACAACCAGCCCAAGCCAGGGCAGGAAGCAGGACCACAGCATGGATCGTAGGATCGATAGCCGAGCACGCCGCGCACTGGGGGTCACCGCCGCCGGGTTCGCCCTGTTGCTGGCAGCCACCGGATGTTCCTCCACGGGCAGCTCCGACGACTCGTCGTCGGCGCCCGCCACCCAGGAATCCTCGGCGGCAGCCTCCAGCTCGGCGCCGGCGAGCAGCAGCGCTGCCTCCTCGGCCACCGAAACCGCGAGCCAGTCGAAGACCACCCAGACCAAGAAGTCCAAGAAGGCCGCCCCGGCCAAGGACAAGCTGGCCCTGGATACCGTGAAGAACAAGGAGCACAAGATTGCCGTGGTCTCCACCGGCAAGTCCGCTTCCGGCAATGATTCGCTGAACACCAAGCTGATCATCGCCGATCACGGCTGCTTCCACGCCGTCAATAAGCAGGGGCCCCCGACGCTGCTCGTGTTCCCCGAGGACACCACGCTGAACAGCAAGGGCAAGCCGACCGTGACGGTGGGAGGAACCTCCATCCGCGTCGGCCAGCAGGCCGAATTCACCGGCAAGAAGATCACCCTGAGCTCGGATCAGGCCTCGCAGGCCAAGCCGTGCTACGCCAAGGGCGACGTCTTCCAGGTCGCCTCGGCGAAGTAGCAGGACTCCTGCCCGGAAGAGCCGGTGCCCACCCCGATCCGTCGGGGTGGGCACCGGCTCTTTCATGTTTGTATCGTGGATCCGCTGAGTGCTAGTGGCCGAAGGGGTCCGGATCGACCCCGGGCAACCATGTGTTCCCCGCAACGCCCCAGCCCAGGGACTTCTTGGCCTTCTTCCACCGCTTCGCCCACTTGGTGTTGAGCCTATCGACGTAGAGGTAGCCGTCCAGATGGTCGTATTCGTGCTGCAACATCCGGGCAAACCATCCGGTCGCCTCGAAATCGAGCGGGTTCCCGTCGCCGTCGTAGCCCATCACCCGGGCGTAGTTCGCGCGTTTGAGCGGGAAGGACAAGCCGGGGGCCGACAGGCAGCCCTCGGCTTCCTCCTCGGGGTCCGGTTGCGCGCCGGAGACCTTGCCGAGCACGATCCGCGGATTGACCAGCACCCCCTCTGCGGGGACCCCGTCGTCGTTCTCCATCGTGTAGGTGAACAGCCGCAGACCCACCCCGACCTGGGGTGCTGCCAGACCCACCCCGTTGGCGGCGTGCATCGTCTCGGACATGTCGGCGATCAACGCCCGTAGCTCATCATCGAATTCGGTGACTTCGGCGGCTCGGGCGTGCAACACTGGTTCGCCGTAGACGACGACGGGACGGACGGGCATCTGGGCCTCCTGCTGGTGATGCTGATAGCGAAGAAAAAGCCGCCCCGGACGGATCCGGGGCGGCTGCTGGGGTGAGTAACGGGGCTTGAACCCGCGACCTTCTGGACCACAACCAGACGCTCTGCCAACTGAGCTATACCCACCATCGCGTCTCTCAACGCGGTGCCCGCACCTTTGGTATTCCTACCGTGGAGGTCCGGGCAACGAGTACTAGTTTACACACTTTCGGCAGGCCTTGCGACACCACGACATCTCCGCGTCGAACTGTGGCAGGGATCACCTGGCGGCGGGTGGTCAGTCGGCGCTGGACCCGGCGGTGGCTCCGGTCCCGGAACCCTGCGCGGCGGTGTCCTCGGCGGCCAACGAGCGGGCGACCTCCTTGGCCGTCTTGCTGTCCGGGCCGGGGGCCGGGACCATGATGGCCTTGCGGTAGTAGCGCAGTTCGTTGATCGAATCACGGATGTCGCCCAGGGCGCGGTGGTTTCCGGTCTTCGGCGGGGACTGGAAGTAGGCCCGGGCGTACCAGCGCCGGGCCAGCTCCTTGAGCGTGGAGACATCGATGACCCGGTAGTGCAGGTGGTCGATGACCCCCGGCATGTCGCGGGCCAGGAAGTTCCGGTCGGTGCCGATGGTGTTTCCGGCCAACGGGGCCTTGCCTGGTTCGGGGACCCACTGGCGTATGTAGGCGAGGACCTGCTCGGTCGCGGTATCCAGATCGACGCCGCCGTCCAGTTCCTCGAGCAGCCCCGAGGAGACATGCATCTGGCGTACGAAGTCATTCATCTGTTCCAGCGACTGGGCTTCGGGTTTGATGACGACATCGACACCCTCGCCGAGGATGTTCAATTCCGGGTCGGTGACCAGGACGGCAACTTCGATCAACGCGTCGGCTTCCAGGCTCAGCCCGGTCATCTCGCAATCGATCCACACAATGTTTTCAGCTGAAATAGGCACGATCCCAATCTACCGGATTCTGCGGTCCGATCGATCAGCAGCCGGGGTGGGGAAGTGCTACGTCGTCACGCCACTGAGGAAATACAACACCACGAAGACGACCGCTGCGGTCACGCCCAGGGCGGCGGCCCCCAGGGCGTGCAGCCCGAGCATGGGGGAGACGACCACCACCAGCACGGCGATGAACAAGCCCCATCCGAGCAGGGGCGTCTGCCGGGTGCGGGTACTGCCTGCGGTTGATGCGTGCCGAGCCACTGAAGTCCCTTTCGTCAGCCACGTGCGACGCCGGGGCCTCCCGGCGGCAGATCCCACTGTAGGTCCAGCCGGCCGGCAACCCCGGGACCCGGCGTCGTGCCGCCAGTTGGGGCGGGCGCGATGCTAACATCGGGTGGGTATTTGAGCGGGCCGCCGGCCCCGGAGCCCGGTCGTCTCAGCGTCCGTGGCCACGGGCCGGACGTGGAGCCCCGACGGGCAGACAACGGAAACGAGCCGATGGCGATGAGCAGGGTCGAGGCGGGTGCGGGGTCCGCTCGGGTGGACCACGGACCCCGGGCGATCCTGGTCCAGGGATTCATCGGGGCGATGCTGGTCCTGCTGGGCTCCTACGGCATCGGGTGGCTCGCCAGCGTCTCGCCGCTGAACCGCGAACATCTGCTCATCGCCGTGCGCACCGAGCAATGGGGGGTGATCACCTCAACGGTCGTGCTGACGGTGGGCTGTTGGATCATGTTCCGTGCCTGGCTGCGACTGGGGCAGGAACTCGCCGGCTGGGCCGAAGGCTCCTTGCGCACCGTGCGGCAGGCCTGCTGGGCCTGGGGCGCGCCGCTGCTGCTCTGCCTGCCGATCTTCAGCCGTGACGTCTTCGCCTACATCGGACAGGGCCGGCTGGTCACCGCCGGGCAGGACCCCTACGTGGATGGCATCTCCACGCTGTCGAACTGGTTCCAGCTCGGCGCCGATGTCACCTGGGCGGAATCCGAAACCCCGTATGGCCCGCTGTTCCTGACGATCGAACGCCTCGTGAACATGGTCACCGGGTCCTCCCCGGACGCCTCGGTGCTGCTCTACCGTCTCGTGGCCTTCGCCGGGGTGCTCCTCTGCATGGTCTACGTGCCCAAGCTGGCCGGGCTGCACCAGGTGCCCGGGGCCAAGGCCCTGTGGATCACCGTGTCCAACCCGCTGTTCTTGATCAGCTTCATCGCCAGCGCCCACAACGACGCCCTGATGGTCGGGTTGGCCGTGGCCGGGACCTACTATGCAGCCACCCGCCGCGGTGTGCTCGGGGTCGTGCTGGTCACCGCCTCCATCGGCATCAAACCGATCACCATGGTCATCCTGCCGTTCATCGGCTTGCTCTGGGCCGGGCCCGGCTCCTCCTGGAAACGCCGTTTCCTCTATTGGGCCTATACGTTGGGGCTGTGCCTGGGCATCATGGCCCTGATCGGCTGGGTCAACGGCTACGGTTTCGGCTGGCTGAAGGTCATGCTGGGCACCGGGACCGGAACGGTCTTCTTCGCCCCCGTGGGGATGTTCACGAACTTCTTCAGCGGGATCCTGGACACCTTGGGCCTGGAATACGCCTGGGTGCTGCCCGTGGTGAAACTCATCGCCCGGCTGGTCTCGGTGGCGGTGGTGGTGTTTTTGATGTTCCGTGGCAGCCACTCCCATCTGGTCCAACGCCTTGCCCTGGCCTTCGCCGCGCTGGTGGTCCTGTCACCGATCATCCAGCCCTGGTACCTGCTCTGGCTGCTGCCCTTCTTCGCGGCCACCGGCATCCGGGACGACTGGCAACTGATCTGGGTGTACTTCACCGTGGCCTTCTTCGTCGCCTTCGGGGCCGCCGACCAGATCTTCATCTGGCAGTTCCTCGACGGGCTGGACCCCTGGGTGAAGCATCTATCCACCGGCATCTCCTGGGCCGCCATGGCCTACCTGGCGTTCCTGGACCCCCGGACCAAACGCATCTTCCTGGACTTCCGCGATTCCCTTCGTGCCGCATGGACCGTGCTGCGGCGGCCCAAGGCAGCCAACTGAATGGCTGCAGGAAACCCCGGGCGGACGCGGGCCCGCACCGCAGTGCTCACCGACGCGGTCCGGGGGCTGCGCCACTACATCGAGCATCTGCCGTTGCTGCACCGGCTGGCCGGCGGCGACGAGGCCAAACGCGGGGTGGCCATGGCCCAGGGGTTCCTGGCCTCGCTGATGATCATGGTCGGCTCCTGGGGGGTGGGCTGGTTGGCCCAGTCCCAGGACTCCCTGTTCGCCCGCACCACTTTGCTGAACCCGTTGCGCGTGGAAACGGCAGGGGTCATCGTCTGCACCATCCTGCTCGCGCTGGGTTCGATGATCATGTGCCGTGCCTGGTTGCGCTTCGGGCAGCGCGGGGGGCCGAACAACCGGGCCTCCGTGGTGACGGTGCGCAACACCGTCCTGCTCTGGAGCGGGCCGCTGCTGTTCTCCTTCCCGATCTTCAGCCGGGACGTCTATTCGTATCTGGGACAGGGCCGGCTCATGCACGCCGGCCTGAGCCCCTACGAGAACTGGATCTCCCAACTCCCGGGCTGGTTCGCCCAGGGGTCGGACAGCCTCTGGGCGGAATCCGCGTCCCCGTACGGACCGCTGTTCCTGCTGGCGGCCCAGGGCGTCTATTTCGTCACCGGCGGCATCCCGGAGCTGGCGGTGCTGCTCTTCCGCGTGCTGGCCGTGGCGGGGGTGCTCCTCTGCCTGTATGCGGTGCCCCGGCTGGCCGACCGGTTGGGCTCGGATCCGACCTGGGCGGTATGGATCTCGTTGGCGAACCCCTTGTTCCTGCTGACGATGATCGGGGGCGTCCACAACGACGCCCTGATGATGGGTGGGGTGCTCCTGGGTTTCCTCTGGGTCTACCAGGGCCGCAGGTTCGCCGGGGTGCTGGCCGTCAGTGCCGCCATCGCCATCAAACCGGTCGTCGTGCTCGCACTGCCTTTCATCGGGCTGGCCATGCTGCCCGCCACGGCACGCCTCGCCCTGCGGCTGCGCGCCTGGGCCTATACCGCCCTGGTCTCCGGGGCGACGCTGACGTTCCTGGGCTGGGTCTCCGGCCTCTGGTTCGGGTGGATCAAGGCGATGGCCTCCGCGGGGTCGGCCGCCTTCCCCTACGCCCCGGTGGGGCTGCTGGGGTTGGGCATCGGCTGGCTGGTCGAACAAGCCGGGGGGAACCTGTCCGCCACGGCCAATGGCGTCTACACGGGGTTCAAGGTCCTGGCCCTCGCGCTGGCCATCTGGCTCGCCTTCCGTCGTCCGGCCAGCTCGCCGGTGCTCTATAGCGCCCTGGCCCTGTTGGCCACGGTGCTGCTGGCACCGATCATCCAACCCTGGTACCTGCTGTGGCTGATCCCCTTCTTCGCGGTCACCCGCGTCTATGAGGGCCGCTGGGCCCGCTTCTGGTACCTGGCCAGCATGGTCCTGGTCCTGGTCGGGGTCGTCGACCAGCTCAGCGTCGCCCAATGGATCAGCCTGCTCTGGGTCCGGGTGCTGGCGGCCGTGATCGGGCTGCTGTATCTGGGGTACCTGGTCTTCTCCGACCCCAGGACCTCCTTCATCTTCACCCGGGGCACCGGCCCCGATCCCACCGAGAACAGAAACGAGGCCACCGCGTCGTGACTTCACCACTGAAGACCCTGCGCAACTCCCGCGAAGCCACCAGGCCCGTGATCGGTTGGTTGCTGGTTGCCACCGTGATCGGCGCCGTGCTGGCCGTCCTGAGCAAACAGTGGTGCCGGGTGAACGGCTGGTCAGGGGCCGATCAGCATATCCACATGTGCTATTCGGACTTTGCCGAACTCTTCGGCACCCGCGGGCTGGCCGATAAGCTCTTCCCCTTCTACACCGGGCTGCCCCAGGAACAGGCGCTGGAGTACCCGGCCCTGCTGGCCGTCATCGCCGGGGTCACCGCGTTCATGATCCCCGGAACCGGCTTCAGCCTGGAGCGGCAGCTGGCCTACTTCGACCTGAATTCCCTGGGCTCCTTCCTGTGCTGGGGGATCATCGTCGTGGCGGTCGCCTACAGTGCCCGCAAGCGCAGTCGGGACGCCCTCATGGTCGCCCTGGCCCCGGGCATCATCCTGACCAGCCAATTGAACTGGGACCTGTGGGCCGTGTTGTTCGCGACCCTGGGGCTGTTCGCGTTCTCGCGACAACGGATCTACCTGGCGGGGATCCTATTGGGGCTGGGCGCCGCGGCGAAGCTCTACCCGTTCTTCCTCTTCGGGGCGATCCTGGTCGTGTGTTGGCGCAGCGGAAGGATGTCGGCCTTCTGGAAATCACTATCCACCGCGGTGCTTGCCTGGCTGGTGGTCAACGTCCCGTTCATGCTCACCGCCTTCGATGAATGGTCGCGTTTCTATACCTTCTCCTCCGAACGGGAGATCAGCTTCTCCTCGATGTGGCTGGCGTTCACCTGGACCGGGCTGGACGGGGAAGGGTTCTCGTTGCTGTCCAACGGCCTGTTCGCGCTCGCCTGCCTGGGGATCGCCTACCTGGGTTTCACCGCCCAGCGCCGGCCCCGGGTGGCCCAGTTGGCCTTCCTGATCATCGCGGCGTTCATCCTGCTCAACAAGGTCTATTCCCCGCAGTTCGTCATGTGGCTGATCCCGCTCTACGTCCTGGCCCGCCCGCGCTGGCGCGAATTCCTGCTCTGGCAGGTGTTGGAGGCCTACCACTGGGCGGCCGTCTGGCTGATGAGCGCGAAAATTGTCAGCGGGGGAAGCTTCGGTGAGGGGACCGCGTGGATCGAAATCGCCTATGGCACCGGCATCGCCGCGCATATGGCGATGGTCATCTACCTGTGTGTGAAGATCATCGGGGACATCAGGCACCCCACACGGGATCTGGTCCGCGCCGACGGGGACGACGACCCGCTCGGCGGTCCGGTGGAAGATACGCCGGACCGGTTCACGCTGCCCGTGCGGCGCTGAGCGGGCCGGGTCCGAGGCCCTAGCCGGCCAGGCTGGAGCCTTCGGAGAGCCGGTGGTAGGTGCGGTCGTGGTAGACCAACGGCCCGTGGCCTGAGGCTTCCCCCTGGATGTCCAGGACGGAGGCGATCACCACCCGGGATGAGCCGACCTCGACCCGGTCGGTGATGGAGCAACGCAAAGCCCAGGCGCTGTGGTGCAGCAGGGGTTCCCCGGTGGGAAGGAACCTCCACTCCAGGTCCTCGGTGAAACGCGGGCTGCCCGGGGTGGCGAAGAGCCGGACGGTATCGGCCTGTCCGGCATCCATGAGGTGGACCAGGACCGTATCGGCGGCGGCCAGCAGCGGGGCCGTCGTCCGGCCCGAAAGCGAGAACACCAGGGCCGGGGGATCGGCGGACACCGAGGAGACCGAGGAAGCAGTCAGGCCGATCGGCCCCGTCGGGCCGGTGGCGGTGATGACGGCCAGCCCGGCCGGATGGCCGCGGAAAGCCTCCCGGAAGAGGAGCGAATTGGTGTGCGCTGCGGGCACGGACTGGGCGGGGGCGGTCATCGATGGTCTTTCGTCGGCGGGTTCACGACGTCCTCGGGAACACCCCGAGCCTAAAACCTAAACCTAGGTTCAGGTCAAACCGGGGGTCGTGATGGACCGCCGGTTCACTGGTCCAGCCGGGGCGCCCCGGTGGTGTCGGTGCCCAGATGGTCATCGGCATTGACGAAACCGCAGGTCGACAACGAGAGGCAACCGCAGCCGATGCATCCGTCCAGCCGGTCCCTCAGATGCTCCAACATGGTGATGCGGGCATCGATCTCACCGCGCCAGGCCTCGGAGAGATGCTGCCAATCGGATTGGTCGGGCACCCCGTCCCGCGGCAACTGCTCGAAGACCTCCAACACCGAGGCCAAGGGGATGCCGGCGCGCTGGGCGGCCCGGATGACGGCCACCCGGCGTAGCGTCGATCGGGGATACCGGCGCTGGTTGCCGGTGGTGCGCCGGCTCTGGATCAGCCCCTTGCGCTCATAGAAGTGCAGGGCCGAGACCGCGACCCCGCTGCGGGCGGACAGCTGTCCGACGCTGATCCGCGAATCGTCCTCCGACGGCATGGTTCCCTCCGGCTACTCTGGATGGTGGCCCCGGGGACGGGGGCCGCTTGGAAGAATACACCGGATCGGCTGCCGGGGACCGGGCGATACGCTGGGGTCATGACACAAACACAGCACGACGCCGGGTGGTACCTCTTCGACTACGGGATGGTCATCGCCGCCGCGCCGGCCGCCGGGGACTGGGACCGTCTGGAACAGACCGCCGGGCGGGAACTGCGGGCGCCGGGCAGCACCTATTGGGCCCATCGCCACTCCTTCGACGCCGGCGCCCTGGATTCGCCGTTGTACTGGAGCGCCGTTCTGGAACGGCCCGTGGAGCCGGCCGAAGCGGAGAACCTGGACCGACTCGATACCGCCCTGTGGTCCCAACCCGATCCGCGGACCCGGGAGGTCCTCCGGTCACTGGAATCTCGCGGGGCGTCGATGGCGGTGCTCTCGAATATGCCGGCGCGGATGTCGCAGATCTTTGAGGCAGAAGGCTGGTGGACCGGCTACTTCGAGCACCTGATCTTTTCCGGACCCCTGCGCCTGGCCAAACCCGATCCGCGGATCTACGAACACGCCCTAGCGACGATGGGCGCCGAAGCCTCCGACGTCGTATTCATCGACGATAAACGCGAGAACATCGACGCCGCAGCAGCTTTGGGACTGGGTACCGTTCACTACACCGCAGGCACCGATTTAGCTGCCGAACTCGGACTCTAACCACCGTCCAGGCCTCTCGGACCCCTGCCATGGCAGGGGAGGGCCTCAGTGCTGGGGAAGGTAGTCGCTACAGATGGGATTAACCGGGATATCGCGATGCAGGACCCAGATGCCGTGATCGTCCTCGGTGACGACCTTGAAACCCAGCTTCTTGCCCCGCTTCAGGGCCTCCTGCGGTGAGAGCGGATCCCAGCCACCGAGTTCGTCGGTATTGAAGTCGATGATCATCCAGCTGGACAGGTCGTCGCCGATATCCCCGTGCAGGCCCACGTAGGTGCGCTGGACCAGATGCGGAACGGCGGTATCCGCAGCCTCGACACAGACCCCGTCGGGAATCAGGGCCACCGCCCGGGCCTGGGCCTTCGCGGTTTCGGGCATCGTCCAGTTCTGCCCGGTCAGCGTCCGGCCCAGCGGGAAGACCGCATGGATGAACAGCGTGCAGACGAACGCCAGGATCAGCAGATAGGCGGGGGCCCCGACGGCTAGTTTCCTCCTGCCGGTGCGGGCGATGATCTTCGACAGCACATGCACCGAGGCCATGAGCAGCACCGGGGCGAGCATGGCATCGTATTGGTAGACCGGGGCCCAGGTGTTCAGCCTGTCGTTGAACAACCGGCTGAGCAGGCTCGGGGCCACCAGGATCACGTAGGGGGAGAGGAAGGGCAGCAGTGCCAGCGGGACGAAGGACATCAACCAGAGCAGGACCTTCAGCTCGTGGTTGAACAGCAAGGCGATGGACTTCAACGGGTGGGACAGGATGAAGACGATCGCGGCCCCCGCCGTGGGGCCCAATGCGGTGTATTGCCAATAGGACATGGCATCGGGGGGAGCGAAGTGCGGGACCAGTATTTCGGTGACCACCAGATAGCCGGCCACACCGACGACGGCCATCAGGATCGCCTTGCCCCATTGGCGGTGGAAGGCCAGGACGAGGCCCACGGCAATGAGCGTCACGCCCATGTCCTCACGGACCAGCAGAAGCACCGAGGACAGGCCCACGACCAGCCAGTACCGTCGGGCATCGAAAGCCCAGACGATCCACGCCATCAGGGGCACCGCGAAGGCCACCTCGTGGAAATCCCAGTTCACCATCGACTGGAAGGGCCACCACAAAAGCAGTGCCGCCGCCGTGAGCAAACCTCCGCGGTGACCCAGATGTTTGCGGGAGAAGAGGTAGACGGGGATGGCCGTGACCACCAGCAGGGCGATCATCCCGAAGTTGAGCATCCGCGGATCGGGCCAGATCCAATACAGCGGGGCGAAGAGGGCGATGATCGGGTGGAAGTGGTCCCCGAGCAGATTGAAGTCCACGCCCTTGATCGGCACGATCGGCGCCTTGAACAGCGAATACTGGTGGACCGCCTGGTCGAAGATGCCCAGGTCGTAGCCCTTGGCCTCGAAATTGCGGTAGCGCAGCAGCGAATGGGCGACGTACAGGATGGTCGCACCGACCATGACCGCAGCCAGCTGTAGCTTATGGGCTCGGCTGACGGGCGTCACCGCGGGTTCGGCGGCGGGTGGGGCTTCGGGCATGGCTACGAGTTTAGCGGGGTATCAGGGCCCTCGCTGGACCATCGCCGCGGGGATTCGGCGCGGCATGGCTCACAATAAAAGACGGTGCCCACCTAAGAGGTGGACACCGTCCTGAGGATTCCTGCCGCAGCCGGCAGGGAGCCGGACTAGCGGATGGAAGCCAATCCGGTGCGGGCCATCGCATCGGCGTAGGCGGTCTGCATCTGGTCCAGGTGGCCCTGCTGGCGTTCGGCGGAGCCGGCGAAGGCCCGGCCGTCGAGGGACTTGACCTTATAGGTCTTGAAACCGCGACGCCACAACAGCGGGTTCTGGGTCTTGGCCAGCTGATCGGCCAGACGGTGTGCCTCGGTGCCGTGGGCGACCAGGACCGACGCACGTGGAACCTGCTTGAGCATGCGCAGCAGCGGCTTCAGGCCCGAAGTGATCTGGGCCGGTTCGAAGCGGCCATTGGCTTCACCGGGGGTATGCCACGGGGAAACGTTCCAGGGCATGACGTATTCCGGACGCAGGCCCAGCTGCCACTGCAGGGCAATCATGCGCTCGGCGGCGTCGGAGTCGCCCGGGGTGATGAAGCCGCTGTCATCGGCGATGCCGATGTTGGAGAACAGGGAGATGATCTTGACCTGGTCGACGTCGTGCTGGGGGTCGACGTAGCTGACCGAGGAGCCGGGGCGCAGCAAGGCGGTCTCGTCCAGAAGTCGGTTGACGGGGGCGATCTGCTCCTCGTAACGGCGGCTAAACAGCGTGTCGGTCGATAATTCCGGGGCAGATGCGGTCATGAAGGGGTGCTTCTCCTGGGGTTGCTGCTGGTTGCGGATAGCTGGTCCGCCGGTGATGACCGGCGCACTGGAGGACTTGCCCCCTGGGGCGCCGAGGTGAACGGGAAACGCGTCGGAAAATGCCGTTGCGTGCTTCCCACACTACTCCTTCTGGCTTTTGGACACGCCGAGGCGGCCTCCTGGTCTTCGGTGATCCATGGCACGGAGGGCCTGGAACCGGAGGATTCTCAGCGTCCACGCCGCTTGATAGTGTGTGGTGCGGTAGACAACGAGGCGAGGGAGCAACCCTTCATGGGAGCAGTATTCGACCGGCTGGATGACCAGTTGAAACCCGGGGTCGACGCAGTGACCCTCGACTACGAGCGCCTCCGCCCCCATCTGGAGCGGGTGACCGCCGACGTCACAGCACGGATCCGGGAGATCTTCGAAGGCGTTGACCTGCAGCCGCTCTTCGTGACCGGCCGGACCAAAACGGTGGACTCCTTCCGCGATAAGGCCTCACGGACGATCGAGCCAGACGAGCCCGGGGGCGATCGCCAACTCGAATTCCCCCATCCGCTGCGGGACCTCCACGACCTGGTCGGGGTGCGGGTCATCGTGTCCCTGCCCCACGAAGTCCGCGAAGCGGCCAACCTGATCAAACGCCGGCGCCACGAATTCGATTGCCGCGCCGACCGGGAGAAGGACATCGGCTCGGTGGAATCGGGGACCTACGGCTATTCCAGCCGGCACCTGATCCTGCGCACCCGGCAGAACGACGTCGTCCGTGACTACCAGAGTGAACTGGCCGAGAACGTCAGGGTCACCGGCAACTACATCTTTGAAACCCAGATCCGCACCATCCTGGCCCATGCCTGGAGTGAGATCGAGCATGACATCCGGTTCAAGAAGGTCGACCCGCGGGCCTGGAGCCCCTATCTGGACCGCCAATTCACCGCGACCGCCGCCATGCTCGAGGCCGTTGAATCGACCTTCGAGGAACTGCATGACCGCTATCTGGCGGTCACCGGCTACTGGGACCGTGACGGCGAAGGGGCCGTGGAGCTGGACCCGGGGCGGATCCGGGAGATCTGGCAGACCCTGCTACCGCATGTGGACCGCAAGGCGGACGACGACTGGGGGTGGGCCGCCGAACTGCTCGCCGCCCACGGGCTGGGGACGACGATCGAACTGGCCGGGTTGCTCGATGCCACCGCAATCACCGAAGTACGCAAGGCGTTGGACCACCGGTACTCACCGGGCCCCGACCGGCTGCTCGATGACGTGCTGCTGTGGCGTTTCGGGGCCCGCCATATCGAGTTGACCGCCGGGAAGGACCGGCAGCGCCAGGAGAGCCTGCGGCGCCGGTTGGCCCAGATGGACTCCTACCAGGCAGAAAAAAACCCCGGGTCCGACTAGCACCGACCCGTCGGGTTCGTGCGCCGGTCCCGGGGCAGGCGCCGGCTACTAGATGGTGGTGGTGGCCGTCTGGTAGTCGAAGCGTGGCAGGCGCGGACGCCAGGCGTTCTCGCCGGGCTTGCCGATGTTCACGACCATGAACGTCTGCTGGGTGGTTCCGGCATGGAAGTCCTCGTCCACCCCGGCGGCGTCGAAGCCTCCCATGGGGCCGGCATGCAGACCGACGGCCCGCACGGCCATGATGAAGTAGCCCGCCTGCAGATGGGCGTTGGAGTTGCCCACATGGGAGCGTGCGGCGGCATTGTCCGCACCGTCGAAGGCCTCCTTGCGGTCCGGGGCATGGGGCAGGAAGGTGGCGAAGTGCTCATGCCATTCGGTGTCGAAGCTCAGGACGGCGACCAGCGGGGCGGAGAGCGTCTTGGGCCGGTTCCCCTCGGCCATGCGGTTGACCAGGGTTTCGCGGGCGGCCTCGGAGCGGACCCAGGTGATGCGCATCGGCTGGTTGTTCATCATCGTGGGCCCCATCTTCATGAGGTCGTAGATGGCCTGGGCCGTCTCCTCGCTGACCGGCTCATCGGTGAAGGTGTTGGCCGTGCGTGCTTCACGGAAGAGTACATCGGCGGTGGCCGGGTCGATGGCCAGTTCCTGCTCGACGTCGGAGGTCGTGGTGGTCATGGGGTCCTTCCGGGGGAGACGGTGGTCGGGGCATGGTGAGGTGCCGGCCACTGACGTTGTGCTGGTCTTCAATTCCCAACCATTGCATGCCTGTGCATATTTCCGCATCATGGTGTGGCCTTGATCACCGGCGCCTAGTCAACGGTCGGAAAACCAATGCGCAGCCCCGTACCGTCCCCACCGACGGCCACGGTCAGGCCCTCCAGGGTCCCCACGATCTTCGAGGCGTCCAAGGAATCGGCATCGTAGGTTCCGGTGATGCCCAGGGTCCACGCTCCGGCGGCGCGCCCGGCCTCGATCCCGGCGGGAGCGTCCTCGAAGACCAGGGTCCGCTGCGGGTCCACGCCCAGGGCGGTTGCTGCGGCCAGGTAGCCTTCGGGGTCGGGTTTGCCCTGGGCGACCGAGTCGGCGGAGACCAGGATCGCGGGGGCCTCGATCCCCGCCACCGACAACCGCACGGCGGCCAGCTCAGCGGTGCAGGAGGTGACGATCGCCCAGCGTGTCGCCGGCAACGCCGCCAGCAGTTCGGCGACACCGTCCTTGATCGCGATGCCCTCCTTCTGCTCCACCTCCAGGGCTTCGATCAGGGCCAGCGCCTCGGCCCGGCGGCCCGGTTCGATCCGTTGGGCCACGACATCCCGGGCCGGGACGCCATGCGGGTGCGGGCCGTGCTCTCCCAGCCCCATCCGATGGGACCATTCCTGCCAACACTTCTCGGTGGCCCGGGTCGAATCGATGAGGGTCCCATCGAGGTCGAACAGCAGTGCCTCGACGTCGAGATGGTCGCCGTTGGAGTGGTGACGGGCCGCTGGGCGGTGGCTGGTATCCATCAGCCCAGCCTATCGGCGGAACCGGGCTCCCGGAGTGGCCGGAAAATCGGTGGCCCGGGCCCGGGCAGGAATCGACGGGGCAGGCTAGCATGAGTGAATGTCAGAGAACCCAGCAGCAATTCCCCTTCAGAAGCTCGCCAACGGTGCCGAGATCCCGATGATCGGATTGGGCACCTGGACGATGGACGACACCGAGGCCGGAGCCGCGGTGCTCAACGCCGTCGAGGCCGGCTATCGACTGATCGACACCGCCGAGAAATACGGCAACGAAGCCGGGATCGGACAAGGTATCGCGCGCTGTCCGCTCGCCCGTAGCGAATTGTTCGTGACCACCAAGTTCAATGCCGAATGGCAGTCCTTCGACGGGGTCCGCCAGGCTTGGCGGCATTCGATCGAACAGTTGGGACTGGACTACATCGACCTGCTGCTCATCCACTGGCCGAATCCGGGGCAGGGGACCTACGTCGAAGCCTATGAGGGGCTGGTGAAGCTCCTGTCCAAGGGCAAGGTCAGGGCGATCGGGACCTCGAACTTCACCCCCGCGCAACTGACCGAACTCATGGATGCCACCGGGGTGGTGCCGGATGTGAACCAGATCCAGCATTCCCCGATGTGGAGGCGTGAAGAGGAGATTGCCTTCCACCAGCGCCACGGCATCCACACCCAGGCCTGGGCCCCGCTGGCCCGCGGCGACGCGTTGAAGGCAGCACCGGTCATCGAGGCCGCCACCGCCCACCAGAAGACCCCCGCCCAGGTGGTGCTGCGCTGGAACCTGCAGCACGGGGCATCACCGATCCCCAAGTCCCAGGATCCGGGACGGATGGCCAACAACCTCGACGTGTTCGGATTCGAACTCGACGCCGAGCAGATGGCCGCCATCGACGCCCTCGACGGGACCGGCGACGAGCTGGTCGACCCGATGGTCTTCGGCCACTGACCGCCACCACGAACCCCAGGAGCCACCCATGAAGGTCATCGTGATCGGCGGCCACGGAAAGATCGGCTTATTGCTCGGCCGCGAACTGTCCCGTCGAGGTGATCAGGTCACCTCGGTCATCCGCAATCCGGACCATGCGGAAGAGGTCCGGGCGACCGGCGCCACCGAGTTGGTGCTGGACATCGAGCGGGCCTACGGCCCCGAACTGGAACCGGCCCTGACAGGATTCGACGCCGTGGTGTTCACCGCAGGGGCCGGCGGCGGTGATCCCGAGCGCACCTACGCGGTCGACCGGGACGCGGCCATCCGCATCATGAACGCCGCCCTGGTGGCCGGAGTGCAACGCTTCGTCCTGGTCTCCTTCGCGAAAGCCGATACCCGCTACCTGAAACCGCTCGACGACCCGTTCTATCCCTATCAGGTGGCCAAGATCGCCGCCGACGAGCATCTGCGTGAATCGGCGTTGGACTGGACGATCCTGGGGCCGGGGGCGCTGACGCTGGAACCGGGAACCGGGAAGGTGGCCCCGCTGGAGCATCCGATCTCCGGGGACACCTCCACCGCGCGGGCCAATGTCGCCGCAGCCATTGCCGAAGCCTTGGCCCAACCGCGCACCATTGGTGCCACGTTGAACTTCTGCGACGGGGACCTGCCCGTGGACCAATGGTTCGCCGCAGTGGACGGGTGACCCGGTGGCGCTAACGGGGTGGGGCGCGCATGGCGCGGGGTGCGACCACCAGTGAAAGCAGCAGCATCAGCGCCACGAGATAGAACGCGTTGAGGATCCCCAGGTGTTCGCCGACCACACCGAGCACCGGCGGGCCGACCAGGAAGGCCATGTAGCCGAAGATCGAGATGATGCTGACCCTCCGTGCCGACTGCGTGGGGTGGTCCGCCGCCGCCGAGACACCGATCGGGAAGCCCAGCGAACCGCCCAGGCCCCAGAGGCCCGCGGCGGCAAAGGCCGTCCACTGGCTGTCGGTCAGGATGAAGATCAGGATGCCGATGAACCCTAGTGCCCCCATGATCGTCAGGGTGTGGCGTCGGCCCAATCTGTCGATCAACGGCCCGCCGCCCGCCCGCCCGACGGTCATCGCCGCCACGAACGTCCCGTAGACCAGGGCCCCACCGGCATTGTCGAAACCATGACCATCCACGGCAGCGATGGGCAACCAGTCGTTGGCGGAGCCTTCCACGAAGGCCATGCCCACGACCATGAGCCCCAGGAAGAACAACTGGGGTTCGGCGGCCATCTTCAGGATTTCGCGCAGCCGTGCCCCGAGGTGGGTGTGCCTCCCGACACCGGTGACCACCTGGGGCGTGGTCGGTAGGACGACGGGCTCCTTGATCCCGGGCCCGGGAAGATAGCGAACGCTCCAACTGCCGGCGGCCGCGATGGCCACCCCGACCACCGTGAAGTGGATGGCCACCGGGAGCGAATTCATGGCTGCCACCGCGCCGAGGCCGGCACCGATGATGGTTCCGAAACTGAAGAAGGCGTGCATCATCGGCAGCAGGGTGCGCCCATTGGCCCTTTCAACCTCCGCCCCTTCGACGTTCATGACGACGTCGGTGATGCTGTAGAAGAAACCGAAGAGCACCAATATGCCGGCCGAGGCGGGGAAGGAACCCCATACCTCGGTGGCCAGGCCCAGTAACACGGTGGCCACGGCCATGGCCAGCAGCGAATATCTCAGCCCGTTGCGGGTCCCCATCCGGGCCATGTAGTTCGGGGCGGTGGCGAGTCCAGCGATGGAACCGAAGGCCAGGCCGAAGAGCATCAGTCCGATGGTGGCGGTGCTCAGGTGCATGCCGTCCCGAACCGCCGGAATGCGGGAGACCCACGAGGCGAAGCCCAGGCCTGAAAGGGTGAAGACCACGAAAACGGCATTGCGCCACGCACGGAGGTTTCCTCGAACCATGGTCGGCTGCGTGGTGGGCACCTGGATGCTTCTTCCTGTTCCTTCGGGGTCAAGATGGTGATGCGGTCCCGGAGGACCGAGGACCTCCCGATCGGATCAGCGTGTTGCTGCCGGGCGGGGGAGTATCACTGCTGCTGCCTATAGTCTAATGGCTTTTATGCTGCGGGTGGACTATTTGTTGTTCGCGCCTCGCCGGCGCGGGCCCGGCGCGTCTGAGCGCAACGGCCTCGTGGGTGTGGGTGGTGCCCCCGGCGCGATTCGAACGCGCGACCGACAGATTAGAAGGCTGTTGCTCTATCCACTGAGCTACGGGGGCCCGTGCCCCGCAGGGCAACAGGAATCATTCTAGCGATCCGTTCCGGCAGCGCCACATCGGGCCGGCCACGGCCCCCTCACACCCCCCCGGTCTCCGGACGAATCAGACCGGTAGTGCACACCCTCGCCGACGGCGCCGCCGCTTCTGCGGCCGAACGGCCAGTCTGGGGATCCGGGACGATCCGTCCCGGTTCGAGCGCAGCACTGGAGGACACCATGAAAGACGTGAACAACTTCATCACCGTGGTCGGCAATGTGGGGACCGACCCGGTGGTGCGCACGCATGCCAATGACTTCAAGGTCACCCAGTTCCGACTCGGGGCCGATATCCGGGGCAGGAACCAGCAAAGCGGCGAATGGGAGACCAAGAGCACCAACTGGTACACAATCAAGGTGTTTCACCAGCTGGGGCTCAATGCCCACGCCTCCCTGCGCAAGGGGCAACGGGTTTTCGTGGCCGGATACGCCAAGGTGGACCAATACACCCGTGAGGACGGCAGCACGGGGACGGGAATAGATGTCGAGGCCGAGGCCATCGGCCATGACCTCAAATTCGGGACCACCGAATTCGCCAGGCTTCCCCAACTATTCGCCCCCCGGGGCGACGGGCACCGGACGGAGCCGGGGCCACCCGCGGTCCAGGGGGACGAAGCCGAGGCGCCGTCCGGGCCGGGAACGGCCCATGCGGGTCCCTCCGCTGCCGGGTCCGGTGATGCGTGGCAGGACCAGGAGGAACCGGAGGCGGATCCGTTGGCCGGTTGAGGCCGCGGCCTCCGGTCCTGCACCACCGGTGATGGACTGTTCCGGTGGGGCCACTGCAGCAGTAGTGCCGGCAGGAGTCCTCCGGCCCCGCCCAAATAGGGAAATGTCCGCGGCAACGACTAGCCTAGAGGGCATGGCAGAATTCATTTACACCATGACCAAGGCCCGCAAGGCCGTTGGTGACAAGGTGATCCTCGACGATGTCAGCATGTCGTTCTACCCCGGCGCGAAGATCGGTGTCGTCGGCCCGAACGGTGCGGGTAAGTCGACGATCCTCAAGATCATGGCCGGCCTCGACACGCCGTCGAACGGCGAGGCACGGCTCAGCCCCGGATACTCGGTGGGCATTCTGCTGCAGGAGCCACCGCTGAACGAAGAGAAGACCGTCCTGGGCAACGTCCAGGAAGGGGTCGGGGAAATCTACGGGAAGATCTCCCGTTTCAACGAGATCTCCGAGGAGATGGCCTCACCGGACGCCGACTTCGATGCGCTGCTCGAGGAGATGGGCAAGCTGCAGGAGGCCATCGACGCCGCCGACGCCTGGGATATCGATTCCCAGCTCGAGCAGGCCATGGATGCCCTGCGTTGCCCTCCGGGTGATGCCGAGGTTTCGATCCTCTCCGGCGGTGAGCGCCGTCGGGTCGCCTTGTGCAAGCTGCTGTTGCAGAAGCCGGACCTGTTGCTCCTGGACGAACCGACCAACCACCTCGACGCCGAATCCGTGCTCTGGCTCGAGCAGCACCTGCAGGCCTACCCGGGCGCCGTGCTGGCCGTGACCCACGACCGGTACTTCCTGGATCACGTGGCCCAGTGGATCGCCGAAGTCGACCGTGGCCAGCTCCACCCCTACGAAGGCAACTACTCGACGTACCTGGAGAAGAAGCAGGCCCGTCTGGCCGTCCAGGGCAAGAAGGACCAGAAGCTGTCCAAGCGTCTGAGCGATGAACTCGAATGGGTCCGCTCCAACGCCAAGGGCCGCCAGACCAAGTCCAAGGCCCGTTTGGGCCGCTACGAGGAGATGGCTGCCGAGGCCGAGCGCACCCGCAAGCTCGACTTCGAGGAAATCCAGATCCCGCCGGGTCCGCGCCTGGGCTCGCTGGTCATCGAAGCCGACAAGATCAAGAAGGGCTACGGGGACCGCGTCCTCATCGAGGACCTCTCCTTCACCCTGCCGCGAAACGGCATCGTCGGGGTCATCGGGCCCAACGGTGTCGGCAAGTCGACCTTGTTCAAGACGATCGTGGGCATGGAAGAGATCGACGACGGAGTGCTCAAGGTCGGCGACTCCGTGAAGATCTCCTACGTCGACCAGAACCGTGGTGGCATCGACCCGGAGAAGAACCTCTGGGAAGTCGTCTCCGAGGGCAATGACTACATCCAGGTCGGCAACGTCGAAATGCCCTCCCGGGCCTACGTCTCGGCGTTCGGGTTCAAGGGCCCGGACCAGCAGAAGAAGGCAGGTGTGCTCTCCGGTGGTGAACGCAACCGCTTGAACCTGGCGTTGACCCTGAAGCAGGGCGGCAACCTGTTGCTCCTTGACGAGCCGACCAACGACCTCGACGTCGAAACGCTCTCCAGCCTGGAGAATGCGCTGCTCGAGTTCCCCGGTTGCGCCGTCGTCGTCTCGCACGACCGCTGGTTCCTCGACCGGGTCGCCACCCACATCCTCTCCTACGAAGGCACGGAGGAGGATCCGGCCAACTGGTACTGGTTTGAGGGCAACTTCGAGGCCTACGAGGAAAACAAGATCGAGCGGCTGGGCCCGGATGCGGCCAAGCCCCACCGGGTGACCCACCGCCGTCTGACCCGCGGCTAGGTTCCCGGAACCACGAGCGGCGCCCCCACCGGATGATGACATCCGGCGGGGGCGCCGTATTTGTGTGGTGCGGGCGGTCCTAGCGTTTCTGTTCGTGCTTGACCGCCGCGCGCATCAGGCGCGACTGCACCCCGCCAATGATCTTGGACTTGGTATCGGTGGGAACACGGAGCATGCCTTCCTGGGCGACGGTCGCCACCAGGACGCCTTCGCGGGTGAAGAATCGTCCCTGGCCCAGCCCGCGGGCCCCGGAGGAACTGGGGCTCTCCTGGACGTAGAGCAGCCAGTCGTCGACGCGGACGTCGCGGTGCCACCACATGGCGTGGTCCAGGCTCGCGACACTCATCCCCGGGGTGATCCATGGCAGGCCATGGCGGCGCAGCACCGACTCCAACAACGTGTAGTCGCTCCCGAAGGCCAGCGCGGCCCGGTGGAGGGACTGGTCGTCGGGCAGGACCTCGTAGGACTTCATCCAGACGGCGTTCGAGGCGGTCCGGGCCTGACCGGTCGGGGCCTCGAAGTACAGGGGCTTGTCGATGTAGCGGATGTCGAAGGGGCGCTTATAGGCCCATTCGCGGGCAATGGGATGGTTGATCTTCCCGATCACCTCGGCGGTGGTCGGCAGTGATTCGGGCTCCGGAATGCCCTCGGGCATCTGCAGCTGGTGCTCCAGGCCCTCCGCCGGCTCCTGGAAGGAAGCGATCATCGACAGGATCGGCTTGCCCTTCTGGTAGGCATGGACGCGCCGGGCGGAAAAGGACCGGCCGTCACGCAGGCGTTCGACCCCGAAGGTGATGGGGATCTTCACGTTGCCGGGACGCAGGAAGTATCCGTGCATGGAGTGGATGGGCCGTCCGCCCTCGACGGTGCGCGAGGCGGCGATGACCGACTGGCCCAGGACCTGCCCGCCGAAAACCCGGTCCCGGCTCTGCTCGGGAGTGTGGCCGACGAAGATGTCCTCGTCCGTGCGGGTCTGGCCGTCTCCTTCGAGATCCAGCACCCTGACCAGGGATTCGGGCACTTCTTTTTCGGGCACTATTACTCCTTGGTAGGCATTGTCCTGCGCTAGAGACTATCCGCGGGCCACCTCGCCAATCAAGCAGGAGAAACCGAAAAATAGCGTGCCGACACCGGGGGTGACAGCATGGGAACATGCTTCACGATACGCTGCTCTTCGCCGATGCCGACACCATGACTGATCTACGCACGTTCCTGACCCGGGCCCGGACCGTTGAGGACGGACAAGTCCGGCTGCAGGCGGTCGGGACGGCACTGGCCGTCTACGTTCCGGTTCTGGCCCAGGAAGCCATCGCCGCGGCGACCCCCACCGTGCTGGGACTGCGGGTGGCCCGTCTGGCCAGCCCCGAAGCGGACGGTTTCGAAGCCGTCCATGAGCTCGGCGCGTTGACCGACCGGTTGGCGCGGGTCGATGAGTTCGAAACGACCTTGGCCTTGCCCCCGGCGGAGTCCCGGGCCGCCTGGGCCGGCATCACCCCGCCGTTGGCCGGTTGGGAGGAACTGGGCGCTTACGCCGACGACGAACTGCGGGCCCAGGCCGAAACCGGGATGCGCTCGGTCGCCGAGGCCGTTCCGGCCAGCGTGGGGCGCCCGGTCCTGGATACGGTCCGCGGGAGGATCTGGTCCGCCCCGGTGACCGGGACCGGCCCCCATGACGTGGAACTGCCGCTGGGGGCGGCCTTCGCCGCCCACACCTTGGGTTTCCTGCGGCCCGGGGGAACCAGCAGGGTCTTCAGGCAAGGCCGCTGGCTTCGGCTGTCCTCCGCGGGCGGACACACCCTCATCCGGCACGCGGCGCAATTGCTGTAGGGACCGACCGGCCCCCGGCCGGTGACCGATCACGGGTTCCGGCCCACGCCGACAGACCCATCGTCCCGACCGCGATCGACACCACGGCGGCGGCCAGTGCGCCATAGATCTGCCAGTCCACGGCCGGGGCCCAGCCTCCCAACAACCCGTAACCGACACCGAAGAGTGCCGGAAGAACACACAGAGTGCCGATCACCAGGGCGGATACGGCGACGAAACCGGATTCGATGAAGACCATGAAACGCAGTTGGCTGCGGGTGGCACCCAACCGTTTCAACACGGTGAATTCGTTCTTCCTCGCCCCGGTGAGCATCACCAGGGTGTTTCCGGCAGCCAAGGCGACGAAGAGGACCAGGACCAGCAACAAGGCGTTGGAAAGGCGCTGCTGCTCGGCGGTGGAGATCACCGCTTGTTCGGCGTAGTCCGCGACACTGCTGACCGTGTATCCCCGGGAGGCGAGCGATGCTGAGGCGGCCGCGGCACCGCTGCCGGTGGTGTTCACCAGCACCGAGTCCACCCGGTCCGGGCGGTTCGTCGCCGGGATGTAGTCCTCGTTGATGATGAAGTCGCCGAATCCCAGACCGTTGCGGTAGATCGCGGCGATGGCCAGGGTGTGTTCGCTGCCGTCGCCGAAACGCACTTCGAGGGCGTCATTGAGGCCCTTTCCGGTCCCCAGCGTGGCCACATCGCTCACGGCGATGGTCCCGGGGGTCGAAAGATCCTCCAGCCTCCCCTGCGTGAGCCCCGGATCAAGGAACCGGCCCGGGTGGTCTCCCACCGTGCGCAGGGCCCCGGGTTCCCAGAGGAAGTCATTGAACAGGGCCAGATCCTCGTCATCGTCCTCGAGCTTCGTGCTGACCGGGACGGTAGAGCTGGCCATCGCGGACTCCACCCCCGGGACCTGTCCCACCTCGGTGGCGTTTTCGGTGCCCAGACCCGTGGGGGAGGAGACCACCAGATTGACTTCCAGGCCCTCGCGGAGCTGCAGCCCGGCCGCTCCGACGGTACCGACCCCCACCCCGGACTGGACGGTTCCCAAGGCCAGCAACAGGGCCAGGGGGATGATCGCGGTGGTGAGCCGAAGCGAGAAACCCCGGGTGTTGGCGATCGCCAGTACCGCCGGCCCGGCCGGGCCCGACAGGAAGAGCCTGACCGCAGCCCGGGCCACCCACCCGATCATGGCCGGCCCGCCCAACGCGGCCGCGGCGACGAGCAGGAACGCGGACGAGGCACCGCTGGCGCTGCCGATGGTGTTCGGCAGGATGATGGGGATCACGGAGGACCCCGAGCCCGCCGCCAGGAAGCTCCAGGCCGAGATACGCCGGACGGGGGAGAGCACCGGGGTTTCCATGGCGCTGCCGCTGACGGCCTCCATCGGGCTGACGCGGGTCAGGCTCCTGGCGCCCAGGTGTGCCGTGAGCAGGCTCGTGGCCAACAGCACCACCACGGCACCCACAGCGGGAAGTGCGTTGATGGTTGGCTCGAACCCTGCCGGGACGATCCCGCTGCGGCGCAACAGCGGCAGGAGCAGGCCGGAAGCGTAGAGCCCGGGGATGGCCCCGAGCGGTGCGGCCAGGCAGAAGACTGCAAAGACTTCGGCGGTGATCATCGAACGAATCTGAGCGGAGGTGGCCCCGATGGCCCGAAGCAGGGCGAATTGCTGCTGGCGTTGCCGTAGCGAGGCGGCGAAGGTCTGGGAGAGCACCAGGACGACCAGGATCAGGGCCGTGCCGGCGAAGGAACCGGCCACCGTCAGGAGCTGGGACACCGGGGAGCCCGAGGCCCCGGCGTTCAGCCCCGCTGCCAGGTAGACTCCGGTGGCCGAAAGCAAGGCGGCCGCAAGGAGCACGATCAGAAAGCTGCCGATGAAACTGGAACGATGGGCGCGCAATGCGGAGAGGGTCGTGGACCACATGATCTCAGCCCTCGAGCTTCGTGAGACGGGCGACGATCTGGTCGGTGGAGGGCGCGATCAGTTCTCCTGCCAGACGGCCGTCGGACAGGAAGAGCACCCGGTCCGCAGCGGTGGCCACCTGCGCATCGTGGGTGACCAGTACCAGGGTCTGGCCCAGTTCGTGGGCCGTGGTCCGCAGGACCTGAAGGACCTTCTGGCCGGTGGGGCGGTCCAGGGCGCCGGTGGGTTCGTCGGCGAAGACGACGTCCGGACGGGCGATCAAGGCCCGGGCGATGGCGACCCGCTGGGCTTGACCTCCGGATAGTTCGCCGGGGTACTGGTCTTCCTTCCCATTCAGGCCCACCGCCGAGATGAGCCGCTGCTGCCACTGCGTGTCGGCACGCCTGCCATCGAGTTGGAGCGGGAGTGTGATGTTCTCGGCGACGGTCAAATGACCGATCAGGTTATAGGCCTGGAAGATGAAACCTATATGGCGCCGGCGGAACCGGGTGACCGCGTCGGGGGAGAGCATCGTGAGGTCGGTTCCCCCGATGACCACGCGTCCACTGGTGGGTACATCCAGCCCGGAGGCACAGTTCAGGAAGGTGGATTTTCCCGACCCCGACGGCCCCATCACCGCGGTGAAGGTGCCCTGGGGGAGGGAGAAGGTGACATCGTCCAAGGCGGTGGAGACCCCGGGGCCGTTCGGGTAGGTCCTGCGCAGTCGGCTCAATACCACGGCCGGTGCCGGGATCCGGCCGGTCGGCACCGTGGCGGGGGTGGTCATGCTCATGGGATGGCTCCTATGTCGGGGGAATGTTGCCTGGGGACTTCGAGCCTAGAAGCGCCACGAGCCCGGCACGAGCCGCTGGAGGAGGCACCCCGGGACTTGCATCCTTTGATGCAAGGACCGGGTGCGCGCGGAGCCGGGAGGGCCCCTCGACGCCCCGGGGAGCCCGCCGGTCCGTTGACGTGGCACCGGTTCCCGAGGGCGGGACAACACCTTTGGATGGTGGTCCCCACATGCCATCCTGCACGGCTGGAGGCCCTGCCGCATGCGGCCATAGCGTCGGAAGGACAGCACAACAGCGGACGAACCCCCGGAAAGGGACCATGATGACCACCACCGAACTACAACCGGACGTCGAGGCCGGATCCGTCCGGGGACTGATTAGACGACGGCCTTTGACGACCTTCTTCATCCTGACCAACCTCTTGAGCTGGCTGGGCTGGCTGCCGTACATCCTGTCCAGGAACGGGCTGGGGGTCTGGGACTATGGATTCCCCGAGTTGCTGGGCACCTCGCAGTTCGCCGGCGTCCTGCCCGGGGCCTTCCTGGGACCCATCGGTTCGGCCCTGCTGGTCACGATCGTGACGGAGGGCCGTTCCGGGCTCCGCATCTGGGTCGGACGCCTGTGGAGGTGGCGTGTCCACTGGCAGTGGTACGCGATCACGCTGCTGGGGGTTCCCGCGGCGATGCTGGTGACCGGGTTCGTGTTCTCCGGCGGGAGGATCAACGCTCCGTCGCTGACGGCCCTCGGACTCTACGTTCCCTTGCTGCTGGTCCAGCTGCTGACCACCGGACTTGCCGAGGAACCCGGGTGGCGGGATTTCGCCTTGCCGCGCCTGCAGCAACGCTTCGGGGCCCTGGGGGCGGCGATGCTCCTGGGCCCGCTCTGGGCCATCTGGCATCTGCCACTGTTCCTGACCGAATGGGGTGGCTGGCCCGAGGCCCACTGGACCCGCCCCGTGGCATTCATCATTTTCTGCCTCGCGTTCAACGTGGTGATGTCCTGGGTCTTCAACCGGACCGGGCAGAGCCTTCCGCTCTCCATGCTCATGCACGTCAGCGTCAACACCTTCGCCTCCATCATCTGGACCGAGACCTTCCCGGCGATCACGGAAGTCATGGTCCTTCCGGCGACCGCCATCGGTGCCGTCGTCGCTGCGGTGGCGATCATCGTCGCCACCGGCGGACAGCTGGGCCACGTGCCTGCTGGCGCGGAGGAGGCAGTCCGGGAAGGGGTGGGCTAGGGACCAGAGCCGTCGGGGACCTCGACGATCCGATTCTGGTAGGCCCACACGACCGCCTGGAGCCGGGACCTGACCCCGAGCTTGGGCAGCATGCGCGCCAAATGCGATTTGACGGTGGAGACTTCCACCACCAGATCGGCCGCGATCTCCTCATTCGGTTTCCCCTGGGCCAGCAGGAGCAGGATTTCGTGCTCCCTCGGGGTCAACAGGTCCTCCACCCTGCGTCCGGTGACCGGTTGCAGGCTCCGTCGCTCGACGAACTCCCGCAGGATCCGGCGGGTGAGCGTCTGGTCGATGGTCGCCTCCCCGCCGGCGACCCGTCGCACCGCCTGGGCAATCACCTGTGGTTCGGCGTCCTTGAGCAGGAACCCCGAGGCCCCGGCCTCCAGGGCCCCGAAGACATAGTCATCGAGGTCGAAGGTGGTCAGCACCAGCACAGGGATCGGCGTAAGGACCCCCGGCCCGCACAGCTCCCGGGTGACGCTGATGCCGTCGATCCCGGGCATGCGGATATCCAGGCAGGCGACATCGGGGTCCATCTCGCGGGCCAACTCCAGGGCTTGAACCCCATCGGAGGCGACGGCGACGACATCGATATCGGCCTCCATGTTCAATAAGGCGGAGAGCCCGGCTCGTACGAGGGGCTGGTCGTCGGCAAGCAACACGCGGATCAAGGCAACTCCTGGTGGGTTTCGTGGTCGTCGACGTCGGGGTCCCTGGCCTCCCGGGGCACCACCAGACGAACCGACCAGCCGCCGTCGCCCATCGGCCCGTGGCTCAGCGTAGCCCCGATGAGCTCGGCCCGCTCACCCAGCCCGAGGAGGCCGAAGCCCCCGGCGGTGCCCCGGGGCCCGGCCGCGGACGGCCCATTGCGCACGACGGCCGTGAGTCGGCCGGGATCGGTGTCGTCGATTTCCACGACGCACCGGGCCCCGGGAGCGTGGGCGGAGGCATTGGCCAGTGATTCCTGGACCATCCGATACACCACCAGTTGGGCCAGCGGTCCGATCCCGGTCCCCGGCTCCCGGTCGTCCCCCGCCGCCGACAGGAGCACCTCCACGTCCATTCCCGTGCCGCGTCGTTCCTCCACCAGGTCGGGAACCGCAGCCACCGTCCGGGTTGAACGGGTGCCTTCGGGGTGTTCGCGCAGCAGGCCGACCAGCAGGCGGAGATCCTGCAGCACGGCCGTGCTTTGGGAGCGGACCTGCTGGGCAGACCGTTTGGCTTCCTCGGGGTCGGTGTCGATCTGCTGTTGGATCGCCGAGGTCATCAGGGCGATGCCCGACATGTGGTGGGCGGCAATATCGTGCAGTTCCCGGGACATCGCCGTGCGTTCCCTCGCAACTGCTGCCTCGATCCGGGCTTGGTGTTCACGCGCCAGGGCCTGGACTTCATGGGTGCGGGAGAGGCGGGCTTCCCGCCGGGACGAGAACACCAGCGCGAACAGGGCCGGGGCGCCGACCACCACCAGGGCCTGGAGGGCCGCGGAGATCCCGGCCTCGGAGGCCGGCATGCCGGTGCGGAAGTCGTTGACCGTCTGGGCCCCGGCAAGCAACAGGACGGCCAGGGCCAGCAAGGGGCCCAGCCGGCGTACCGGAAGCACGCCGACGGTGAGGAAGGCGGCACAGAAGATGGCCAGGGTGCACAGGCTGAACGCCGAGCCAGGGACGAAGGCGGCCAAGGCGATCGGCAAGGCCACGACGATGAGCAGTACCGCCCGCGGGGCCGTCCTGGCCCGGAGCAGGGCGACCGCCTGGCCCACCAGGACCACCGCAACTCCCCATAGCTCATGCCCGCCGGAGGGGAACGTCCCTCCCGGGATCTCCGTATCGGCGGTCTCGAGCAGCGGAAGCAGCAGCAGGGTGGTCAGTGCCAGCCCGGCACACACCACGGCGGAACCCCACTCGGCGGGCGATGGCCGGAAGCTGCGATCCTCGTGGTCCTGCATGTCCTGCATGTCCTGGGGTTCCTGTCCTGGAGTGGGTGGACGGTGGGCGACCTCGTCGTGGATTACCCTGTGTGGGCCCGGGGCACCCTCCCATCCTTGCAGATGATCGCCCGGCCCGAACAGGAGGCGTTGACCCGCGGGGAAACCGGAGTGAACGGGGCCGACGTCCCCCGACCGGTAGGGTCGGAACATGTTCTTCATCACACGGGTCTACTCCTAGTCCCGCACGTCATCACGTCCACAAGCCGTGGGCGTCATGTCGCTGCGCCCGGTGGCCTCTACCCCTAGGACGAACGGCCAGGAAGATCCGTGAGAAACAAACCCCTTCAGCCCCGCCTCAGCCCTGCCAATCTCTCCAACGCCTCCGATGCCGGGGCGAATCAACTATTCGGCATCACCCTGGATATCGTCACCGTGACGGTCCTCGGGTTCTCGGCCACCCAAGTCGGCCTGCTCAACGCGCTGGGTTCGCTCTCGTTCCTGTTCCTCAGCGTCCCGTTGGGCATGCTCGTGGACCGTGTCGGCGCCGCACGGGTCCCGGCCGAGTACATCTAGTGGCCAAACTGCTGGGATCGGGGACCGTCCTGATCCTGTTCCTGACCGGTCAGCTGGGCACCGTGGCCGCCATGGTCGCCGTGACGGTGACAGGGATCCTGACCGTGGCCTCCGAAAACGCGCAGACGACCATCGTTCCGGGATTGACCCGTGACACGAGGGGCATCGCCCAGGTCATTGCCACGATGGCTTCGGTCGACCGGGCTGCCGGAATCATCTTTCCCGGAGTGACCGGTGCGCTCATCGCGCTGTGGGGCGGCGCGCCCGCCTTGGCCCTGTCCACCGCCTTCTTCGCCCTGGCGGTGGCGGCAATGCTCCCCCTGGTGAGGAAGGGACCCGGCCGGGTGCGGCCGGCACGCGCCCCGTCGGCAGCCGGCAACCCGGCCGGGGCGGCGAAGGTCCTTGCCCTCGGGGCCGGCCACGGTTTCGCGGTATTGCTGCGCAACAGGGTCCTGCTGGGAATCACCCTGCTGACGGCTGCCGGCAATATCGGGCTGGCCATCGGTAGTTCGATCCAACCGATCCTGATCCTGCGGACCTTGGGGCTGGGCATGGGTTTCTACGGGATCCTGGGGACCGTGGCGGCGGCGGCGGCGTTGACGGCCACCTTCGTGGCGCCGGCGATGGTGCGTCGGGTCTCCTTGAGGCGCCTGTTCGGCTGGGGTGCGGTCCTCCAGGCGGTCGTGGCAGCTCTCTCGCTGGCCGCGTATCTGTGGCCCGGGGCGGCCGTGGTGCTGCTGCTGGCCTTCGAGGTCTGCTGGGCGGCCACCCTGACGGTGACCAATATCGCCGGGGCGGCCTTCACCGCCAATGCCGTCTCGGCCACCTCGCTGGGCCGGACCAGTGCCGCCCAACGCACGATCACCATGGGCTCCGTGCCGCTGGCGGCCGTCGGGGGAGGGCTGCTCGCCGATGCCCTCGGGCTGGGCGTGCCGTTGCTGGTGTGGCCCCTGCTTACCCTCGGAGCCGCCGCACTGTTCTTCGTGCTCACGGCCCACAGGGCGTCGGTTCCCGCGGCGGTCTAGGCTGCGGTGGGCAGGGCTCCTAGCGGTCGGCGGCGTTCTGCAGCGAACGGGCCGCCCGGTCGAAGTAGTCCCAGATCGTGGCATCCTGCAGCGGTGGCAACGCGATCCGGTCCAGGGCATGACGCATATGGGCCAGCCAGGTGTCCCGGGCCGCGGTGTCCACGGTGTAGGGGACGTGGCGCATCCGCAGCCGCGGATGCCCGCGCAGCTGGCTGTAGGTGGTCGGGCCACCCCAGTACTGCTCGAGGAACAACTGCAGGCGGATGGCTGCCGGCTTCAGATCCTCCTCGGGGTAGATCGACCTGAACTCGGCATCATTGGCGACGGACTCGTAGAAGAACTCGGTCAGCCGCTGGAACGTCCTGGAGCCGCCGACCTCGGCGTAGAAGGTCCCCAGATAGGGGGAGAGGTCCTCGTGGTCGCCCCGGTCGGCGGAGGCCGGGGTCGTCCCGCCGAATCGATCAGGGCCCTGCGGGGAGGTGTCGCCGTCCCCGGACTGCCCGCCCGGGGCCGCAGGGGACACCGAGGGGGAGGACAACGGGCGCGCTTGTCCGACATGGATGCCCAAGGATTCCCCTCCGGGCAGACGGACGGGCCCGCCTTGCTGGTTCTGCTGGTCGCTCACGAGTTGTTTCCTTCCACGGCTGGCACGGTCCAGCCTCCTCCACACTATCGAATACGCAGGTGCTTCAGGGCTTCTCGTTGGCTCAGGCCCGAGAGTTCCTGCCGATGCCCGGCCACGAAGGCGCGTACCCATGCCGGATCGGTTTTGGCGTATTCGCGCAGGGCCCACCCGATGGCCTTGCGGAGGAAGAAATCCTGTTCGTTCATATTCGCCACGATGGCCGCTTCCAGCAGGCCGACGTCGGTGGCCTCCTTCGCGCTGAGCTGGGTGATGATCGCCAGGCGACGCTTCCAATGGTTCGGATCCACCGCCCAGGCGCGCACCAGTGGATCAACCTGCCCGCGATGCTGCGCCAGGAGGTCGGCGAACCGGCGGTGGTACTGATCCACGATGTCCCACCAGGCGCCGTCGACGACCATGTCCTCGAACAGGTCGAGGAACTCGAGCCTGCCCCGGCAGGACCGGTACCCGGTGAGTTGTTGGGCGGCATACCACTGCTCGCGATACCGCGCGCCCTCCCAGAGTCCGCGGGCCGAGCCGAGCAGTTCCTCCCACCGGCCGACCCCGGATTCACGCACCGAGTCGCGCACGATCCGCTGGACGACGGGGGCCCGGACGCCGAAGAACTCCATGTCGGTCTTCATATAGTGCTGCATGGCATCCGCCGCGACCGGATCGGCGGCGGCCGCCAACCGGGAGATGATCAACTCCCCGAGCCCGGTGCCCATGGCTAGGGTGCTTCGGGCCGGTTGAGGACCGGGAAGTTCACCGACCGGGCGATGAAGCACAACCGGTGGGCCTTCTCATGCAGCGTGTCGGCCAGGTCCCGCTGGGACTCATCGGCCAGAACGATGCGCGGCCGGAGCAGGACCTGGGTGAATTCGCCGCTGCCGTCACGGTTCAGGCGCAGCGTCCCGGTGGCGGCGTCCGTGTATCCGGTCACCGCCACCGAATGTTTCACCGCCACATGGAAGTAGGACAACATATGGCATTGGGCCAGGGCGCCGAGCAGCAGTTGTTCGGGGTTCCACCGATCGGGGTCACCGTGGAAGGTGGGATCGGCGGTGCCGGGAAGATCCGGCAGACCGTCCACCCGCAGGAGATGTTCCCTGCCGTAATCGCGATGGCCGGTGGTCCCGGTCCCGCGATTTCCCGTCCACTGGACATCGACCTGGTACTGATGCAGATTCGGATCCATGGCACCACTGTAGGCCCGAATTCCCGGGCGATTAACGTCCCGGGTCCCGGCTCCGTGGGGAGCCGGGACCCGGGGGATCAGTGCATCAACCAGTCAGGGCCCTAGCCATCCACGGCCTGGGCGGCCAGGGCCCGGACCATCGCATCGCGGCTTTCCACCAGCATCCGGCGCAGTGCAGGGCTGCCGGTGCCCAGCTGCTCCAGGAAGGCATCGGTGGCTTCCAGCGTGGCCTTGCTGGTCTGGGCCATGGGGAACAACCCGACGATGATCTGTTGGGCGATCTCCCAGCTCTTGGACTCCCAGACCCCCTGGATGGTCTGGAAGTACTTCTCCACGAACGGTTCCAGCAGGGCGGGATCATGGGCCCGCTTGAAACCGGTGATCGCCGAGCGCTGATGGGTGTTGGACAGCTCTCCGCCATCGATGATGGCCTCCCAGGTGGCCAGCTTCGAGGCGGCCGTCGGGATGGCGGCCCGCGCCACTTCGGCGGCCAACCGCCCGTTGGCCGTGTCGTCGGCGGTGAGTTCTGCCGCGATGTCCGCGGCGGCGGCCCGCCCACCGGCGACCAGCGCGGTCAGCAGGTGCCAGCGCAGATCGGCGTCGACCTGCAGTCCGTCGAGCTTCTGTTCGCCGGTGAACAAGGCCGCGACCGTGTCCAGCTGGTCGGCGGTGTGCGACCGGGAGGCGAAGGCCTTCACGAACTGCAGCTGCTTATCCGAACCGGATTCGGCCTCGCGGGCCAGCACCCACAGCCGGTCGGCAGCCTGGTCGCCGATCCGCTCGCGGTCCTCCTCGCGTACGTAGTAGTCCAGGACCGTGTTCAGCTGGCCCAGGATGACCAGGACCACCGAGGAATCGGACTCGTGGCCGATGTTGCGCAGCACCAGCTCAACGAATTCACGCGCCGGGGTCTCGGCGTCGCGGGCGGCGTCCCAGGCCGAACCCCAGACCAGGGTCCTGGGCAGGGAATCCTCGAAGTCCTTCAGGTGCTTCATCGCGACCTGCAGCGAGGCGGGGTCCAGACGGATCTTGGCATAGGCCAGATCGTCGTCGTTGACCAGCACCAGGTCCGGGCGCTTCCTGCCCACGAGGGCCTCGACGTCGGTGCGTTCCCCGGCCACATCGAGTTCCTGGCGGTGGGTGCGCACCAGCTGGCCGGCGTCGTTCAGGTCGTAGAATCCCACCGCGGCCCGGTGGGGGCGGATGGTGGGGTGGGACTCGGTGGCCGATTGCACGACGGCGAAGGACGTGATGGTGCCGTCGTCGTCGGTGGCGATCTCGGCTTCAAGCTTGTTGACCCCTGCCGTTTCGAGCCATAGGCGGGTCCATTCGGAGAGGTCGCGGCCGCTGGAGGCCTCGAGTTCGCGCATCAGGTCGGCCAGCTCGGTGTTGGAGTAGGCGTGCTTGGCGAAGTATTCGCGCACCCCCGCCATGAACTCCTGCTGGCCGACCCAGGCCACCAGCTGGCGCAGTACGGAGGCGCCCTTGGCGTAGGTGATCCCGTCGAAGTTGACCTGCACGTCCTGCAGGTCGTTGATGTCGGCCTTGATCGGGTGGGTGGAGGGCAACTGGTCCTGTCGGTAGGCCCAGGACTTCTCCATCGAGGAGAAGGTGGTCCAGGCCTGGCTGAACTCGGTGTTCTCCGCAGCGGCCAGGGCCGACATGAATTCCGCGAAGGACTCGTTGAGCCACAAGTCGTTCCACCAGCGCATGGTCACCAGGTCCCCGAACCACATATGGGCCAGTTCGTGCAGGATGGTGATCGCCCGGCGTTCGACCATGGCATCGGTGGGGCGGGACCTGAAGACGTAGGACTCCAGGAACGTGACGGCCCCGGCGTTTTCCATGGCCCCGGCGTTGAACTCCGGGACGAAGAGCTGATCGTACTTCTCGAACGGGTACGGGGTGCCGAACTGCTCCTCGTAGAACTCGAAGCCCTGGCGGGTCAGGGTGAAGATGTTCTCCGCATCCAGGTGTTCCATGATCGACTTGCGGGCGAAGACGCCCAACGGGATGGTCCGCCCGTCGGAACTGGTCAATTCGCTGCGCACCGCCTCATAGGGCCCGGCGATCAGCGCGGTGATGTAGGACGAGATCCGTGCGGTGCGGGAGAAGGCCCAGGTGGCTTTCCCGTCCCCGGCGGGCGAGGGCGTGGGGGTGGGGGAGTTGGAGATGAGGTCCCAGTAGTCGGGGGCGGTGACGGTGAAGGAGAACGCCGCCTTCAGGTCGGGCTGCTCGAAGACGGCGAACATGCGCCGGGCGTCGGGTACCTCGAACTGCGAGTACAGGTAGACCTCGTCGTCGACCGGGTCCACGAAACGGTGCAGGCCCTCACCGGTGTTCATGTACAGGGCATCGGCGACGATGCGCAGCTCATTGCGTGCGGCCAGACCGGGCAACTGGATGCGGACGCCGTCGCTGACCGTCCCCGGATCCAGCTCCACCCCGTTGAGCGTGACCGAGTGGACGGTGTCGGTGACCGCATCGATGAACGTGTCGGCCCCGGCGGTCGCCTCGAAGTTCACGGTCGTGGTGGACCCGAACACCTTCTCGCCCCGGGTGAGATCCAGTTCGATGTCGTAGCTCTCGACGGTGACCAATCCGGCGCGTTCGCGCGCTTCGTCGCGGGTGAGATTCAATCCTGGCACGGTGATGCCTCCCTGTTTGTCTTTCGCGGTTGATGGCGGTCCAGAGAGCGCGGATATCTGAAGCGATTCCTGAACATTACGGTTATTGTCTCACTTAATGGGCGGGATGGCGCTACCTGGGGCCATCCGACCCGGCCAGGGGCGCCGGGGCCCATGTCCGCGCCGGGGACGGGCCGGATAGGATCGGTGGACGGGATCCGTCCCGCATCCCCCCGCGTCGATGACCAGGAGAAGCACCGTGAACCAGACCCATGTCTACGTTGGCTGCGCCAAGGCCGGAACCGTCGAGACCTTCGCCTTCGATCCCGGGGCAGGAACCTTCGGCCCCGCCGGTGGGCCGGTGCCCGTGGACGGGGTGCGGTCACTGGCCTCCAATCGGGAACTCGGGCTGCTCTACGCCGGGGCCTCCAGCAAGCCCCCCAGGCTCACCGCGCTGCGCATCGATTCCTCCACCGGCCGGCTCGGCGAGACCGCGAGCGTGCAGTTGGCGGACAACACGGCCTACATCAGCCTCGATGCCGACGGAGGGACGGTCCGCAGTGCCTCCTACCACCAGGACGCGGTGAACTCCGTGGCGCTGGACGACCAGGGGCTTCCGGTCGGTGACGCGGTCCAGGCACCCAGCCCGGGGGAGAAGGCCCATAGCGTGCGGGCATCCCCCGACGGCCGCTACGTCTACGCGGCCTCCCTGGGCAGCGACCGGGTCGTCTGGTATGCGGTGGCGCCGGGGGAACTGACACTGGTCGGTTCCGTCGAGGCCCCCACCGGCTCCGGCCCACGCCACCTGCTCTTCAACGCGGATGCCTCGCGGGTCTATGTCATCCACGAGATGTCCGGGGAGGTCGCCGTCCATGAGCGGGACGCTGTCTCCGGGGCCCTGACCGAGATCCAACGCATCGACTCCGTCCCGGCCTCCCTGGGCCTGATCCCGGGCTTCGCCCGCCACCCCGGTGGCCCGGTGCCCGGCCCCGACGCCATCTGGTGCGCCGATATCCGCATCGGGGGACGGGGCAGGTTCCTGTTCACCACCGAGCGGTCGACCTCGACGATCTCCACCTTCTCCATCGACCCGGACACCGGCATGTTGGACTACCTGCGCACCACCGACACCGAGCAGCAGCCCCGCGGGGCCGGCGTGGATGCCGGCGGGGACCACCTGCTGGTCTGCGGGGAACTCTCGGGCCACCTCAGTGCCTATGGGATTTCCGCCCAGGACGGCACGCTCACCGCGACCGACCGGGTGGCCACGGGAGCAGGCCCGCTGTGGATCGAGGTCGTCGCCCCCTTGTAAGGTGGGAAATGTTCCCCTGCCACGGATGACCCGAAGGACACCATGCGCGTTCATATTGCCACCGACCATGCCGGACTCGAGCTCAGTGCCCACCTCGTGGCGCATCTGCGCAGTGCTGGCCACGACGTCGTGGACCACGGCCCGACCTCCTACGACGCCGAGGACGACTACCCGGGATTCTGCATCAACGCCGCCGAAGCGGTCGCCGCCGAACGGGCCCGCGGGCTGGATTCGTTGGGGATCGTGCTGGGCGGTTCGGGCAACGGCGAACAGATCGCCGCCAACAAGGTCAAGGGCATCCGGGCCGCATTGGCCTGGAACCTGGACACCGCCCGGTTGGCCCGCCAGCACAACGACGCCAATATCGTCGCCGTCGGCGGCCGCCAGCACAGCCTGGAGGAGGCCACCGGACTGATCGATGCGTTCCTGGCCGAACCATTCAGCGAGGACGAACGCCATATCCGGCGGATCCAGCAGATCGGTGCCTACGAAACCACCGGCCAGCTGGAGCACTAGGGGTGCCCGAGGGGCACTCCGTCCACCGGCTGGCCCGCCAGCTGGACGACGTCTTCGCCGGACAGGTGCTACAGGTCTCCAGCCCGCAGGGACGGTTCGCCGCCGGGGCTGCACTGTTGGACGGCCATGAACTCCTGGAGGCCACGGCCCACGGCAAGCAGCTCTTCGCCCGGTTCTCCGGCGAACGGATCCTGCGGGTGCACCTGGGCCTCTACGGGGCCTTCGGCTTCGGAGGGGACCAGACGTTCCGGGGTGCCTCAAGCATCGGGGCACCCCGGAGGATCGGCGAAAAGGAAGCGTACGACGACGAGGCTCCCGCCGCCTACGACGGCCCTCCCGCCCCGGTGGGCCAGGTCAGGATGCGCCTGGTCTCCGCCCACGGCTGGGCCGACCTGCGGGGGCCCTCGGTCTGCGAGGTCCTGACCATCCCGGAGGCCGAAGCGGTTCGGTGGCGCCTGGGACCTGACCCGTTGGGGGCTGATACCGCTGCGGGGGAAGAGGAATTCGTTGGCCGGATCGGGGCCACGGGCACCGTCATCGCCGCGGCCTTGATGAACCAGTCGCTGATCGCCGGGGTCGGGAACATCTACCGGGCCGAAGCACTGTTCAGGGCCGGACTGGATCCATGGATGCGCGGCCGCGATGTCCCGGTTCCGGCCCTGCGTGCGCTGTGGGCCGATATCTGCGCGATGATGGCCGATGGGGTCAGGGATGGCCGCATCATCACCACCCGGGTCCGGGACCGCAGCGATCCCGAGGCCCCGGTCTGGCCCGATCATGCCTATTACACCTACCAGCGCCAGGGTCGGCCATGCCTGATCTGCGGCACCCCGATCGGGCTGGCCGAACTGGCGGCACGCAAGCTCTACTGGTGCCCCGGCTGCCAAGCCCCGACCCGTCGGGTGCCCTGATCCGGCCGGAGGATCGCGGCTTCAGCCGGCCGTGAGCTGTTCAAAGGAGGCGATCAGTGCCTCGAATCCCGGATCGTCCTGGGCCCGGTGCCCGCTGCCGGGCAGGATCCGGTGCCCGGCCCCCTGCCGGGCCAGGACCTCGGCGACGGCCTCGTAATGCTCGTTCCACCCACCGCTGAGCACCAGGGTGGGTAGCGCCTCGATCAGGTCCGGGCTGATGTCGTGTCCCCACGGTGGTGGAAGGGTGCTGAACCGACGGGCGTGGGGCTCGTCCTGCGGCCAATCCGCTGCCAGTGCGGGCCCGCCGAACAGCCGGGGCTTCACTAGCGCCCAATAGCCGAAGAGATCGCCCTCGGCGGCCTTTTTCCGGGCCCGGGTCATGACCGCGATGTGCTCTTCCACGGATGCGGTGCCACGGATGAGGTCGAAGAGCGCCGGTTCGACCAGGACCAGCCGCGCCGGACGCAGTGTCCCGGCGGCGATGGCCAGCAAGGTCGGAGCGGCCCCCAACGAATGGGCGATGACCGTGCCGGGCTCCGTTGTCCTCAGCTGTCCCAGAAGGGTGGCCCGCTGCTCCACGGGTGAGTCCGGGGCGAAGGAGACGTACAGTCCCTCGTCATCGGTGGACTTCGGCCAGGCGGCCCTGCCGGTGCGGTTGGCCCCGGGAACGTAGATGCGCATGGCCGGACACTAGCACCCCGTTCCGCGCCCCTTAACGACGAAGGGCCGCCCTGGGGCGGCCCGACGCATGCGGAGGGGATGACGGGAATCGAACCCGCGTCATCAGTTTGGAAGACTGAGGCTTTACCATTAAGCTACATCCCCGCAAAGACGGGCCTTGCGGCCCGTTGCTTGGACCACATTAGCAGTGGGTCCGGAGCACGGCAAAATTGACGCCGGTCCCCGGGCGGCGCATGCTCGAAAGGTCGGGATCCGACGTCGTGACGAGGCCCCGGACGGCGGGGCATGGGGGTGGAAATTGGGCGGACCCAGGAAAGTGCCGGATCTTCGGATCCTGCGGGGACTCAGCGAGCTGGGAGTGACCATCGAGCAGATCGCCGAGCGCTACGGGGTCACTGCGGCCGGCGTCCAGCGGGCCCTGGACCGGGGCCAGGCCCCCGCGGGACGGCCTTCCTACCGCGACATCCTGCCCTGGACCGTGGAGTCCGAGCATCATCGCAGCGCCGTGATGGCCCATATCCGGGTCCTGCTGCGCCAGCGGGCAGGCCGGGACGTTCCCGATGAGCAGGTCCACGCCCTGCACGCCTGGCTGGATTGGTTGCAGCGTCGGGGACTGGTGCTGAACTACCATCCGGAGGCCCCACCGAATCGTGCATCCGCGGTGGGCGGGTTCTACTACATGGACCGTTTGCCCAGTGACGAATGGATCATTCGGCAACCGGTCTCGCAGATCGCCGACGACCAGTAGGGACGGGCCCGCGCCATGGTGGGCCCCGGAGCTTGTCAGCAATTAGTTGTTCCGCGTCGATTCTGCGTAAACTAGCCTCTGCACCAATCGGGGTGTAGCTCAGCTTGGTAGAGCGCGCGCTTTGGGAGCGTGAGGTCGCAGGTTCAACTCCTGTCACCCCGACTCTGAACCTTCAGCCCCGTCAGCTCCACATCGGGGACGAGTGTGCAGTGTCTTTATAGCCCAGATCATTCAGGAGAGCTACGTAGTGAAGAGCGCCGTCGAAAACCTCACGCCCACCCGGGTCAAGCTCAATGTCGAGGTTCCCCTCACCGAATTGCAGCCGAACATCGACGCGGCCTACAAGTCCATCGCGGAGCAGATCAATGTTCCCGGCTTCCGCAAGGGCAAGGTCCCGAACCGCCTGATCGACCAGCGTGTCGGCCGCGGCTATGTGCTGGAGACGGCCATCAATGAAGGGCTCAACGAGTTCTACCAGGAAGCGGTCCGCGAGACGGAGATCGTCCCGCTGTCCCGCCCCGAGGTCGAGATCACCGAGGTCCCGGAGCCGACGGCCACCGAGGGCAACCTGGTCTTCGATGTCCAGGTGGACATCCGCCCGAAGATCGAGCTGCCGGAGTACACCGGCCTGGAGGTCCAGGTCGACGCCGTCGAGGCCACCGACGCCGACGTCGAGACCGCCATGGACGAACTGCGCGGCCGCTTCGGCACGCTGAAGAACGTCGAGCGCCCCGCCGCCGACCAGGACTTCATCACCTTGGACCTCACCGCCACGGTGGAGGACACGGAGGTCGACGCCGCCACCGATCTGTCCTACCAGGTGGGTTCCGGCACCATGCTTGAAGGCCTCGACGAGGCCGTCACCGGCCTGTCCGCCGACGAGGATGCCACGTTCGAGACCAAGCTCGCCGGCGGCGAGCATGCCGGGGAGACCGCCCAGGTCAAGGTCATCGTCAAGGCCGTCAAGGAGCGCGAACTCCCGACCGCCGATGACGAGTTCGCCCAGCTGGCCTCCGAGTTCGACACCATCGGCGAACTCCGCGAGGACCTGACCCAGAAGGCCGCCGAGTCCAAGCTCGTCGACCAGGGGGTCCAGGCCCGCGACAAGGTCATGGACAAGCTGACCGAGCTGGTCAGCGTGCCGGTCCCCGAGTCGGTCATCGACGAGCAGGTCGAGCAGCACTTCGCCCAGGGCAACGAGAACCCCGGTGAAGAGCACGACACCGCCGAGCACCGCGCCGAGGTCAAGACCAACACCGAGCGGGCGTTCCAGAACGAGGTCATCCTCGACGAGATCGCCGAAAAGGAAGAGGTCGGTGTCGAGCAGTCCGAGCTCATCGACTACATCGTCCAGAGCTCCAGCCAGTACGGCATGGACCCGAACCAGTTCGCCCAGATGCTCGACAGTGCCGGCCAGGTGCCGATGATGATCGGTGAGGTCCGCCGCCGCAAGGCACTGGCCAAGGTCCTGGAACTGGCCAAGGTCACCGATACCGACGGCAAGGACGTTGACCTGACCGACTTCGTCCGCCCGGCCGGCGAAGAGGACGAGTCCTCGGCGTCCTCCGAATCCTCGGCCTCCTCCGCTTCGGCGGAATCGGCCGAGTAGCCACACGAAACCACGGCAACCCTTCCCGGTTGCACCGGCGGGACCGTCTCATGCAGGCGGCCCCGCCGTCGTTTTTTAAGCCGAAGGCACCAGCAGTTAAGCCACGGGCGATGGGCCCCCGCCGGGGGTATGCGCCATCAGCGAACAGCGAATGATCGCGGGCGCGGCGCGTGTTGTGACTGCAGTAGTGTCAAGGAAAGCAAGCGCTACCGTACGTGGCCGGAAGAGCCACGTCGCATGGCACCCATGGAGAGGTATTCGAAAATGACGACGGAATCCCACACCCCGAAGATGGCCTCGGTCGATGCAGCCAGTCGCGAGGACTACATCTACAACCGACTCCTGAAGGAGCGCATCATCTGGCTCGGCACGGAGGTGAGCGACGAGTCGGCCAATGCCATCTCCTCCCAGTTGCTGCTGCTCTCCGCGGAGGACCCGGATAAGGACATCTTCCTGTACATCAACTCACCGGGTGGTTCCATCACCGCCGGCATGGCGATCTTCGACACGATGAACTACATCCCGAACGACGTCGTGACCGTGGCCACCGGGCTGGCCGCCTCGATGGGGCAGTTCCTGCTCTCTTCGGGCACCAAGGGCAAGCGTTACGCGACCCCGAACGCACGGATCCTGATGCACCAGCCCTCCGGCGGCATCGGCGGCACGGCCTCCGATATCCGGATCCAGGCCGAACTGATCCTGCACATGAAGAAGGTCATGTCCGAGCTCACCGCCGAACAGACCGGACAGACGCTGGAAACGATCCTCAAGGACAACGACCGCGATAAGTGGTTCACGGCCCCCGAGGCCCTGGAGTACGGCTTCTTCGACCACATCGCCGTGAACTCCGTGACGGTCTCCGGCGGCGGCGGAGTCAAGAACTAGCCACCCAGCCGACGAGCATCCCCACAGACCCCCCCCAGGAGAAGAACATGAATTACACCGGCAACGAAGGCACCGCTGGCGAAATGCCGTCCGCCCGCTACATCCTCCCTTCATTCGAAGAGCGCACCCCCTACGGCTTCAAGCGCCAGGACCCCTACGCCAAGCTGTTCGAAGACCGCATCGTCTTCCTCGGCACCCAGGTCGATGACGCATCGGCCGACGACGTGATGGCCCAGCTGCTGGTCCTGGAGTCCATGGACCCCGAGCGTGACATCACCTTGTACATCAACTCACCGGGCGGGTCCTTCACCGCCATGACGGCGATCTACGACACGATGATGTTCATCCGTCCCGAGATCCAGACCGTCTGCCTCGGCCAGGCGGCCAGCGCCGCTGCGGTCCTGCTGGCCGCCGGTGCCCCCGGCAAGCGCCTGGCACTGCCCAACGCGCGCGTGCTGATCCACCAGCCGGCCATGGGCGGCGGGGAACGCGGCACGGCCACCGATCTGCAGATCCAGGCCGAAGAGGTCATGCGCATGCGGACCTGGTTGGAGACCACGCTGTCCGAGCAGAGCCACAAGAGCCCCGAGCAGGTCGGCAACGACATCGAACGCGATCTGTTCATGACCGCCTACGAGGCCAAGGAATACGGTTTGATCGACGAGGTGCTCAGCCCCCGCAAGATCAAGCAGCAGGCCATCAACAAGTAGTCGATGATGGCTGCCGTGACCGGGCGTCCCGTAGGTTTTTCGCACCACGGGCCGTCCGGTCACCTATTCTGTCGGGCAACTCACCTAGAGTTGTAGCTAGACATCATCATGCGGCGTCCGCCGTGTGGTTTCTGTAACACGTTAGGGGAAGAACACCATGGCTCGTATGGGTGAAAGCTCCGACCTGCTGAAGTGTTCGTTCTGCGGCAAAAGCCAGAAGCAGGTCCGCAAGCTCATCGCCGGTCCAGGCGTTTACATCTGCACCGAGTGCATCGAGCTGTGCAACGAGTTGATGGAGGAGGAGCTGGCCGAGATCGAGGCCGGTCCCGACTTCGAACTGCCGCGTCCCCGCGAGATCTTCGACTCCCTGCAGGAATATGTCATCGGCCAGGAGGGCGCCAAGCGTTCGCTGTCGGTCGCGGTGTACAACCACTATAAGCGCATCCAATCGGGGACCGGCTCCACGGCAGCGGCCCAGCTGGGCGACGTGGATGCCCTGGATGACGTCGAGGTCTCCAAGTCCAACATCCTGCTCATCGGGCCCACCGGTTGCGGCAAGACCTACCTCGCCCAGACGATGGCGCGCCGGCTGAATGTGCCCTTCGCCGCCGCCGACGCCACCGCCCTGACCGAAGCCGGCTACGTCGGTGAGGATGTCGAGAACATCCTGCTCAAGCTCCTGCAGGCCGCGGACTTCGATGTGAAGAAGGCCGAGCAGGGCATCATCTACATCGACGAGATCGACAAGATCTCGCGTAAATCCGAGAACCCCTCCATCACCCGTGACGTGTCCGGGGAGGGGGTGCAGCAGGCACTGTTGAAGATCCTCGAAGGAACCGTGGCCTCGGTCCCGCCCCAGGGTGGGCGCAAGCATCCACACCAGGAGTTCATCCAGATCGACACGTCGAACGTGCTGTTCATCGTGGCCGGGGCCTTCGGCGGTCTCGAGGAGATCATCGGCTCCCGGGCCGGGCAGAAGGGGATCGGATTCGGGGCGCCGCTGACCGCACTGAACTCCGAGGATGCCAAGTACTCCGATGTCCGCCCCGAGGACCTGCTCAAATTCGGTCTGATCCCCGAGTTCATCGGGCGCCTGCCGGTCATCGCCACCGTGGAGAACCTGGACCGCGAGGCCCTGATCAAGATCCTGACCGAGCCGAAGAACGCCCTGGTGAAGCAGTACCAGAAGATGTTCCGCCTCGATGGTGTGGAACTGACCTTCGAACTCGATGCCCTCGAAGCCATCGCCGATCTGGCGTTGGAGCGCGGCACCGGGGCCCGTGGGCTGCGGGCCATCCTCGAGGAGACCCTGGGATCGATCATGTTCGATCTGCCCGGCCGCGAGGACATCGCCGAGGTCGTCATCAACGCCGAAGTGGTGGCCCGGGTGAGTGAACCGACGCTCATTTCTGCCGAAGTAGTGAATAAACGACGGAATAAGTCCGCCTGATCCGGTCGTTGTACCGAATGCGGGGCAGGCTCGTCATGGGTCGGCACCGAGTTCATGCACCGATTTCAGGAGGAACACCTTGTCCGAGACCACGGCCGTAGATTTCTGGTTCGACCCGCTTTGCCCCTTCGCCTGGGCCACCTCGCGATGGATCCTCGAAGTGGAGAAGGTCCGTGACATCGAAGTCCAATGGCATGTCATGAGCCTGGCCGTCCTGAACGAGGACAAAGATGTCGAACGCGAATTCCCTAAGGGACTGAGCAGCGCGTGGGCCCCGGTACGGGTCGTCATCGCCGCCGCGGAAGCCCACGGACAGGAAGTCGTCGGCGAGCTCTACACGGCCATGGGTGAACTCATCCACTATGCCGGAATCCAGGACTTCGCCGAGGTCATCACCCGCGCGCTGGAGCGTGTCGGGCTGCCCGCCGAGCTGGCCCAGGCCGGCGCCAACGACGAGCATGATGCGGCCCTGCGGGCCAGCCACGAGCAGGGTATCTCCCTGGTGGGCCAGGAGGTCGGTACCCCGGTCGTCGCGCTGAACGGCACCGCCTTCTTCGGACCGGTCATCACCGAGATCCCCTCGGGGGAGGAAGCCGGACGCCTCTTCGACGCCTCCGTGACCCTGGCCTCGTTCCCGTACTTCTTCGAACTGAAGCGCACCCGCACCGGGGCACCGCAGTTCACCAAGGAACGTCAGCAGTTCTCCCAGGTCAATGCGTCCTAAGCGCCTCCGGGCCCGGTAGGGTCCCGACAGTGGTGGGGGCCGCCGGGGGGCCCCCGGGGCCCCCCCCGCACATCCCCCCCGTTGACCCCCCGCGGGGGCGCCGGGCGGGCC